>JANQGU010000402.1 GCA_028282935.1 Kiloniellales bacterium
CTTCGCGGCCCTGGTGGTGGTCGGCGACGGTCGCGGCCGGGTCGGCCACGGCCACGGCAAGGCGCGCGAGGTGCCGGAGGCGATCCGCAAGGCGACCGAGGCGGCGAAGCGGCACCTGGTCCGCATCCCGCTGCGCGAGGGCCGGACCCTGCACCATGACGTCAAGGGCCGCTACGGCGCCGGCAAGGTCGTGCTGCGCGCGGCCCCGGCGGGCACCGGGATCATCGCAGGCGGGCCGATGCGCGCCGTCTTCGAGGCCATGGGCGTCCAGGACGTGGTCGCCAAGTCGGTCGGCTCCGCCAACCCGCACAACATGATCCGGGCGACCTTCGACGCCCTGGGCAACTGCGCCAACCCGCGCCAGGTCGCCCAGCGCCGCGGCAAGAAGGTCTCCGACATCCTCGGCCGGCGCGAGGCGCGCGGCGAGGAAGAGGCCGTGGAGACCGCCTGATGGCTGCAGCGAAGAAGACCGTGAAGGTGACCCAGGTCGGCAGTCCGATCGGGCGCCCCAAGGATCAGGGCCAGACCCTCAAGGGCCTGGGCCTCGGCAAGATGCACCGGACCCGCGAGCTGGAGGATACCCCGGCGGTGCGGGGCATGATCAACAAGGTGCGGCACCTCGTCCGGGTCGAGGGCGAGGCCTGACGCCGCCAGGTTACGGCCGCCCGGAGCGGGCGCTGCCGGAAGCAAGGAATTGGGAGCCTGCTGGGCCATGAGACTGAACGAGCTTTCCGACAATCCCGGCGCGCGCAAGGGCCGAAAGCGGCTCGGGCGGGGCGCGGGCTCCGGGCTGGGTAAGACCGCCGGCCGGGGCCACAAGGGCCAGAAGGCGCGCTCCGGCGTGTCGATCAAGGGTTTCGAGGGCGGCCAGATGCCGCTCTACCGTCGCCTGCCCAAGCGCGGCTTCGTCAACGTCTTCGCCAAGGACTACGTCGAGGTGAACATCGGCCGCCTGCAGCAGGCCATCGACGCGGGCCGCCTCGACGCCAAGAAGGCGGTCGACACGGAAGCCCTGCGCGCCGCCGGCCTGTTCAAGAAGGCGCGAGACGGGGTCAGGCTGCTTGCAAACGGTGAGCTGAAGGCCAAAGTGAACATAACCGTCGCCGGCGCCTCCAAGGCGGCGGTGGCCGCGGTCGAGAAGGCCGGGGGCACGGTGACCATCGCGGCGCCCAAGCCGGCGGCCGGCGAGGCCGCGGAGCCCAAGGCGAAGGCGAAGTCCAAGACGAAGACGTCCCAGGCCAAAGACGGAGGCGGGGCTGACGCCGAGGCCTGAGCCCGCCCTCCAAGAAGGACATTCCGATGGCATCAGCCGCTGAACAACTTGCCGCCAACATCAACTTCGGAGCGCTGTCCAAGGCGACCGAGTTGAAGCAGCGCATCTGGTTCACCTTGGGCGCGCTGGTGATCTACCGGCTCGGGACCTACATCCCGATCCCCGGGATCGACCCGACGGTCCTCGCGGAGTTCTTCCAGCAGCAGTCCGGCGGAATCGTCGGGCTTTTCAACGTCTTCGCCGGCGGTGCGCTGGGGCGGATGTCGATCTTCGCGCTCAACATCATGCCCTACATCTCGGCGGCGATCATCATGCAGCTGATGACCGCGGTCTCGCCGAAGCTCGAGGCGCTGAAGAAGGAGGGCGAGTCCGGCCGCAAGAAGATCAACCAGTACACCCGTTACGGCACGGTGCTGCTGGCGGCCTTCCAGGCCTACGGCATCGGGATCGGGATGGAAAGCGTGGCCAACGAGAGCGGGCCGGCGGTCGCCGACCCGGGCCTGTTCTTCCGGGTGACCACGGTCATCACCCTGACCGGTGGCACGATCTTCCTGATGTGGCTGGGCGAGCAGATCACCCAGCGCGGCGTGGGCAACGGCATCTCGCTGATCATCTTCGCGGGCATCGTCGCCAACCTGCCCTCGGCCCTGGCGACCACGCTGGAGCTGGGCCGCACCGGGGCCCTGGGCGCCGGGATCATCATCGGCCTGCTGATCATGGCCGTGGCCGTGATCGCCTTCATCGTCTTCATGGAGCGGGCCCAGCGCCGGGTGATCGTCCAGTATCCCAAGCGCCAGGTCGGATCCAAGATGTTCGGCGGCGAATCCTCGCACCTGCCGCTGAAGCTCAACTCCGCGGGCGTGATCCCGCCGATCTTCGCCTCCTCGCTGCTGCTGATGCCGCTGACCGTGGCCGGCTTCTCGGGCGGCGGCGGGCCGGACTGGCTGACCCAGATCACGGCGCTGCTCGGCCACGGGCAGCCGCTCTACCTGGTGATCTACGTCGCGATGATCGTGTTCTTCTGCTTCTTCTATACCTCGATCGTCTTCAATCCGGCGGATACCGCGGACAACCTGAAGAAGCACGGCGGCTTCATCCCGGGCATCCGGCCGGGCGCCAACACGGCGGAGTACCTGAACTACCTCCAGGTCCGCCTGACCGTGGTCGGCGCCGCCTACCTGGCGCTGGTCTGCCTGCTGCCGGAACTGCTGATCGCGGAATATGCGGTGCCCTTCTACTTCGGCGGCACCAGCCTGCTGATCGTGGTCTCGGTGACCATGGACACCGTCGGACAGATCCATTCGCATCTGCTGGCACATCAATACGAAGGCCTCATCAAGAAGGCCAAGCTTCGGGGGAGGCGTGGTTGAACGTGATTCTTCTTGGACCGCCGGGGGCGGGCAAGGGGACGCAGGCGAAGCGGTTGGAGGAGCGACATCATCTGGTCCAGCTCTCGACCGGCGACATGCTGCGCGCCCTGGTTGCCTCGGGCAGTCCTCTGGGCAAGGAAGCCAAGGCGGTGATGGATGCCGGCAAGCTGATGCCTGACGACCTGATGGTGCAGATGATCTCGGACCGGATCGACGAGCCGGACTGCAAGGACGGCTTCATTCTGGACGGCTTTCCGCGCACCGCCGCCCAGGCCGAGTCGCTGGACGAGATGCTGACCAAGAAGGGCCTGAAGCTCGACCGGGTGATCCAGCTGGAGGTCGACGAGGAGGCCCTGGTGGAGCGGATCACCGGCCGTTTCTCCTGCGCCGCCTGCGGCGCCGGCTACCACGACAGGTTCCAGCGGCCCAAGGTCGAGGGCGTCTGCGACAGCTGCGGCGCGACCGAGTTCCGCCGCCGGGATGACGACAACGAGGCGACCGTGCGTGCCCGTCTGGAGGCCTACCACGCCCAGACGGCGCCGATCCTGCCCTATTACCGGCAGGCCGGGGTCCTCCAGGGCGTCGACGGGATGGCCGATATCGACGAGGTCACCCGCCAGATCGAGGGGGTTTTGGGCCGGGCATGAGTGTTGACTCGCCGACCCCGAGACCTATAATCGCGCGTCCCCGACGCCAGCGCGGCCGGGGCGTTCGCGCATGTCCATATATGTGAGGAGTAGAACGGCGTGGCTCGTATAGCTGGCGTCAACATCCCGACTCAAAAACGTGTCCTGATCGGGTTGACCTATATCCATGGAATCGGCTCGACCAAGGCCTCGGAGATCTGCGAAAAGGTCGGGATCCCGGCCGAGCGGCGGGTCAACGAGCTGACCGACGACGAGGTCGTGCGCATCCGCGAGACCATCGATCGCGACTACAGCGTCGAGGGCGACCTGCGCCGCGAGGTCGCGATGAATATCAAGCGCCTCATGGACCTGGGCTGCTATCGCGGCCTGCGGCACCGCAAGGGCCTGCCGGTCCGTGGCCAGCGGACCAGCACCAATGCCCGCACGCGCAAGGGCCCGGCGCGGGCCATTGCCGGCAAGAAAAAAGCAACCAAGAAGTAGGGCTCCGAAATGGCTAAGGCTCAACCGCGTTTGCGTCGCCGCGAGCGCAAGAACATCACCTCCGGGATCGCGCATGTGAACGCGACCTTCAACAACACGATCATCACCATCACCGACGTTCAGGGCAACGCGATCTCCTGGTCGTCGGCCGGGGGACAGGGCTTCAAGGGCTCGCGGAAGTCGACGCCCTACGCGGCGCAGATGGCCGGCGAGGACGCCGGGCGCAAGGCCCAGGAGCACGGAATGAAGACCCTTGAGGTGAACGTCAAGGGTCCGGGCTCGGGCCGCGAGTCGGCGCTTCGGGCCCTGCAAGCGATCGGTTTCACGATCACCGCCATTCGTGACGTGACCCCGATCCCGCACAACGGCTGCCGGCCGCCCAAGCGCCGCCGCGTCTGACGCGGCTGTTTGCGGGCCCACGGCAACCCGAAGAGAACCTGCCGGTCGACGGGATAGGCCCAGCGGCCGGGCGGCGCGGGCGAGGCGTCGCATGTATTTCCGCCTGCTAGATACGAGGGTGCAGCCGTGCTGCAGAAGAACTGGACAGAACTAATCAAGCCCAACAAGCTCGACATCCAGCCGGGTGCCGATCCCGATCGCCTGGCCAAGGTGGTCGCGGACCCCTTGGAGCGCGGCTTCGGCCTGACCCTGGGCAACGCCCTGCGTCGCGTGCTGTTGTCGTCGCTGCAGGGTGCTGCGGTGACCTCGATTCAGGTCGATGGGGTGCTCCATGAGTTCTCCTCGATCCCCGGGGTCCGGGAGGACGTCACCGACATTGTCCTCAACGTCAAGTCGATCGCCCTGCGCATGCACGGCGAAGGACCGAAGCGTATGCGCCTGCGCGCCGAGGGGCCCGGCGAGGTCTCGGCCGGCCAGATCGAGACCGGGCATGATATCGAGGTCATGAACCCGGATCTTGTCATCTGCACCCTCGACGACGGTGCGAGGCTGGATATGGAGCTGACCGTCGAGTCCGGCAAGGGCTATGTTCCGGGGACACAGAATCGTCCCGAGGATGCCCCGATCGGCCTGATCCCGGTCGACGCCGTCTTCTCGCCGGTGCGCAAGGTGGCCTACAAGGTCGACAACACCCGCGTCGGCCAGGTCACCGACTACGACAAGCTGACCATGGAGGTCGAGACCAACGGCGCGGTCACGCCCGAGGATGCCGTGGCCCTGGCCGCCCGCATCCTGCAGGATCAGCTTCAGCTCTTCATCAACTTCGAGGAGCCGAGCGTGCGCGAGGTCGAGGAGCGGCCCAGCGAGCCGCCCTTCAACCGCAACCTGCTGCGCAAGGTCGACGAGCTCGAGCTGTCGGTCCGTTCGGCGAACTGCCTGAAGAACGACAACATCGTCTACATCGGCGATCTGGTCCAGAAGAGCGAGGCCGAGATGCTGCGGACCCCGAACTTCGGCCGCAAGTCGCTGAACGAGATCAAGGAGGTCCTGTCGCAGATGGGCCTCCACCTCGGGATGGAGATCCCGACTTGGCCGCCCGAGAACATCGAGGAGATGGTCAAGAAGCTCGAGGAGCCCTATTAAGCGGCCGATCGGGCGCATCCCGACGATACCCGCCGTACACGAGCCCGCTCCGAAAAGGGGCGGGACGCGGCGGCGGGCCCTGAAATCGGCCTCGCGCGCGAGGCCAGGACGATGAGGAGGAGCCACGATGCGACACGGAATGAGCGGCCGGAAGTTCAACCGGACCAGCCCTCACCGGCAGGCCATGTTCGCCAATATGGCGGCGGCGCTGGTGAAGCACGAGCAGATCAAGACCACCCTGCCCAAGGCCAAGGACCTGCGCCGCGTCGTGGATCGCCTGATCACCCTTGGCAAGCGCGGCGACCTGCACGCCCGGCGGCAGGCGCTTTCGGTGCTTCGGGACCCCAAGATCACCGCCAAGCTCTTCGATGCGCTGGCGACCCGCTACAAGGACCGGCCCGGCGGCTATACCCGGGTCCTCAAGGCCGGCTTCCGCTACGGCGACATGGCGCCCATGGCGGTGATCGAGCTGGTCGACCGCGATCCCGAGGCCAAGGGCCAGGACTCCGGCCCGGTCCAGGAGCGCGAGGAAGAGGAGACCGAGGCCGAGGCCTAGGTCGGGAACTCACCTAGTGCCGAGAGACCTCGCCACGGCAGCTTCCGAACCGGAGGCTGCCGTGTTTGCTTTGACGATCAGAATCGCGTGATTTGACGCTGCAGCCCGGCATGAC
>JANQGU010000114.1 GCA_028282935.1 Kiloniellales bacterium
CCTATCGCGGCGCCGGCCGCCCCGAGGCCTCCTATGCGATGGAGCGCCTGGTCGAGCTCGCCGCGCTCGAACTCGGCGTCGATCCGCTGGAGCTGCGCCGCCGGAACTTCATCAGGCCGGAGGCCATGCCCTACACCACCGGCGTCGGCAGCGTCCTCGACTGCGGCAAGTTCGAGCGGGTCCTGGACCGGCTGCTGGAGACATCCGACCACGCCGGCTTCGCGGCGCGCCGGCGGGACTCGGAGGGCAGGGGGCGCCTGCGCGGGCGGGGCTTCGCCTGCTACTTCGAGGCGACCCTGGGCCAGCCCAGCGAGAAGACCGAGGTCCGCTTCGAGGAGGACGGCGGCGTCACCGTGCTGGCCGGCACCATGTCCAACGGCCAGGGCCACGAGACCACCTACGCCCAGATCCTGCACCAGCGGCTGGGCCTGGACTTCGGCAGCATCCGCTTCCTCCAGGGCGACACCGGCGAGATCGCGGTCGGCGGCGGCCACGGCGGCTCGCGCTCGATGCAGCTCGGCGGCAACGCCCTGCTCGCCGCCGCCGAGATCGTCGAGGAGAAGGCCAAGCGCCTGGCGGGTCACCTCCTGGAGGCCGCGCCGGCCGACATCGAGCTGGCCGAGGGCGCCTGCCGGGTGGTCGGCACCGACCTCAAGATAAGCCTGCCCGACTTGGCCCGGATCGCCCGGGACCCGGCGCGCCTGCCGGAGGGCATGGAGCTCGGGCTGGACGCCGTCGGCGGCTACGAGCGCGAGGCCAACACCTTTCCCAACGGCGCCCACGTCGCCGAGGTCGAGGTCGACCCCGAGACCGGCGCCGTGCGACTGGCGGCCTACCACGTGGTCGACGACTTCGGGACCCTGCTCAACCCCATGATCACCGCCGGCCAGGTCCACGGCGGCGTGGCCCAGGGGGTCGGGCAGGCCCTGATGGAGCGGACGGTCTTCGACCGTGAGAGCGGACAGCTCCTTTCCGGGTCCTTCATGGACTACTGCCTGCCCCGGGCCGACGACCTGCCGGATATCGAGGTCGCCTTCGAGCCGGTGCCGACCGAGACCAATCCCCTCGGGGTCAAGGGCTGCGGAGAGGCGGGCTGCATCGGCGCCCTCCCTGCCGTTATGAATGCAGTGGTTGCCGCCCTCCGGCCCTACGGAATCCGGCACCTGGACATGCCGGCCACGCCGGAGCGGGTCTGGCAGGCGATCCAGGCGGGTCGGGTCGAGAACTAGGAAATCTGGCCTATTAGGCCTTACGTCCCGAGACCGGGCTTACCGGGGCTCGGTAACATTCCGAAGGGAGACTCTTCCCATGGAAGGCGTTAGAGTGCTTGCGTTCTATTGCAACTTCCGGGTATTGGCTGGGCCCGACAGCAGCTCTGGGAGCACCTTGTCGCGGAAGACCTTTTTTCCGATCCTGCGCGGCTCCGTCCCAATCCGGATGGAGGCCGAGCCCATGACTCCAGCGCGCGGCGGAGGGGAAGCCTGACGATGGTCGGCGTGCAGCGCGGGAGCCCGGGGGCGCAGGGGACACCGTCAACTCAAGGGGGGACCTGCTTTGGCTCAGACACCGGGCCATAGGCAGCCGACGACGGCAACGACGGATCAAGCGCCGGTGCGGCGGCTGAAGGCGACCATCATTGGGGACCTGGTCGGCTACAGCCGGTTGATCGAGAAGGACGATCTCGGCACGCTCGACCGGATCGCCGTGCTGAAGCGCGACGTGATCCAGCCACAGCTCGAGGGCTTTCGGGCCTGGACCCGCTGGTCGGCGGGCGACCGGCTCCTGGCGCTCTTCGACAGCGTCGTCGACGCCGTGGAGTGCGCCTGCCGGATTCAGAGCGCCCTTGCGGCCAAGAACCGGGAGCTGCCCGACAACGAGGCCGTCCACATGCGGATCGGCATCAGCTTCGGCGACGTCATCATGGAAGAGGACGACGCCGCCGGGGAAAGCGTCAACATCGCCGCCCGGCTGGAGGGCCACTGCGAGCCCGGCGGCCTCGCGATCTCGGAATCCGCCTACCTGGAAGTGCATCACAAGGTCCCGCTGGCCTACGAGGACTATGGCGAGCGCCGGCTCAAGAACCTGGCCGAGCCGGTCCGGGTCTATCGGGTCCGGGCCAGGGACATCGGACTGCGCAGCAGCTCGGAGGACTACTTCCGGGTCCGCGCCCGTCAGCGCTGGCGCCGTATGTTCGTCGCACCGAGGCTGGCCTTCGCTTCGCTCGCGCTGCTGCTGGTCGGGGCCCTGGTCCTGGCGACGCAGTCCGGCGACCTCGGCCGCTTCTGGGCCTCCGGCGGGCGCAGCAGGACAACGCCATCGCCGTGCTGCCCTTCGAGAACCTCAACAGGGATCCGGCGCAGGACCACATCGCCCGCGGCATCGCGACCGATCTGATCATCGATCTCTCCGGCGTCGAGGCGGCCTCCGTCGTCGCGCGCAGCTCCTCCTTCCGCTACGAGGGGCGGCCGGTCGACCTGCAGGAGGTCGCCGATCTGCTGGGCGTCAAGTACGTGGTCGACGGGACGGTGCTGCGGGTCGCGGACAACATCCGGGTCAACGTGTCCCTGATCGACGCCCGGTCCGAGCGCCAGGTCTGGGCCTCCCGCTTCGACGGCAACACGGCGGAGCTCTTCCAGTTCCAGAACCAGATGGCGACCAAGGTGCTGGAGGCGTTGAAGATCAACATCGCTCAGGTCGAGCCGCCGGTGCAGCGGCCGCCGCCCGACTTCGCCGTCACCGACGTCTTCTACGAGGCGCGGGAATCGTATTTCCGGGACGATCCGGGCCAGCTCGCGACCGCAAGGCGTCTGCTGGAGCAGATCCTGCAGGCCGATCCGGGCTTCAAGGCCGCGCACGCCTATCTGGCGGCGATCTTCTGGGCCGGCTTCGACGAGGAGTGGTTCTCGCGGCTCGGCCTGGACTCGCAGCAGAGCCTGGAGCTGGCCTGGCGGCACCTCGAGGCCTCCCTCGAAGATCCGCTGCCGCTGACCTATCAGGTCCAGGCGCGCATGCTGGCCTGGGAAGGCGACTTCGGCGCGGCCTTGCAGGCGGCCGAGAACGCCCTGCGTCTCGGTCCCAACGACCCGGTCGGCCGTCTGACCATGGGCATGATGCTGATCTACACGGGCAAGCCCGAGGAAGCCTTGCGCTTTGTCGAACGCGCCGCGGGATCCGACCCGCTCAACCTCGGCGACTATCTGTTCTGGGAGGGCATGGCGCGCTACCTTGCGGGCGATTTTTCGGGGGCGGAGCGGGTGCTGAGACAATCGGTGGAGATCAACAAGACCGACGACTGGGGCCATCTGATCCTGGCTGCGGTGCTCGGGCAGCAGGGCAAGGGCAGCGACGCCCAGCAAGCCCTGGAGGTCGTGCAGAGCCTGCGGCAAGACGCCGGCGCCTCGGTCTACGGCTTGCGCGACGTGAAGTATTGGCCGTTCCAGCGCGAGGCGGACGGTCGACGGCTTTGCGACGGCTTGGCCAAGGCGGGCCTGCCGGGGAGCTGCGAATGAGGGCCCTGCGCGCACTTCTGTCGGCTCTGCTGCTGGCGGCGGCCCTGCCGGGCCTCGCCGCTCCGGCCGGCGCCGCGGGTGCTCTCGACCGGGTCTTCGAGCGTGGCAAGATCGTGGTCGCGGTCAACGATGACTACGCGCCGCAGTCCTTCCGGGACGGCAGTGGCCGCTGGCAGGGCTTCGACGTCGCGGTGGCCAGCGAGATCGCAAAGCGCCTCGGGGTCGGGATCGAGTTCGTGGCGCCGCCCTGGGAGCTGGTGGTCTCCGGCCGCTGGCGCGAGCGCTGGGAGATCGCGGTCAACTCGATGGCGGCGACCAAGCCGCGCGCCAAGAACCTTGACTTCGTGGTGGCCTACTATTTCGCGCCGGTCCGCGCCGCGGTCTTCAAGGAGGACCAGCGTCTGCGCAGCGTCGAAGACCTCCACGGCAAGGTGATCGGGGTCTGCACCGGCTGCAGCTACGAGAACTACGTGCTCGGCCGTCTCGATATCGTCCAGAGCTTCGATCCGCAGCCGGCCTTGGCCCTGCGCCAGGTCGAGGCCCGTGCCTTCGCCGACGAATGGGCCGCCGCCGAAGCCCTCGGGCCGGCGGCGGGCAGCGGCATCGACGCGGTGATCGCGTCGGAGCCGGTCCTGACCTCGATGATGAAGGACGACTACCCGATCCGCCTTCTGGAGGGTCAGGTCTTCAACGAGCCCCTTGCCATCGCCGCCGAGAAGGGCGAGTTTGCCATGGTCGCGCGTCTGAAGGAGATCCTTCGGGAGATGCGCGGCGACGGCACGCTGAAACGGCTGTCGATGGAATGGTTCGGCACTGACTACAGCCAGCCGGCTCCCCTCCAATAGTCCTGTCCAGGCGGCAATGATCTCCGAGAAAGAGGTTTCGATCCCGGCGGTTCCGCTCGACCGCGAGGCCTTCGGCCAAGTCGAGCGCAGCCTCCGGCCACTGCTGGCCAACGACGCTTGGCCGCTGCGCTTCGCCGTGGCGCGGAGCGACAGCCAGTCCTTCCATTGCGAGATCGGCAGCTTGTCGCTGTCCGAGCTCGCGGCCGGCCGCCGGCCCGCCTCGATCTTCGAGTTCCGGCCCCGGCGGGCGCGGCGCGAGGACCGCTTCGTCACCGTCTTCCTGGTGCCGACCGGGATCGGCGCCGAGGTCGGCGGCCACTCCGGCGACGCCACGCCCGCGGCGCAGCTCCTGGCCGCGGCCAGCGACGTCCTGGTGACCCATCCCAATGTCCTGAACGCCGCCGACATCAACGAGATGTCGCCGGACATGCTCTACGTCGAGGGCAGCGTGATATCGCGGATGATGATGGGCGGGATCGGGCTGGTCCAGCCACGGGCCAACCGAATCCTGGCGGTGATCGGTCCGCACGAGGACCAGGTCTTCGTCGAGAGCGCGATCAATGTCTGCAATGCCGCCAGGGCCTCGGCCGGTATCGACGTGGTCAAGGCGGTGCTGCTGAAGGAGCCGCTGGAAATGGTCGCGAGCTACAGCGCGGGGGGACGGGCGGTCGGCTCGATCACCGGCTTCGGCGCTCTCTGCGACGCCATCGACGCCGAGCTCGGCAGCTTCGATGCCCTGGCCATCTCATCCCGGGTCATGGTCTCGCGGGAGCTGCACGACCGCTACTTCCACGACCTTGCCGTGGTCAATCCCTACGGCGGGGTGGAGGCCATGCTGACCCACGCCGTCTCCAGCCTCTACGACCTGCCCTCGGCCCATGCGCCGATGTACGAGGACTGGGAGACCTGGGACCAGAGCGCGGGGATCATGGACCCGCGGGTCGCCGCCGAGGGCATCTCGGTGCCCTTCTTCTTCTCGGTGCTCAAGGGCCTCAGGCGCAGCCCGCGCATCGTCGCGCTCGACACGGCCGGCCAGGCCCAGAGCGACGCCCTGACCGTGGCCGACGTCGACTGCCTGGTCCTGCCCGAGGGCTGCCTGGGGTTGCCGGTCATGGCTGCCATCGCCCAGGGCATACCGGTGATCTTCGTGCGCGACCGCGAGAACCTGGCGCGCAACCCGGTCGCCGAGCTCGCCGGTCCGGACGCGGCCGTTCACCTGGCCGAGAACTACCTCGAGGCTGCCGGCATGATCTCCGCCCTACGCGGCGGGGTCAGCCTCGACCGGCGGCCGATGCCCCTGGTCTGAAGCTTCCCTGGCCTGAAGCTTCCCGGGCCTGAAGATTCCCGCCGCGACCCGTCCCCTGGGTTCAGGGTTTCAGGACCTCGATCACCTTGGTCATGGATGCCTTGGTCCGCTGCGCGTCCTTGACGTAGGCGTCCAGGATCTCCTTGGCAATCTCGCCCGTGGAATCGTCGGGCGCGTTCTTGAAGCCGAGGCGGGTGGTCTTGGAAAGCCCGATCATGCCGTCCAGCATGTCGCGCTCCAGCCGGGCTTCCTGAAGCACCGCCTGATCCTGGCCGCTGCTCAGCTTCTGTTGCCAGTCGGCCACCAGGTCCTGGAGCTCCTGGAGCCGGTCCTGCCAGGTGTCGAACCACTCCTTTACCGAGGCGGGGCCGGCCGCGGCCCCTGCATCGGCCGCCGCCTTGAGGCAGACGGCCAGGAACTCCCGTTCCATTTCCAACGCGGCGACGAACTCGTCCCGACTCGCGAAGGGCGCCTTGACCTGAGGTTCCACGTCGCTGGGTTCTGCAGTCACGGTCTCGCTGTTCATTTTCTTTACCCCCGTACCAGAAGGAAGACCTCGACGGAGACCATAACTTCCGAATCTCCAAAGTAAAATCGCAATTGTCTGCGCCAAGCCTTGTCTCCAGCCGATTGGGAAGACTGTCTTCCGGTCGGTTTTCCTGGGAATCGCGGCCGAGCGGCGGCAAGTATTGCTGCCTTTCGACGACGAGGGGGCTCGCAGGAACCGGCGGAGGGACCTAGATAACCAGTGGGGAGGTCACGGGATGACACGAGGTAAAGGCCGCTTCAGCCGTCGTTCCCTGCTCGTATCGCTGGCCGCGCTCGGGCTTGCCGCCGCCGGGTCGCGCCGCGTCCTTGCCGGCGCCGGGCCCCTGACCCGGGCGATCCCGAGCAGCGGCGAGGTCTTGCCGGTGATCGGGATGGGATCCTGGATCACCTTCGACGTCGGCGGGGACCAGGCCGCGCGCGCCCAGCGGGCCGAGGTGCTGCGCGCCTTCTTCGGCGCCGGCGGCGCGATGATCGACTCTTCTCCCATGTACGGAACCTCCGAAGAGGTCATCGGCGATGCGCTGGCGCGCCTCGACGACAAGGCGGCCCTGTTCTCGGCGACCAAGGTCTGGACCCCCTCGGCCCGGCGGGGCCCCGAGCAGATGGAGGAGTCGCGCCGGCTCTGGGACGTAGAGCGCTTCGACCTGCTGCAGGTCCACAACCTGGTGGAGTGGGAGGGGCACCTGGAGACCCTGAAGGCCTGGAAGACGGCGGGGCGGGTCCGCTACCTCGGCATCACCACCTCGCACGGCCGCCGCCACGCCGCGCTGGAGCGGCTGATGAAGACGGAGCCCCTCGACTTCGTGCAGTTCACCTACAACCTGGTCGACCGCGAGGCGGAGCGGCGCCTGCTGCCCCTGGCGGCCGAGCGCGGCCTGGCGGTGATCGTAAACCGGCCGTTCCGGCGCGGCGCGCTCTTCGACGCCTTCGCCCGCAAGCCGCTGCCGGCCTGGGCCTCCGAGTTCGACTGCGGCAACTGGGCGCAGTTCTTCCTCAAGTTCGTGGTCTCGCACCCGGCGGTGACCTGCGCCATCCCGGCGACCTCGCGGGTCGACCACATGCGCGAGAACATGGGCGCCGCCTACGGCCGCCTGCCGGACCCCGAGCTGCGCCAGCGCATGCTCCGCTACGTCGAAGACCTGTGAGGCCGGAGGACAGGATGACCGGCGCTTCGGATCGCCAAGGCCTGCAGCCCAGTTTCCTCTGGTACCGCTTTGCCGAGCTGGGCGTCGAGCGGCTCTACGATCTGCTGCGCTTGCGCTTCGAGGTCTTCGTCATCGAGCAGGCCTGCCTCTATCGCGAGCTGGACGGCTGCGACCAGCAGGCGCTCCATCTCCTGGCGGCCGCGCCCGGGGACGGGAGGTTGCTGGGCTACCTGCGGGTCCTGCCGCCCGCCGCCGGGCGCCCCGAGGCCTCGATCGGGCGGGTGGTGGTCGAGCCGGAGGCGCGAGGCCGGGGCCTCGGATCGGAGCTGCTGCGCCAGGCGCTGGCCGGGATCGAGGACCGTTTCGGCGCGGTCCCGGTCTCCCTCGCGGCGCAGAGCCACCTCGAGACCTACTACGAGGACTTCGGCTTCGAAGTGGTCTCGGAGGAGTACCTGGACGAGGGCGAGGTGCCGCACATCGACATGCGGCGCAGCCCTTAGTCGGCGCTATCGATCACCCGGCTTCGGCCGTCACTTCGACCGGCGGGCCGGACTTCAAGGTCTGGTAGACGACGCAGTAACGCTCGGTCAGCTTCATCAGGGTCGCGAGCTGTTCCTCGCTCAGGTCGCCGTCGATGTCGAAGGCGAGGCGGATGGCACGGAAGCCGACCGGCGCTTCGCGGTCGACGCCCAGGGTGCCGCGGAAGTCGAGGTCGCCCTCGGCCTTCACGGTCGCGTCGCGCAACGGCAGCTCCAGCGCCGTCGCCACCGCATTGAGGGTGACGCCCGCGCAGGCGACCAGGGCCTCCAGCAGCATGTCGCCGGAGCAGGCGTGGACCCCGCTGCCGCCGGTCGCCGGATGCAGGCCGGCCTCGATCAGCGCCCGGCCGGTATCGACCTTGCAGGTGACGCCCTGGCCCATCCGGCCCTCGGCCTTGAGGGTGACCACCGCGGCCTCGGGGTCGTCCCGGTACTTCGCCTTGATCGGGGCCTGGGTCTCTTTCAGCTCTGCGGCGTCCATGCCTGCCTCCTCTGCTTCGGGCGCCGGCGTCGTCCCGGCCTTGCCGGGGCCGATGATGTGGCGTGCCTGGCACCGAGGCAAGGACCGATGAGCCGGCCGGGCGCCGCCGCGAAGCGCAGCGACGCGGGTCCGGCAAGATCGGGAGGCGCGGCACGGCCACACCCGACAGCCTGCGGGCGGTCGGGTGCGGTGTCGAGCGTCAGATGACGGGGCGCTTGAGAGGCTCTCCAGGATCGGTGCCGCAGGGCGGTGGCCCCCCAAGGCCCTCACGCTGGCGTCACTTCCAGTTCTCCTCCACCCAGCCGCAAACCTCCCGCCAGGCCTCCGTCTTCATGTATTCGCTCGTCCGCTCTTCGAGTTCGGCGACGTGCTCGTAGTCGTCGAGCGGGTAGGGTGCGTCGAGCGACACGTTGCCCCGGCAGAATGCCTCGCCCAGCAGCTTCTCGGCCTCGGCGGTGGCGCTGGTGGCCGTCGCGTCGAACATCAGGCTGACCAGCGCCATGCTCGGCACGTGCTCGCCCCACTTGCTCGGCCAAAGCCAGTTCTTCGCGCCCCAGCTCAGCGGCTTGTACTTCTGGAAGAGGGCGGGCGGGACGCCCTGGGGGTCATGTCCGGTGCCCAGAGACAGGACGCGGATGTCCGAAAGGCCGTCGGCGAGCCCGCCGCCGATCACCTCGCTGACCGCGGTCATGGTTGGGTTGTTGGCGAAGAGGCCGCCGTCGACGAAGTACCCCAGCTCGTCCGATACCTCGTGCGGTGGAAAGTAGGTCGGGGCCGCGGAGGTCGCGAGCGCCGCGTCGACCATGCTCACGTTTCGGAAGCGGTTGTCGGGGAGGCTGGAGAGGGTGCAGGATCGCCAGGACAGCGTGTAGCCGTCCCATAGCTGGGCGGCGTTCACGATGACGATCTTATCGGAGTCCCGGAGCCGGTCGTCTCCGAGAAGCTCCTCGGCCAGCTTCTTCAGGCCGTCGGCCTTGTACTGGCAGGACCAGATGCCCGGGCCGGCCAGCAGCTCTTCCTCTTCCTCGCTGGGCTCGACTTGATCCGCTGTCTCCGCGAACACGCCGTTCGGCGTGAAGATCTCCGCTCCCTTCGTCTTGTAGATTTCCACGATCTCGTCGATCGGCTTCTCTCGGGCGAGACCCAGGGCGATCAGCCCACCGGTGGAGGTGCCGGCGAAGCCCTTCGCCTTGCCGATGAAGCCCGGGAAGGTGTCGTGCAGGTTCTGGATCAGAAGGGCGGTGATCAGGCCGCGGATCCCGCCGCCGTCGCAGCACAAGATGTTATGGGTCATTTCTTTCTCCTCTGGAGCCTGATCGCTTCACACCGGCTGGGCATGAAGGATGAGCCAGCCTCCTGTTCGTCAGGACAGGTCAGATTTCACGGCGCAGGCCGGCTCGACCTGCGCCGATCTTGATCCAGGCCAGCCGCGGTGGATCGGGCGCCGCGGCCGGCCAACCTCGATGTGTCGCATTCCTGGTTCGGTTCGTTCGCCCACCGGGACCGGCAAACTCAGAGTCCCCAAAGCCGCCGCTGGCCGGAGTAGGGCTGAGAGAAGGTTTCCCGAGCGACCGGGTCCGCCAAGACCCTGACCGCTATGTTGGGCTTCACGTAGCGGGGCGGAGCGCCGAAGGCGAAGGGCTTGGGGTCGACGCCCGTCCCCTGCGGCGGCCTGCGCACGGGTTCGGCGCCCGATGGCGTTGCGTCCGAGGGCCTCGGCGGGGAGCCGGGCTGCGGGCCGTTCGTGTTTCCTGGTTGCTCTGGCATGGTCCTGGGCCTTTCTTCTGAATGGCGGTTGTCAATGGCTCGCTTGCTGCGGGCTAGCCCGTCGAGCCTTCGGCGCGGCGCAGCAGCGCCTGCCGCACGATCGGGTTGCGCTCCGCGATCTCGCTCATAATCCGGTCGAAGCCGACCGGATTGCTGAGGAAGGGTTTGTTTCCGGCGGCGCTGGGCTCGACGCTGCCCGTGGCGGCCGCGTTCGGGCCGGCTCGGGGCGTGCCTGTAAGTTGCATGACGACTCTCCTTGTGGTCCTCGCTTGGCGGCGGGCGCGGCGTCCGGAGGGGGCCGAACGCCGCTCCCTCACACCGGGTTTCAGCCGCTCAAGGCACCTTTCACGGCGCCGATGAGCGCAGGCACGGCGATGCCGGCCAGGGCGCCCAGGAACGCCGGCTGGACACTGCCGACGACGCCGACCTGAGCCGTTCTGGCAGGTCCACGTTCGACACCTTGGCATTGGATCGGCTTACGCATTGCAGACCTCCTGGTAGCTTGAGAGAAGGGCGGGCGGAGCGACCCGGAGCAGCGGAGGCTCCGCCCTTGCACTCAGCGAGAGAGGGTCAGCCGAGCGCACCCTGCAGAGCGCCGAGAGCGGCGTTCTTGAGGACCGGCATAATGCTGCCGAGGAACGCCGGGTTGGCACCGCCGGCTACGGCGATCTGCGCCGTCTTGGCCGGGCCGCGCTCGACGCCTTCGCACTGGATTGGCTTACGCATTGCGAGTCTCCTTGCGGTTGGAGAGGGAAGGATGGGCGGAACCGTCCCGATCTGCGGAAAGCCCGCCCGCTCAAGGCCGGCACCGGGGTGCCGGCTCCCCGCGGCTGCCGCCGCGTGGGTTCTGTCCTAGAAGATCGACCAGTTGCGCAGCGGTCCGACGGTCACCGGGACCACGTCGCTGACGTCGACGGTGTACTGGAAGACGTGGCGCGCCGTGGTCAGCGTCTCCGTCGGATTGAAGAAGGTCCAGGTCGCGTCCCAGCAATCCGAATCGGGCCGGCAGATCGTGCTCCGGTCCACCGAGACGGTGTCCAGGAACATCCCGCTGTGGGCCATTTCCTCGAAGATCTTCTTGGTGTTGTAGGCGTTGAACGCCGAGTAGTTCATCGCCCGGTCCTGCGGCGAGACGCCGACGTTGCGGAACTGGTTGTAGATCCTCTCCAGGAATTCCTTGAAGTTGTCCGGCGGATCCTCGCCGGCGATGTCGGTGATGTTCCAACCGAACATGCCCCGCCAGACCGGCAGCAGTTGCGGGACCACGGTCCCGTTCATCAGCCGGACTTCGCCGTCGACGTAACCGGCCTGGGACACGCGCTCGACCGGCGGCTTCTTCTTGTCCTTCTTGGACTTGTCCTTCGGGTCCGGGGCAATCTGGCGGACATCGTCGATGCCGCTGATCGGCTCGCTGCACTCCTGCTGCCACAGCAGGGTCGCCAGCTCCATGTACATCGGCAGGCCGAAGGAACTATGGGGCTTGATCGCATAGATCGGGGCCGTGTCGATGTTGACCGTCCAGATCAGCGCGTTGGAGTCGGGGAAGTTGATCAGCACCTTGGTCTTTGGGTCCTTGTACAGGAGGTACTTGATCATGATTTGCGGGTTCCACGGCGCGGCGTAGTCTCCGCTTGAATCGTAGTGATCGGGATCGACCCGTTTCCGCCACTCCGCGATCGC
The DNA here is from genome assembly GCA_028282935.1 of Kiloniellales bacterium. Classification (GTDB taxonomy): domain Bacteria; phylum Pseudomonadota; class Alphaproteobacteria; order Kiloniellales; family JAKSBE01; genus JAKSBE01. Next base: position 11,822 of record JANQGU010000114.1, read on the forward strand.
CTGCACGAAGTAGTCGAAGCGGGCCTCGCTCTCGAAGTCGTAGAACAGCCGTCCGATCACGAAGACCGAGGACTCGCCGATCGCCTGCGAGGGCTGGATGCCGGCGCAGCCGCAGGACTGGTTCGGCGCGACCGCCGCCGGCATTGCCGGGCCCGGCATGCCGCTGGGCCAGCCCTCCGCCGCCTGCGGCGCCACGGGCTGAAGGACGGGTGCCTGGGGTGCCGTCGCCGGCAGGGCGAGGCCCTGGGGCATCACGGGCGGCGGGCCCTGCACCTGGGGCGCCGTCTGCGCCGGCACCATGGCGGTGGCCGGGGCGGGCAGGGCCGCGGTCGTGGCGGGCGCCGGGGCCTCGGCGGGGGATGCTGTGCCCGACGCGGGCGCGCTCGTCGCTTCTGCGGCGCCGGCGTCGGAGGGGGCGACCGGGGGGTGACCCGGGTCCGAGGGCAGGGCGGTCGAGGAGCCGACCCCGGACAGCGGAGCGCCGTCAGGGCCGAGGATCGACGCCGGAGCGTGACCAGGTGTCTGGTAATTCGCGGACATGGCGTTTGCCTCTCCTGTGAGCTGGTTGTGGGACAGGGACGATTCGGACAGAGCGCCGCCTGCCGCGCTCGGCAGGGGCGACGTCGACGGCGTCGCAGTTGCGACGACACGCGGCGTTGGGTTTTCCCGTGGTTGCGACGCGCCGCTCGGAGCGGTTCGCTGGAGCGCCGCCATCGCCGCCTCCACGTCGAGGACGCCGACGGGGCCGAGGTCCGGCGCGAACCGCGGATCGAGCGGCGCCGCCGTGTCGAGCAGCAGTCGGCGGATCGCAGGGGCGTCGGACTCGTCGCCGAGCTGGCGGCTCAGGCTGAGGAGCAGCGCGGCGACCGCGGTGACGATGGGAGTCGCGAAGCTGGTGCCCGACCGCGGGCTGACGCTGCCACCGGGGCCGGCACCGGGAATGGCGTCGCCCGGCGCCAGGATGCCGTTTTCACGGTAGGCGTCGCCGTAGTTGCTGAACGCCATGGGCTTGCCGTCCCGGTCGCAGGCCCCGACGGCCAGGACGCTCGGCAGCGCGGCCGGCACATGGAGGCAACGGCAGCCGTCGTTTCCCGCCGCCGCGACGAGCAACGCGTCGCGCTGAACGCATTCTTGGACGGCCGCCTCCAGGAAGCGGTCGCCCTGTCCGGTCGGCGTGAACTGGCCGCCGCTGATGTTGATGAGCGTCGCGCCGCTGTCGAGCGCGTGGTGAATGGCCCGCGCCAAGGTCGTCTGCGCGCAGCTCACCAGGTTCCCCTCGGAGTCTTCCCGGTAGACCGGGATGCAGAGGAGCGTGCAACGGGGCGCGATCCCGGCGACCGGCGACCCCGGCTGACCGGCAATGACGCTGGCGACATGGGTGCCGTGCGTCGAGCGGGTGAGATCGTACTGGCTCGGCTGGACGATCAGCGGCGCGCGGTCGCCGGGGGAGGTCCCGAGGAACGCGGGGTGGTTCGCATCCACGGGGCCGTCGATGACCGCGATCCGGATATCCGGCGAGCCGCCGGCGGTTTGCTCCATGAGCGCGCTCAGGCCCGGAATGTCGGTGACGGGAGTCATCGGACCCGACCGTCCTGAGACAGTCGCGGCAGTTGAAACTGGTGCTTCAACCGAAAACGAACGGGCGGGACGGTGCCACTCAAGCTATCATACCTGAGGGTTTGTCGATGATATCTCGCGTCGAAAACGCTCAGATAGAGAGTCTTGGAGCGCAAGTAGTTCGTGCGCGCTTCCATATCTTCACTGCCCGCCAACATGGAAATAACCTCTTCTTAAGTCACTTCTATTTTTAGATGTATGGATAATAAATACAACCTAAGCGTGTTGTGCTGGGCGCAAGCCGCCAGGCCTCGTCTTGCGCAGAGCGCAATCCGGCGGCGCGCCTGGGCGCAAGTCTGCGCGAATTCGGTAACGGCGAAGAGCCGCTTTCCGTCGCGGCGATCGGCGTTGCTCTTGGAAGACCTTGGGAGAAAACTCGGATCAGTCCGGCGCAATCGCCTCGATGGCACGATTGAAATGAAATACGAAACCCGACGGCAAAGACCTGGTAAGGCTTAAAAGCGTTCTTTCTTCGTGGTTCACCGTGAGTGAAATATGCTGATCCATATTGCCTCTGGCCAGAAGCAGCCAATCGGCCGAAATGTCGAGGGCTCTGCAGAGCTTGATCACGTTTTCGGTGGCGATCGGCGCGCCTCTTCTCCAGCGACTGATCGCGCTTTCGTTGACGCCGATTTCAATCGCGAGAGCGTACATTTTCTTGATCTTGCGGATGCGGAGGGCCTCCTCCAGCCGTTGGCCCCGACCTGCATCCTGTTCGCTCGGTGAGGTTCCCCCCATGCTACCGCCTCTCACCAAACCGCTGCGACGTCCGCCCGAACTCCCGACAAGAAAAGACGTTCCCCAAGGCCCGCCGCCGCGGCTCCGGGTGCCTGGCCGGCCGCGTCCGTTTCTGCCGCCCGGACGCGGCTTTTGCCGACAAGGCTCCTTCCGACGCCGCCATTCGGTCTCACGTTTCTATTATCCAAGTCGTAGTAGCAAAGACCTAAAGAAGAGCACGTTATAGATATGAATTGCAATCTGAGGATGTATCTACCATTAACATTGTGAGAGGTTTTTCTTCTATAGATTGTAGTTCGACAGGCCTTTGTTGGGGGTCTTGCCTTCTTGGCCGGCCCCTTCGCGGCGAGAGGCACGCTCAAGGTGCGGAGCCGGATGCTAGCGCGGGCTCTGTTCTTAGCCGGAGGGACGGCGTCTTCCTCGATCCTCGCGGCAAACCCGATTGGCGGCGAGCGACCTCGAAAGGGCGAGGGCCATCGCACAGCGCGCCAAAATCGGTTACCTCTTATGTATCGACCGAACGCGCGCCAAGGAACCGAGCCCGATGCCCAGTGCCTGCATGAGACTCTTTGCCCTCGTTCTTGCGACCCCGATTCTCCTTTGCGGCGCAGGGACCCCTGTCCGCGCCGACAGCCACGCCGACGACTTGCTCGGCGCCGAGGACCTCACGCCGGAGGCCATCTTTGCGCTGATGGACAAGGACGGCAGCGGGACCGTGACCAGCGACGAGCTGCGCACCTACAAGATGGGGATCTTCTTCAAGCTCGATCGCGACCGCGACGGCTCGCTGTCGCGCGGCGAGCTCCCGGGCTTGAGCGACGCGGAGTTTCAGGCGATGGACCGGGACGGCGACGGCCAGGTCTCGGGTTTCGAGTTCAACCAGTCCAGGGTGACCGCGATCGAGGCGATGGACCTGGACGGCGACGGCGTCGTCACCCTGGAGGAGTTCAAGAGCTATCGCAGCGAAGCGGCAAAGTGACGGCGACCTTCGGGACCGCGCGGCCGGCGGCAAGACCGGTCAAATGAGTCGCTATCAACGCTCCTCGGTTGAGCTGCCGAAACCGGATCGTCAGTGGCTCCAGGCCCCGGTCCTGACCGGGGTTGCCATCGCCTTGATCGCGCTGGCCAGCGGGGGCACCGAGTTCGTCTTCGGGCTGCTGATGCTGGCGGTCATACTCGGCGGTGTCGGGACCTTCTACCTGCTGTTTCCAGGCAGCCGTTTCTTCTCCATCTCGCTGGCCAACTTCCTGGCCGTCTACGCCTGCATCTACGTCTTCGTGCTCGAGACCAACTTCGTCGAGGCGTCCAAGCTTGCCGGCAGGACCGGTTTCGTCCTGCCGATCTTCGCCTTCATCGCGGGCGCCCTGCTGCGCCGACGCCTGATCCGGGACATCATCGCGGCACAGCCTAGCCTGGCCGCCGACGACGTAGCGAAGGGCCTGCTGTGGCTGCTGCCGCTCGCCGTCATCGGCCTGTTCAGCTTCGCCGTTCCGATGCTCGCCTGGGGCGGCGAGGAGGAGAGCCTGGGACTCCTGATCTCAATGGGCGCGGTCGCGCTGATCGTCTTCCTGCTCAGCCCCAGGGTCAGCGTCTTCTTGCTCCTCGCCGGGCTGATGTTCGAGCGCTTCTTCGACCGCGTCGTCGGACTCGTGGTGCCGGCCTTTGCCTTCCTGACCTTCTACTCCATGCTGGTGATCCTCTTCGCCTGCGTCTACCGCATCGTCGACCTCTACGTTCCGGGGGCGCACTTCAACTTCAACGGCACGCCCTATCAGATCGACTTCTCGGACGGCCTGTACTTCTCGATCGTCACCCTGTCGACCCTCGGCTACGGGGACATCGCACCGGCGAGCGACCTGGTCCGGGCCCTGACGGCGATCGAGATCGTCGGCGGCGTGCTGCTCCTGCTCTTCGGCTTCTCCGAGATCATGCGCTACGCGCATGACCGGGAAGGCCCGGCCGGCGACCGTCCGGCGGAGGATTAGCCGCCGGCCTTGGCGGGTGTCTTGACCGCGAAGAAGATTGCGTAGAGCACCGGCACGAGCAGCAGGGTCAGCACCGTGCCCAGGGCCAGGCCGAAGGCGATCACGCAGGCCATCGAATAGAACAGCGGATCGACCAGGATGATCAGCGGCAGCACGCCGAGGATCGTCGTGGTCGCCGACATCAAAATCGGCCGGAAGCGCGAGACCGCGGCGATCACGACGGCCTCGTGGTCGGAAAGCCCGGCCGCCCTCTGGCTGTCGATCCGGTCGATCAGGACGATCCCGTTGTTGATGATGACGCCGGCCAGGCTGAGCAGGCCCAGGATGCCGAAGAAGTCGAAGGGCGCGCGCATGATGATCAGGCCGACCAGGGCGCCGGCGAAGGCCATGGGAATGGTCAGCATGATGATGCTCGGCCGGCGGAAGGAATTGAACTGCCAGATCAGCAGGACCACGATGCCGATGATGCAGGCCGGCATGTAGCGGAACAGCTTTTCGTTGGTCTCCTCGGAGGTCTCGATCTCGCCGCCGACCTCCCAGCGGTGGCCGGGCTCGAGGCCCAGGGCCTCGATCGTGGGCGTCACGGCCGCCAGCAGCTCCGGTGCTTTCAGGTGCTGATGGCGGGCCTCCACGGTGACCGTGCGCTCCTGGTTGTAGCGGGCGATCCGGCTGTACTCCCATTCGCCTCCGAAGTCGGCGACCTGGGGCAGGGGGACCATCACCCCGCGGGCCGAGGAGTAGACGTTGACGTTCCAAAGGTCGCCGAGCGTCTGGCGTTCGTCCTCGACCGCGCGAAAGACGACGGGGATCGCGGTGTCGCCCTCCCGATAGTCCGTGACCTGCTGACCGTCCATGAAGGCGTTCAAGGACATCGCGATCTCCCGCGACGTCACCTCCGCCCGTCGGGCGCGGGACTGGTCGACGACCACGTTGACCTTCAGGACCTTGTTCTCCCAGTCGATCAGGGCGTAGTCGATGCCCGGCATCTCCTGGAAGGCCCGCTCCAGTTCCTGCCCCTTTGTGTAGATGTGCTCGGCATCGATGCCGGTCAGGCGGATCTCGAGCCAGCCCGGCTCGGAGGAGCCCATCCACATCCTCTTGACCTGGGATTCCACGTCGGGGAAGGACTCGGCCAGGTAGGTCTTGCTGCGCTTGATCACCTCGGGCACCTGATCGGCAGTCTCCGTGTTCACCACCAGGAAGCCGCGGTGGGGGTCCGGGTCCTTGGGCGAGAGCGAGAGGAAGAAGCGCGGTCCGCCGGTCCCGACATAGGCGATGCTGCTGGTCACCTCGGGGTTCGCCTCCGCGTCGCCGAGCCAGGCGGCATAAGCCTGCACCACCTCGTCCGAGGCCTGGATGCGCGACCCGGCGGGAAGGTCGAGATAGACGAGGAACTGGTTGCGGTCGCTCGGCCCGAAGAACTCCCGGACCAGGGAGGTCGAGGCGTAGCCGGCCAAGGCCAGCAGCACCAGGGTCGCGGCGAGGGTGACGTAGCGCTGCTTGATCGCGGTCTCCAGGATGCCGCGGTAGCTGCGGTAGAAGCCGCTGTCGTAGGGGTCCTCCTCCGCCTTCGCGCCGCCCGCGGGCGCCTTGACGACGAGGTACCAGTTGCACATCGCCGGGGTCATGTACATCGACAGCAGCCAGGAGGCCAGGAGCAGGATGATGACGACCATCGGCAGCGCGAAGGCGTATTCGCCCGTCTGGCCGTCGATCATGAGCATCGGCAGGAAGGCCAGGATCGTGGTCAGCGAGGAGGTCAGCAGGGGCACCGCCAGGGTCCGGCCGGCGGCGAGGCAGGCCTCGCGCCGTTCCTGGCCGCGTTCCATCCGGGCCCGGATGTCCTCGGTCACCACGATCGCGTTGTCGACCAGCATGCCCAGCGCCACGATGGCGGCGACGATCGACACCCGGTGCAGCTCGATCCCCATGAGCCACATGACGATCAGGCCGAGCAGCATGGTGATCGGCACGAAGGAGCCGACGATCAGCCCGGCGCGCAGGCGCAGGAACAGGATCACCACCAGCAGCACCGTCGCCAGGGTCTGGTAGACGTTGCTGAGTGCGCCGTCGACCGCCACCTGGACCAGGTCCGGCTGGAAGGTCGCGTATTCCATCACGTAGCCGACCGGCAGCCCCGCCTCGAGCGCCTTGATCTTGGCGGTGAGCTTCTCGCCGAAATCCACGCTGTTGACCCCGGGCACGATCGAGAGGCTGATCACCACCGTCGGCCTGCCGTTGTAGTAGGCAAGGCTGGACGGCGGATCGACGTAGCCGCGCTCGACCGAAACGACCTCGGTCAGGTTGACCAACTGGTCGGAGTCGGGGATCGAGATCAGCACCGCCTCGATGTCTTCGATGCTGGTGAAGTTGCCGGAGGGCTGGATCACGATCTCCTTCTCTTCGACGTCGACGGTGCCGCCGGGCAGGATGACGTTCTGCCTCTGCAGGGTGGTGAGGACGTCGTAGATGCTGATCCCGAACTCGGCGAGCTTGGCGTTGGAGAACTTGAGGTAGACCTGCTCGTCCTGGACCCCGAAGAGCTCGACCTTGCGGATTCCCTTCAGCTCGTAGAGCCGGTCGCGCACGTCGCGGGCGACCAGGCGCATCTCGGCCATCGAGAAGCCGTCGCTCCAGAGCGCGATCGTGGCGACCGCCGTCAGGCCGAACTCGTCGTAGACCAGGGGACCGAGGGTGCCTTCCGGGAGCTGCGGCCGGACGTCGTCCATCTTGTTGCGCAGCCGCTTCCAGATCGCCTCCAGGTCCTCGTACTCGTCGCGCAGGACGGCGTGGATGATGGAGACGCCGGTCTTGCTGTCCGAGGTGATCTCGTCGATCTCGGGCATGGTCCGGATCTCCTCCTCGATCCGGCGGGTGATCAGGTCCTCGACCTGCGGCGGTTCCATGCCCGGGAAGGCCGCCGTGATCACCGCCTCGCGGATGACGATGGGCGGATCCTCCAGCCGCGGGAACTGGACGAAGAGGTAGATCCCCACCAGGACGATCCCGACGATCGCCGTGATCGTCAGCCGGCTGGTGTTGATGGCGAAGGACGTGATCCAGGACATGTCGGGCTCCGGCCGCGGGGAGGGGGGCGTGGTCGGCTACTGCGCGAGCAGCTTCACCTCCTGGCCGTCCGCCAGGAAGGTGACCCCCGCGATCGCCACGACGTCGCCCGCGGTCACGCCCTCGGTGATCACCGCCATGTTGTCGCGCACGCCGGCCGCCTTGACCGGCGTCTTCTTGACCGCCGAGGTCTCGGGGTCGAAGACGAAGACGTAGCCTTCCCGCGCCGCCTCGGGGTTCGGGCCCGGGGCGATGGCGGAGATCGGCACCAAGTAGGCCTCGCTCGCGTCGTCCCCGCCCAGGATCAGGCTGACCTCGGTGGTCATGCCCGGCAGCGCGTTCTCGTTCTGCCCGAGGATCGCGACCTTGACCGGAAAGACGTTGCCGGTCTCGGCCTGCGTGCCGATCTCGGAGACCCTTCCCTCCAGGGTGCCGATCTGTCCGGTCAGGAAGCGGACCTCCGACGGCAGCCCGAGGTTGAGGTCGCGGACGGTGCCCTCCGGCACCGAGATCTTCACCTCCATGGCGCCCTCGACGTAAACGTCGAAGATGGTCTGGCCGCGCGAGACCTCGGCGAAGCTGTCGACGTAGCGCTTGGCGACCACCCCGTCGAGGGGGGCGAGCAACTCGGTCTTCTCCAGGTCGCGACGTGCCAGGTTCAGCTCTGAGATTCGGAACCTCACCTGGTTGCGGGCGCTCTCGTAGGCGGCCAGGGTTTGTTCCTGGACCGACTTGGCGACCCACTTCTTCTTGTAGAGGGCGTCCTGCCGCTCGAACTCGGTCTTCTTCTCGGCTTCGTCGGCGCGCGCGCGGCCCAGCGCGGCTTCCGCCGACTCCACGCTCAGCTCGAAGGTCTGGGTGTCGAGCAGGGCGAGGACGTCGCCCTTCTTGAAGCGGTCGCCGACGTCGACCTTGAGATCCTTGATGTTGCCGGAGACCTCGAAGCTCAGCGCGGAGGTGTCCACCGCCTCCACCAGGCCCGGGAACTTCCGGAGCTGACCCGAGGCCCGTTCCGAGATCGTGATGGTCTTGATCGCCCGGACCTGCGTCAGAACTTCGGGCTGCTCTTCCTCGCAGGCCGCGAGGCCGAGGGCGGCCAGCAGCGTTGCCGCCGCCAAGGCGAGACCTCGCCCGTGGCGCCGCCGCCGAGGCGACTGGGTCGTGACCGATGCCGCGTTAGGAACCATCACGCTAGTTCACCTTTTCCTGGACCGTCTGGAAGTACTTCGCCAGGTCGGCCTTCATGCGGTCCTGGCCGACCGATTGCGCGACCCCGCTGAAGAAGCCGGTGATCTGGTCGGTGAAGGCGCTGTTGACGAAGAAGACCGCGCTGCCGCCCTCGACCGGCAGCGCCACGGCGACCACCTGCAGGGACTCGTAAGTGTGGCCGACGAAGTACTCGCGGCGCGTGAGCAGCACGTAGTCGTCGTCGCCGGCGACCATCTGGTGCATGAGCACGAGGCCGGGACGTCCCTCGACGTTACGCTTCAGCCAGAAGAAGCCCTGGGTGACCTCGGGGTGGCTGTCCTTGGGGAAGCCGAGGAAGACCTTCGCGAACTGGGGAAAGAAGGTCTGCAGGAAGTCGGTGGCCTGTCCGGCAACCGCTTCCAGCTCCTTCGCCGGCTCCAAGGTCGTGTCGCCCTGCTGATAGGGCGATATGCCCCTCAAGCCCCCCTGCAGGTAGGCCTGGTGACGGGCCATGAGGATTTCGCGATAGGCGGCGGACACCTTCTGGGGCAGCTCCTGGGAGTCCGCTGAAATGGCCTCCAGCTTGGCGTTGAGCGCCTCGATCTCCTGGGTGCTGAGGTTGTAGTCGCCGCCGCCGCGATAGCCGTGGAGCTTCTTGGCTTCCGAAAGCTCCGACGCCGTGAACCCGACCGCCTGCCATTCCGCGGACTCGACGCTCGGACTCAGCGCGCCGAAGGCCAGGATGCCGGGGTCGTCCTTGAAACCTCGGCCTTCGATCGTTCCGGGGAGGAGTTCCCTGGGCGGCACGGGAAGGAACATGGCCGCGGCGGCGATCAACTGATCGTCGCGCGTCCGCTCGACGTCCGTGGTGACGATCTTGCCGGACTTGAGGTCCGCGCGGTCCTGGTCGCTGTAGCCGAGCCGCGTCATAAGCTCGTCGACCGTCGGCGGCTTTGCCTCCTGTGCCGCGGCGCTGCCGAGCGTCACGGCAAACACAAGCAGGGATATGACAATGTTCCTGGGCATGCTACCCCCCAATCTCTAACGACCTAAGCTCTTGGACTAAACTAGCCTCTAGGTCAGGTGTCACCAACCGTCTTCGCGGGGCTTACGCAAACAAAATGACTCCAATGCATTGCGCAAAGTGGATAGTCCGGCCGCAGCAACCGCGATTAATTTGGGACTTTGATAGCTTTGCGCTCAGCTTCTAGAGCCAGCCGGGATATCATTTACGATGTACGGAAGATGGTATGCGAGCAAGAGGAGGAGCACGATGATACGCGGAACGACCCTCGCGCTGGCGGCCTGCGCGGCCATTGCGGTCGCGCAGCCGGTATCGGCCCAGGAGCTCTATTTCTATCCCAGCCAGGGACAAGGTCCGGACAAGCAGAATCAGGACTTCGGCGAATGCCACGCCTGGGCGATCCAGCAATCCGGCTTCAATCCCATGGTGCAGCAGGCGGGGCCGCCCAAGGAGGCCTCGCAAGGTGGCGTGGTGCGCGGCGGCGCGCGCGGTGCCGCGGCCGGTGCCGTCGTCGGCGCGATAACCGGGAATGCCGGCAGAGGCGCCGCGGCCGGTGCCGCCGGAGGCGCGCTGATCGGCGGTTTCCGCAGGGGCGACCAGAAGCGGCAGCAGGACCAGGCGCAACGCCAGTTCAACCAGCAGCAGGCCGCCGGGCGTGCGTCCTACAACCGCGCGGTCAGTGCCTGCATGCAAGGCCGCGGCTACGGCGTCAGCTAGGGAAGGATCCGAGCATGAGAGTCCTGCACAGTGTTGCCCTGGCCGCCTTCCTCCTGGCGCCCGGCCTTGCCTGGGCGGAGGGCTTCGACGGTTCGAAGCCGCTGATCTGCGCCTCGGTCGACAGCCTGTCCTGCGCGCCGGGCGAGAACTGCGTGGCCGCGACGACCGAAGCGCTGAACATCCCGCAGTTCCTGCGCATCAACTTCGCCGACAAGGAGGTCACCGCGGAGCGGCCCGATGGCGAGGCGCGGACATCGGAGATCCAGCGGCTGGAGGCGCTCGACAACGAGATCATCCTGCAGGGCAGCCAAGGCGGCCTGGGGTGGAGCCTGACGATCACCCGGGCGAGCGGCAAGATGTCGCTCTCGGCCGTCGGCGACCAGGTCGCCTTCGTGGTCTTCGGCGCCTGCACGCGGCTGTGACCGCCTTCGAGGGCCGGCCGTTCGGGGAAGAACGACCGAGGGAGGCAAGAGGCATGAGACGCATGGCATCGGGTCTTGCCGCCGCGGGCCTCGCCGCCGCGGTGGCGCTCGCGGCGAGCGGCCTGCGCGCGCAAGGGGGCGAGAAGATCCTCGGCCTGACGACCGACAACTTCCAGCTCGACTCCGCCCAGGAGCTGCTCGAGATCTGCACGCTGGAGTCGGCTCATCCGGACTACCAGACGGCCGTCGGCTTTTGCTACGGCTTCATCTCCGGCGGCGGGCACTTTCATCGGGCGCTCAGCCAGGGACCCGACTTCGACGCCATAACCTGCCCGCCCCGGGAGATCACGCACGACCAGGTGGTGAGGGTCTTCGCGGCCTACGCGCGCGACAACCCGCAGTACATGGAGGAGGCGCCGATGGACGTCCTGTTCCGTGCGGCGGCCGCGGAGTGGCCCTGCGAATAGCGAAGTCAAGCGAGAGAATGGAGAGAGCCAGTCATGCAAGATACCTTGGCAACGACCGATAGCGGTCTTCGTGGCGGCGGCCTGCTGCGCCGTGCCGCGGTTCCCCTCCTGCTGGCGGTCGCGCTGGTGGTCGGCGGCTGCACCATGTCGGAGACGCAGCAGCGTACGGTGAGCGGCGCCGGCATCGGTGCCGCCGCGGGCGCCGCAGGGGGCGCCCTGTTCGGGGCCATCGCGGGCGTGCCCGGCACCGGTGCCGCGATCGGAGCCGCGGCGGGCGCGGCCCTCGGCGGTGCCGGCGGCTACATCTACGACCAGCAGAAGAAGCGCGAGGCCTCCGACGCCGAAGCCGCGCGCCTGCGGGACGAGAACGAGCAGTTGCGGCTGCGGCAGGAGAACGAGGAACTGCGCCGGCAACTGCAACAACAGCAGCAGCAGTCGCAGTAGCCGCCGCTCTTGCCTGGGGGCGGGCCTTGCTCGCTACGCGCCTTCGCGTCTCCGGCGCGGCCTTCCGGTCCTCGGCCGACGGCCGCAGTCCCGGCCTGGCGCGGGCGCCGAGGCGATCGGGGGCGCGCAAGGCGTTCTTCTCCGGTGCTGGCCAGAATCCCGCGGTGTCGTATGATGGAATCGGGACGGGCGCCCTGACGGGGGGACTTCGCCTCGAGGCGAGGCAAGACCCGATCGGCGCCTCGAAGATCTCGGGCACCCCGCCTTGGGGCGGGGACCGCGACCGGCAAGCGCCCAGGCGTTTCTTTGGCCAGGCGCTGCGTTGGGGGAAGCGGGGATGACCGCTGAAACGACGGCGACGAAGGGGAGCGAGTTCGAGCTCGAGCCGACCCGGGACGCCCTGGTCCTGAAGCTGAAAGGTCCCTGGCGGCTGTCGGGCGGAATCAGCTCGATCGAGAGCCTGTTCGAGCGGCGCGAGCTGACGTCGATCCCCTCAAGGATCAGGCTGGACTCCTCGGCGCTGACGGATTGGGACAGCGCCTTGATCTGCTTTCTCGTCGAGCTGAAGAAGCGCTGCCGGACCCTCGGCATCGCACTGGACGCCGACGGGCTGCCCGAAGGCGCGAGGCGCCTCGTGGCGCTCGCGCTCGCGGTGCCGGAGCGCGAGGGATCGCATCGCGCCGAGGAGTCGCTCGGCTTCACCACCGAGGTCGGGCGCGAGGTCATCGAGGCCATCAAGAGCGCCGGCGACATGGTCGAGTTCATGGGCGAGAGCTTCATCGCCCTGGGCCGCGCGATCCGGGGCAAGGCCCGCTTCCGCATGTCCGACACGATCCTCATCGTCCAGCAGTGCGGCCCCGACGCGCTGCCGATCGTGGCCCTCATCTCCTTCCTGGTCGGGATGATCCTGGGTTTCGTCGGCCTGGTGCAGCTGGAGCAGTTCGGCGCCGACCTCTACGTCGCCAACCTCGTGGCCGTCGCCGTCGTCCGCGAGCTGGGCGGCATGATGACCGCCATCATCATGGCCGGGCGGACCGGCGCGGCCTTCGCCGCGCAGCTCGGCACGATGCAGGTCAACGACGAGATCGCCGCCTTCAGGACCATCGGCATTCCGCCGGTCGAGTTCCTGGTCCTGCCGCGCATGCTGGCGCTGATCTTCGCCGTGCCCCTGCTGACCATCTTTGCCAACGTGGTCGGGATGCTGGGCGGCTCGGCGGTCACCATGGCCCTTACCGAGGTGAGCCTGCTTCAGTACTACGTCCAGACCGCGGCCTCGGTCGACCTGGTCGACTGGGCGAGCGGCCTGTTCAAGGCCACGGTCTACGGCGTGATCATCGCCATCTCCGGCTGCCTGCGCGGCATGCAGTCCAGCAAGAGCGCCGCCGCGGTCGGCGATGCCGCGACCTCGGCCGTGGTCATGGCGATCGTGATGATCATCGTCGCCGAGGCGACCTTGACCGTGATGTATCAGATCCTGGGGATCTAGCCGATGGCGGAGCAGCAGATCCCGGAAACCGCCGGAGCCGGCACGCCGGCCGCGGCGCCGCGCGGCAAGGGACGCGCGCCGATCGTGGTCGAGGACGTGACCATGGCCTACGGCAGCTTCGTGGTTCAGAAGAACCTCAACTTCACGGTCGAGCGCGGCGACGTCTTCATCATCATGGGCGGCAGCGGCTGCGGGAAGAGCACGGTCATGCGCGCCCTGATCTCGATGCAGCCGCCGGCCGAGGGACGGGTCTGGTTCGAGGGGCAAAGCCTCTGGGAGATCGACGAGACCGCGCGCCAGGGCCTGATGCAGGAGACCGGCGTGGTGTTCCAGAGCGGCGGCCTCTGGAGCTCGATGACCCTGGCCGAGAACATCTGCCTGCCGCTCGGCGAGTACACCGACCTCTCGGCCAAGGACGCCCGGGAGGTCGCCAAGCTCAAGCTGGCGCTGGTCGGCCTGGCCGGCTTCGAGGACTTCTATCCTTCCGAGATCTCGGGCGGCATGCAGCGTCGCGCCGGCGTCGCGCGCGCCCTGGCCCTGGATCCGGAAATGCTGTTCTTTGACGAGCCCTCGGCCGGGCTCGACCCGATCAGCTCCCGTCGTCTGGACGACCTGATCCTGGAGCTGCGGGACAGCCTCGGGACGACCATCATCGTCGTCACCCACGAGCTCGCGAGCATCTTCGCCATCGGCAGCAACTCCGTGGTCCTCGACCCGGAGACCAAGACCCAGATCGCGACCGGAGATCCGAAGTGGCTGCGCGATCACAGCGACAACCCTGGCGTCCGCGCGTTCCTGAACCGCGGGGAGGGCGGCTGATGCCGGCCCGGCGCCGGACGGAGAGGGAGGTCTGACAAAGGCATGAAAAAGGCCAATGCAAGGGCGGTCGGAGGCTTCGTCATCGGTGCCGTGCTGCTCGCCGTCGGGGCCGTCGGCGTCTTCGGCAGCGGCCGCTTCTTCGAGGAGAGGGGAACCGTGGTTGCCTTCTTCGAGGGATCGCTCATGGGCCTGCGCGTGGGGGCGCCGGTCGAGATGCGCGGGGTTCAGATCGGGACCGTCACGGAGTTCTGGGCCCAGGTCGATCCGGAGACGCTCGAGTTCACCTTTCCGGTCCTGATGGAGATCGAGCAATCGAGAATCCGCGGGATCTCGGATGCCGACGAGGATGACGACCGCCTGCCCGAGCTGATCGAGAACGGCCTGCGCGCGCAGCTTGTCACCCAAAGCCTGGTCACCGGCCAGCAATCGATCCAGATGCAATTCCTGCCCGAGACCGAGGTCAAGTTCGTCGAGACGGATCTCCCCTACAGGCAGGTGCCGACCGTACCCTCCGCCTTCGAGGAGATCGCCGATGACGTCGGCGAGGTGATCAAGCGCGCGAACGTGCTGCTCGATCGCGTGAACGGCATCCTCTCCGATGACAACCGGGCACAGGTCGACGAGATCCTGGCCAACGTCTCCAACACGACGGACGAGCTGCAAAAGGGCGTCAATTCCCTGAACGACCTGATCGTGGATGCGGGCGCGGTGATGGACAACATCAAGGACAGCAACCCGAAGCTCCAGGAGCTGCTGGACACGGGAGAGGCGACCCTCGAGTCCTACAAGGCCCTGGCCGAGCGGAGCACGGCCCTGGTCGAGGAGAACCGCAAGGGCATGAAGGACTTCACCACGACCGGGCTCTACGAGCTGACCAACCTGGCCATCGACGCCCAGGGCGCGATCGAGCAGTTTCGGCGGGTGATGGAGGAGATGGAGCGCGACCCGGCGCGCTTCTTCCTGGGCAAGCCCGGAGAAGTGGAGGTGCAATGATGGAACGGCGCAAGCATTCGGGGATCCCCACCACGAGGCGGGCCTTCGGTGGCCTGCTCCTGTCGCTGCCGCTGCTGGCCCTGGGCGGCTGCGGCGGCCTGCCCGGCTCGGGTCCGGCCGCGCGGCGGGTCAGGCTCACCGCGGCGGACGACTTCCCTCCGCGCATGCCGTCCGTGGCCTGGACGCTCCTGGTCAACGAGCCGACCGCGACCTTGTCCCTGAACTCGGCGAAGGTCGCCTACATCGGCGACAAGAAGCAGATCGAGTACCTCGCCACCGCCGAATGGGCGAGCCGGGCGCCCGAGATGGTCATGGAGCTCTTGGTCGAGTCCTTCCAGAATTCGAACAAGATCCTGACGGTCGGCGACCGGCGAGCGCGGATCCGTCCCGACTTCGAGCTCGACACCCGGCTGTCGGACTTCCAGTACGAGGAGACGGCCGCGAACGCCGGGGTGGTCCGAGTCAAGCTGGAGACGACCCTCGTAAAGCGTCCGCAGCGTTCGCCTCTGGCATCGCTGTCCTTCGAGTCCAGCGCCGAGGTCTCGCCGCGCTCTCTGGACAACATCCTCGCCGCCTTCGACGAGAGCTTGCGGGACGTCATGGAGCAGACGGTCGAGTGGACGCTCCAGACGGGCGCCAGCGCGTGAGCCGGCCGGGCTGGCGCTATCCTGTTCTAGCCTTTTTCGGCGGCTGATCTCGGCGCGGCGGTCTTGGGCGCGCGCGGCCCAAGGGAGCCAGATTTTCTCGCCGCCGGTGCCCGCTGAACCCGGAACAGCCGGGTTTGCTTCTGGCCCAGCGTCTGTGAGGGCAGTCTGCCGAAATGGCTGTCGTAGGCCCGGGAGAAGCGCCCGAGGTGATAGAAGCCCCAGTGGGTGGCGATGTCGGTCACGGAGGTCTGCGAAGGATCGGCCCGCTTCAGCTCGCTGTGGGCGCCCGCGAGGCGCCGCAGGGTGTGATAGCGGCCCGGCGAGACGCCGAAGTAGTCCTGGAAGGCGTACTGCAAGGTCCTGACGCTGACCCCCAGTGCGGCGCCGAGGTCGGTGAGCACCAGCGGCTCGTGCCGTCTCGCCTCCATGACGTCCCGCGCGCGGCGGGCGTGACGCGCCTTCTGCTCGATGGTCCTGGCCTGCGCCTCGGGCAGGTCCCGGTCGCTGGCGCAGACGGCGGTCACCAGCAGGCTCGTCAGGTAGCGGGAGAGGCCCTGGGCGCCCAGGCCGGACAGGGGCGACCCGGGATCCGATCGGAAAAGCTCGCTCACTCTGGTTTTCAGAAGCGCGACCCCGGGCCCCTTCATGAGGTGCAGCGCTTCGCCGCCCCTTGCCGCCAGGGCATGCGGGCCGAGCGCGCTGTGCAGGACCGCCTGCCGGGTTTCCTCGGACAGATAGATGACCGTCGCCTCGATGCCGCCCTCGATCGTCAGATCGATGTCGCGCGCCCGGTCGACCAGGACCAGGTTGCGGTCGGTCACCCGCTGCCCCTGGCAGCGAAAGGACCGGCCGATCTTCATCGGCAGGACCATCGGAAGCAGAGTCTTGGGTGCGCTGCCGGCAACATGGAAGGAGCAGTCGCGATAGGTCTTTTGGGCTAAATACAGTCCCGGCAGGTCGAGGCCGGCGTACTGCCCGGAGAAATTGCGCGCATCCAAAGGAAGGAACCGGATATCCCATCCCTCGAGCCTCGAAAGCTCGTTCGCTTGATCGATGTTCTCGAGCCGAAGCCGAAAGATCGGGGGGGCAGGCCCTGTCCCCAAAAGTGTGCCTTTTTGCACCCCTGGTCCTCTCTCACGCGTACTCAATAGGTTTTAGATTGCTCCTCTTACGCCAGATTGTCATTTACGGATCAGAAACTCCGGAATCGGCGCGGCTCCCGCGCTGGCCCGCGGATTCCATGACGCTGCCGCCTTTCGGGCTCGGCCCGCTCCGCGCGCCCGGAGGGCGCCGTCGCATGGCGGTCGCAAGCGCCGCCGGCGAGCGCTTGTCTGCCGTCGGTCGAGCGCGGATAGGCGGCTCTATCTCTATGAAATAGATCAAATTACTTATGCCAATTGATTCCAATCGGGCAGAGTTTGATCTAGGCTCACCGAAGCGGTGTTTTTTTGGCGGAGCAGAGAAAGAGATGGCGATGTACGCGCGGATGGCAGGCTTCCTTGCGCTGGCGTTCCTCCTGAGCCCGATGGCCGTCACCTCGGCGCGGGCGGAGGCGGGGTCGATGACCGATCTCGTCGGCAATCCCACGGCCGACCTTTCGCCCGAGGGCGTCTTCGAGCGGATCGACCAGAGCGGCGACGGCAAGATCAACCGGGCGGAACTGACCACCCGGAAGATGAACGTCTTCTTCGTCCGCGATCAGAACCAGGACACGCACCTTTCGCCCGAGGAGTTCGGCTCCCTCAGCAAGCCGGTCTTCGACGCGCTGGACAAGGACGGGGACGGCCGCATCTCCGGCTTCGAGTTCAATCAGGGCGAAGTGACCAAGTTCGAGACGATCGATGCCAACGGCGACGACACCATAAGCCTCGAAGAGTTCCAGTCCTTCCGGATCCAGATCAAGGAATAGTCCGCGGCAGCAGGCCCCCTGGGGAGCCGGGGCCTTCGGGAAAGAGATCCCGAGGGCGCCGGGCTCCCGGCGATCCCTTCGGACGGCCCTCCGCCTTTCCCGTGGAAGGTTCTCGAGACCCTGTCACAGAACTTTAATGGCGCCGCCGCAGCGCACCGCAGGTGCCGGAAAAACACTCTTCACGAAGAAATACTTCGGCCTTGCTCAAGCATTGCGCGAATCGGATAGCGCCCACCCAACGCTAATCCTAGGCTTTTCCGTCAGTACGTTATCCGCTGCTCGACGACCGGATGACGAAGGGGAGAGAGGCTATCGGAACAACCGGCGCGGAATGACGCAGATCAGAGCGCCCGCACTTTCTCACCGTCATAGCCATACTCCTTAGCCGGCCGGTGGTCGCTGATCGTCCGCGAGAACGGGCTGGCGGCGATCCCGCATTCGACTGGCGGACGCGGGAAAACAGGGAGGGAGCGAGCGATGCCGACCAGAACTTGGCTCAGTGCGTTTATTCTCGCGGTCTTGGTACCGACGGCCCTGTCGGTGCCGGCCGGGGCGCAGACGGTGGCGGTTGATGCCGAGCTGCTCCGACAATTGCAGGAACTCGTCCAGCAGCAGCAGCAGCAGCTCGGCGCCCAGGCCGAGACGATCGAGGCGCTCAAGTCCCGGGTCGACCAGCTCGAACAGAGGTCGACGGAGACCCAGAACATCGCGACCGAAGCCCAGTCGACCGCGGAAAAGGCCTTCGACACCGCGGAGAAGACCAGCGCCGGCCAGTTGCCGGACAAGGTCATCACCTCGGGCCAGGAGAAGATCAAGCTCGCCATCTCCGGCCAGCTCAACCGGGCGACGAACATCGCGGACGACGGCGACGAGACCAAGGCCTACTTCGTCGACAACGACGTCTCGAACTCGCGGGTCCGCTTCGTCGGCACGGGGCAGGTCACGCCTGAGACCACCTTGGGCACCACGGTCGAGATCGCCTTCAGCCCCAACAACTCCTTCGACGTCAGCCAGGACAACGAGCAGGCCGACGATTTCATCGACGTGCGCAAGGTGGAAGGCTCGGCCCGCAACGACAGCCTGGGCCGGCTGCTCTTCGGCAAGGGCGCGGCCGCGGCGGACGACACGGCGGAATACGATCTCTCGCTGGTCGCCGGGCCGATCATGTATTCGGGCGTGGCCGATATCGCCGGCGGCCTGGAGTTCCTCGACGATGGCGTCGGGAGCGGCGTCACGGTGGGCGACGCCTTCTTCAACTTCGACGGCAACCGGCAGGATCGGGTTCGCTACGACTCCCCGGTCTTCGGCCCGGGCGTGCAGCTCGCGGTCTCGGCCGGCTCGGACCAGCGCTACGACGCGGCGCTGACCTGGGGCGGCGACTACGGCGACTGGACCGGCGTCGATATCGCCGACTTCTCCACCCTGGGCGCGATCTCGATCCGAGAGCCGAACGCCGACAACGTCAGATGGCGCCTGGCAGGCTCCTACTCGGTCCTGCACAACCCGACCGGACTCAGCCTCACGGTCTCCGGCGGCATGGACTCGAAGAACCGCGGCGACGACCCCTACAACCTCTACGGCAAGCTGGGCTGGGACACCTCGTTCTTCCAGTTCGGCCCGACCGGCTTCGGCGTCGACTACACCTTCAGCCAGGACGTCTCCGCCGACGGGGACGAGGGCATGTCGGTGGGCCTCGCGGCGATCCAGCTGATCGAGGACTTCGGCACTGAGCTCTACGCCCAGGTCCGCATCTACGATCTCGATCGCGACAACGCCGCCAGCGTCGACGACATCGTCGTCGGCACGGTCGGCACGCGGATCAAATTCTGATGCGCGGCCTGGCCGCGGTCCTCGCCTGCGCCCTGCTGCTGGGCTGCGCCGGCGTCGAGATGAAGCCGGGCACGAAGTCCCATGCCCGCCGGGAGATCCCGCCGGGTCCGGGGATTCTGACCGGCGAGCAGGGCGAGTTCGTGCTGTTTCGCTTGGAAGGCGCGCCCAGCGAAGAAGAAGCGGCCGGCGCGGACGAAGCCGGCAAGGCAGGCAGGGAAGACGAGGCCGGGCCGGCAGCGAAACCCTAATGTTCCGCTGCGGCCCTTAGAGGTGCCGGACATCCTTGCCCCGGAGCGGGGCAGGCGGAGTGACGGACGAGGGTCGTATCGGATAGGCGACGATGACGACGGACCATGCGTGCGGGTCCAACGCAGGGGAAGCGTGACACCATGAAACTGAAGTTCCCGAGTGCCTACACGATCCTGTTCGGCCTGATCATCGCGGTCGCGATCGCGACCTGGTTCGTTCCGGCCGGCGAATACGACCGGGAGACCAACGAGGCGCTGGGCCGGGAGGTGCCGGTCCCCGGCACCTACAAGGAGGTCGAGCCGAACCCGCAAGGCTTCGTCGACGTGGTCCTCGCGCCCATCGCCGGCTTCTACGACCCCGACAGCTACGAGGCGGCGGCGATCGACGTCGCGCTCTTCGTGCTGGTCATCGGCGGGTTCCTGGGGATCGTGACCAAGACCGGCGCGATCGACGCCGGCATCGGCGGCGCGATGCGCAGCCTCGAAGGCCGGGAGAAGTGGATGATCCCGATCCTCATGGCGCTCTTCGCGGCCGGCGGCACGATCTACGGCATGGCCGAGGAGTCCCTGGCCTTCTACACCCTGATCATCCCGGTCATGATCGCGGCGCGCTACGACGCCGTCACCGGGGTCGCCATCATCATGCTGGGCGCCGGCGTCGGCACCTTGGGCTCCACCATCAACCCCTTCGCCACGGTGATCGCCGCCAACGCCGCCGGCGTGCCCTTCACCGACGGCATTGTGCTGCGCTTCGTCATTCTGATCCTCTGCTGGCTCGCCTGCGTCGCCTACGTGATGCGCTACGCGGAACGGGTCCGGCAGGACCCGGAGCGCTCCATCGTCGCGGACCGGCGGGCAGAGAACGAGGCGCACTTCCTCAAGGGGCGCGAGGAAGCCGACAACATGGAGCTGACGCTGACGCGCAAGATCGTCCTGGTGGTCTTCGCCGGCAGCTTCGCGGTCATGATCTGGGGCGTCTCCGCGGGGGGCTGGTGGATGGCGAAGATGTCGGCCCTCTTCATCGTGGCCTCGATCCTGGTCGGCGTGATCGCGCGCATGAGCGAGGAGGACTTCACCAACACCTTCGTCGACGGCGCCCGCGACCTTCTGGGCGTCGCGCTGGTCATCGGCATCGCGCGCGGCATCGTGGTCGTGATGGACGCCGGCAAGATGACCGACACCATCCTGTTCTGGGCCGAGGGCGCGGTCAGCGGATTGCCGGCCGTCGCCTTCATCAACGCGATGTTCGGGCTCCAGGCGGCGCTCTCCTTCTTCGTGCCCTCGTCCTCGGGCCTGGCCGTGCTGACCATGCCGATCATGGCGCCGCTGTCCGACTTCGCCGCGGTCCAGCGCGACCTCGTGGTCACCGCCTATCAGTCGGCCAGCGGCCTGGTGAACCTGATCAACCCGACCTTCGCCGTGGTGATGGGCGGGCTGGCGCTGGGGCGGGTGCCCTACGAGCGTTGGCTGCGTTTCATGTTCCCTCTGCTGGTCATCCTGACCGTGATCATCATGGCCGTGATCAGCGTGGGCACACTGGTGCAATAGGGGCATCCGGAGTGTTGCGGCAAGGCGCAGGGGCTGGAACCGGGTTCGACGGCGGCCGGAGCGAGGGCTTGGCGCTCCGCAGGCCGGGTCCGATAGCGAAAGCCATTCAAGGAGAAGCGACATGACGACCTTGGGAGTCCACTCGGAGATCGGCAAGCTGAGGAAGGTGATCATTCACCGCCCGGGTCTCGCGATCGCGCGGCTCACGCCGAGCAATTGCCACGACCTGCTTTTCGACGACGTCCTCTGGGTCAAGCAGGCCCGCCAGGAACACCTGGCCTTCGCCGACGAGATGCGCCATCGGGGTGTCGAGGTCTTCCTTTTCCGCGAGCTGCTGGAGGAGACGATCAAGGACCCGGCGGCGCGCGATTGGCTGCTAAAGCTGCGGATCTCCGAGAACACGGTCGGCATCGGCATGGCGCAGGACCTCCACGATTGCCTGATGGAGATGGAGGCCTATCAGCTCTCGGTCCATCTGATCGGCGGGATCAACCGGGCGGAGCTGCCCTTCGAGCCCAAGGGCATGCTGGCGTCGCTGCTGGAGCCGCAGGACTTCGTCCTGGCGCCCTTGCCGAACCAGCTCTTCACCCGCGACCCCTCGGCCTGGATCTACGGCGGCGTGACGCTGCACCCGATGTTCTGGCCGGCGCGCCGGGCCGAGACGCTCAACACCGCGGCGATCTACAAGTTCCATCCGATGTTCAAGGACGCGGACTTCCAGTTCTGGTGGGGCGACGACGTCGAGAACGACCACGGCATGGCGCACGTCGAGGGCGGCGACGTCATGCCGGTTGGCAAGGGGGTCGTGCTGATCGGCATGGGCGAGCGCACGACGCCCCAGGCGGTCGGCCAGTTGGCGCGGAGCCTCTTCGCGAAAGGCGGTGCCGAGCGTGTCATCGCGGCCGCCATGCCCAAGGAGCGGGCGGCCATGCATCTGGACACGGTCTTCACCTTCTGCGACCGCGATGTCGTCAACATGTTCCCGGAGGTCGTCGACACAATCCGGTCCTTCTCCCTGCGACCGGGCGACAAGGAAGGCGAGATCTCGGTCGTCGAGGAGGCGAGCGACTTTCCGACCGTGGTCGCGGAGGCGCTCGGCATCAAGCAGCTCCGTCGCGTCCACACCGGCGGCGATGCCTACGAAGCCGAGCGCGAGCAGTGGGACGACGGCAACAACGTGGTCGCGCTGGAGCCGGGCGTGGTCGTGGCCTACGAGCGCAACACCTACACCAACACCCTGCTGCGCAAGGCGGGGATCGAGGTCGTCACCATCGCCGGCAACGAGCTGGGGCGCGGTCGGGGCGGCGGTCACTGCATGACCTGCCCGATCCTGCGCGACCCGGTCGACGACTAGGCCCGGCGGGCCGGGATCGGCGTTTAGCTTCGCGTTTACCCTTTCCTGAGATGGCTTGCCCGATTCGGATAGCGGGAACCCGAAGCAGACCGTAGCGTTCAAGACTTGGCCGAGGGGCCGGAGAACGGAGGACAAGGACGATGGCATTCAATCTGAAGGGACGCAATTTCCTCAAGGTGATGGACTTCGACCAGCGCGAGCTGCGCTATCTGCTCGATCTGTCCCGCGACCTGAAGCGCGCCAAGTACGCGGGGACCGAGCAGCAGCTCCTGAAGGGCAAGAACATCTGCCTGATCTTCGAGAAGACCTCGACCCGGACCATGTGCGCCTTCGAGGTGGCGGCCATGGATCAGGGTGCCGGCGTCACCTATCTCGGGCCCTCGGGTTCCCAGATCGGCCACAAGGAGTCCATGAAGGACACGGCGCGGGTCCTCGGCCGCATGTACGACGCCATCGAATACCGCGGCTTCGGGCAGGGGATCGTCGAGGAGCTGGGCCGCTACGCCGGGGTCCCGGTCTTCAATGGCCTGACCGACGAGTTCCATCCGACCCAGATGCTGGCCGACGTCCTGACCATGCGCGAGCACAGCGACAAGCCGCTGCACGACATCGCCTATGCCTTCGTCGGCGATGCCCGCAGCAACATGGGCCACTCCCTGATGATCGTCGGCTGCATCCTGGGCATGGATGTCCGGCTCGCCGCGCCCAAGGCGAACTGGCCGAGCGACGAGTACCTGGGCCCGGCGCGCGAGCTCGCCGAGACCTACGGCGCGCGCCTGACCATCACCGAGGACCCGCACGAGGCGGTCCAGGGCGCCGACTTCATCCACACCGACGTCTGGGTCTCGATGGGCGAGCCGGCGGAGGTCTGGGAGGAGCGGATCAAGCTGCTGAAGCCTTATCAGGTCACCAGTGAGCTGATGGCCGCGACCGGCGTGCCCAGCACCAAGTTCATGCACTGCCTGCCGGCCTTCCACAACCGCGAGACCAAGGTCGGCGAGGAGATGTTCGAGAAGTTCGGGATCTCCGAGATGGAGGTCACCGACGAGGTCTTCGAGTCGCCGGCCGGGATCCAGTTCGAGCAGGCCGAGAACCGCATGCACACGATCAAGGCGGTCCTCGTCGCGACCATCGGGAGCTGAGCCATGCGTGTCGTCATCGCCCTCGGCGGCAACGCCTTGCTGCGCCGCGGCCAGGCCCTGACCGCAGAGAACCAGCGCGAGAACGTCCGGGTCGCCGCCGAGGCGATGGCGCCGATCGCCGAGAAGCACCAGCTCGTGATCTCCCACGGCAACGGCCCTCAGGTCGGCCTGCTCGCCCTGCAGGGGGCGGCCTACAAGCCGGAGGAGACCTATCCCCTCGACGTGCTGGGGGCCGAGACCGAGGGCATGATCGGCTACATGATCGAGCAGGAGATGGGCAACCTGCTGCCGGTCGAGGTGCCCTTCGCGACCATCCTGACGATGATCGAGGTCGACCCCGCGGATCCGGCCTTCCAGAACCCGACCAAGTTCATCGGCCCCGTCTACGAGGAGGCGGACGCCCGCCGGCTGGCGGAAGAGAAGGGCTGGTCGATCAAGCCGGACGGCGACAAGTGGCGCCGTGTCGTGGCCTCGCCCTTGCCCAAGCGGATCTTCGAGATCCGCCCGATCAAGTGGCTGATGGAACAGAACACCATCGTGATCTGCGCCGGCGGTGGCGGCATCCCGACGGTCTACGACGAGAACCGCAAGCTCCACGGTGTCGAGGCGGTGATCGACAAGGACCTCGCGAGCGAGCTTCTGGCCCGCGATCTGGATGCCGACCTCTTCATCATGGCGACCGACGCCGACGCGGTCTATCTCGACTGGGGCAAGCCCGGGGCCCGCGGCATCAGGCTTGCGGCACCGGCCGCCCTGCGGGAGCACGAGTTCGCGGCCGGGTCGATGGGACCCAAGGTCGCGGCGGCTTGCCAGTTCGCCGAGCGAACCGGCAAGGCAGCCGCGATCGGCGCCCTGGCCGACCTTCCTGCTATAGTGGAAGGCAGGGCGGGCACGACCGTGAGCGGTGCCGCCGAAGGGATGGCGTTTCACGGCTCGGCCTGAGCCGGAGGACGAGCGGCCCCAGGGGGACGGCCCCGCAAAGGGGCGAAGGGCCGCTCGGGGAACAGGGAGATGGCGGGCATGACGCGCGAGCTTGTGCGTTATTCGAGAATTCTGTCGATCGTCGGAGACATCCTGCAGGTCCAGGTGCCCGAGCCCGGCGAGGGCGAGGAAGCTGTCGTGCGCTTCAAGGACCTCGCCATCGTCGAGGAGGAGGACGGCCGCAAGTCCCTGGCCCAGGTCATCAACATCGTGCGCGACGCCGTGTCGCTGCAGATCTTCACCGGGACCAAGGGCGTCTCGACCAGCGCCACCGTGACCTTCCTCGGCCATCCGATGCAGACGACCTATTCGCCGAACATCCTCGGCCGGGTCTTCACGGGGGCGGGGGCGCCCCTGGACTCCGGCCCCGACCTCTCCATGGACCCGAAGGTCGATATCGGCGGGCCCTCGGTGAACCCGGTCGAGCGGATCGTGCCGACCAAGATGATCCGCACCGACGTGCCGATGATCGACGTCTTCAACTGCCTGGTCGAAAGCCAGAAGATCCCGATCTTCTCGGTCTCGGGCGAGCCCTACAATCCCTTCCTGGCGCGGATCGGCATCCAGGCCGACGCCGACATCGTGGTCTTCGGCGGCCTGGGCCTGATCTTCGACGACTACTACACCTTCCGGAAGGCTTTCGAGGACGCCGGCGTCTTCTCGCGCACGGTGATGTTCGTCAACCAGGCCTCGGACCCGATCGTCGAGCGCCTGCTGGTACCGGACATGGCCCTGGCGGTCGCCGAGCGCTTCGCGGTCGAGGAGGGCAAGCGGGTCCTGGTCCTGCTGACCGACATGACCGCCTACGCGGACGCCCTGAAGGAGATCGGCATCTCCATGGAGCGGGTGCCCTCGAACCGGGGCTACATGGGCGACCTCTACTCGCAGCTCGCCCGCCGCTACGAGAAGGCCTGCGACTACGCCAAGGGCGGCTCGGTCACGATCCTGGCCGCGACGACCATGCCCGGCAACGACGTGACCCATCCGGTGCCCGACAACACCGGCTACATCACCGAGGGCCAGTTCTACCTGCACAGCGGCGTCATCGATCCCTTCGGCTCGCTGTCCCGGCTCAAGCAGAACGTCATCGGCAAGGTGACCCGCGAGGACCACGGCCAGATCATGAACACCATGATCCGCTTCTATTCCGAGGGCCAGGACGCCGCCCAGAAGCAGGCCATGGCCTTCGACCTCTCGGACTACGACCACCAGCTCCTCAAGTTCAACCGGCTGTTCCGCGAGCGCTTCATGGACATCGAGGTGTCGATCCCGCTCGAGGAGGCGCTCGACCTGGGCTGGCGGACCCTGGCCGAGTGCTTCCGGCCCGAGCAGCTCCTGATGAAGCAGGACCTGATAAGCAAGTACTTCCCGCAGGACGTCTCACCGCCGGTGGAACCCGTCGAGGCGGGGGGCGAGGTGGAGGCGGAAGGACCGGGAGGCGGCCATGGCGAAGCTGCAGCTCAGTAAGTCGGCGCTCGCCAAGGAGCAGAAGAGCCTCAGGACCTACCAGCGCTTCCTGCCCTCACTCGACCTCAAGCGCCAGCAGGTGATGGCCGAAAAGGCCAAGGCCGAACGGGCCCTGGCGGAGCGGCGACGCGAGATCGAGGCGCTCCGCAAGGAGGCCGGCGAGACGCTGCCCATGCTCGCCCTTTCCGAGGTGGAGCTGACCGGTCTGGTGAAGCTGACCGGCGTGAAGATCGGCAGCGAGAACGTCGTCGGCACGCACCTGCCGCGGCTCGAGGACATCGAGGTCGAGGTCCGGCCCTACGCCTACCTGGGCCGGCCGCCCTGGGTCGACCGCACGGTGGAGATGCTGCGCAAGATGCTCGAGCTGCGGGTTCGCGCCCAGGTCGAGGAGCGCCGCGTGGCGCTGCTGGCGCAGGCGGTCAAGACGGTGACCCAGCGGGTCAACCTCTTCGACAAGGTCCTGATCCCGGAGGCCCAGGGCAGCATCAAGCGGATCCAGATCTACCTCTCCGATATGGAAACGGCGGCCGTCGTCCGCTCCAAGATCGCCAAGAAGAAGCACGCCGCAGCGGGGGCCGCATGAGCATCGCGCGGGTCAAGCGGGTCACCGTCTGCGGCCTTTCCAGCGAAAAGGACGGCCTCCTGGAGGGCCTGCAGGCGCTCGGCTGCCTGCACCTGCTGCCCCTGCGGCCGGCGCCGGCCGAGCCGGAGAAGGTGGCGAGCCCCCGGGCCGAATCGGCCTACAAGGCCCTGCGCTTCCTCACCGACATGCCCGAGAAGCGCAAGCAGGTCACCAAGGATCCGCGGTTCGACGTGGAGAGCGTCGTGCAGGAGGCGCTTGCCGTGAAGGACCGGCTGCGCGACGCCACCGATCGCCGGGACTTCCTCGAGCATCGCATCGCCCAGGTCGAGCCCTGGGGGGATATCGCCTTTCCGCCCCACGCGGAGCTCGCCGGCTACCGGCTGTGGTTCTACATCCTGCCCTCGGGCAAGGCCGGCGCGCTCAGGGAGGTCGAGCTGCCCTGGCAGATCGTCCGCAAGGACAACCACTTCACCTATGTCGTGGTGATCGCCCAGGAAGAGCCGCCGGGCGACCTCCTGCCGGTGCCGCGAACCCACACCGGCGCGCTGCCGCTGCTGGCGCTGAAGGACCGGCTCGAGGAGACCGAGGTCGAGATCGAGGACATCGTCGCCCAGCGGCTGGCGCTGACGCGCTACATCTATCTGCTGAGCGTCAATCTCGCCGAGGCCGAGAACCGGGCTTCGCTCGCCTATGCCGATCAGCAGGTCCGGGAGGAGGACGGGATCGTCGCGGTCCAGGGCTGGGTCCCCGAGGACGCCATACCGGAGGTCGAGGCCTTCGCGGAGGAGCGGGGGCTCGCCTGCCTGCTGGAGGATCCCAAGCCGGAGGAGGAGCCGCCGACCTTGATCGAGGAGACGCCCGAGATGGTCGCCGGCGTCGATCTGGCCATGTTCTACACGGTGCCGCCCTACCGCATGTGGGACCCCAGCGTGGTCCTGTTCTTCTCCTTCTCCGTCTTCTTCGCCATGATCGTGGCCGACGCTGGCTATGCCGCGGTCCTGCTGGCCGGCCTCTTCGTCTTCTGGAAGCGGCTGGGGCGGGGCGCGAGGGGCCGCTCCTATCGCCTGCTCGGCCTGTCGATGCTGGGCTGCACCCTGGTCTACGGCGTCCTGACCGGCAGCTACTTCGGCGTGGCGCCCGCGGCGGACTCGCTACCCGGCGCCCTGCAGGTGCTCGACTTGAACGACTACGACGCGATGATGCGGCTCTCGATCATGATCGGCGTGCTGCACTTGGCGATGGGCAATGCCGTGGTCGCTTACACGAAGCGCGGAAGCCGGACCGCGATCGCGAACCTCGGCTGGATCGTGGGACTCTTCGGCGCGACGGCCCTGGTCTTCGCCACGCCCGGCGGCACCCTGGCGGAGGCCGCCCCCTACGTTCTCGGAGCCGGCGTGGCCGCGATCTTCCTGTTCTCCAGCGAGCGCCCGATCGTCGACCGGCCGATGGACTACCTCTGGCGCGCGCTCGACGGCCTCAAGGCCCTGATGGGCATCATGGGCGCCTTCGGCGACGTGCTCAGCTACATGCGCCTCTTCGCGCTGGGCCTGGCGAGCGCCTCGCTCGCCCTGACCTTCAACAGCCTGGCGATGCAGGCCAAGGACGCGGCGCCGGGCCTCGGCCTGCTCTTCGCCATCCTGATCCTGATCGGCGGACACGTCGTCAACCTGGGCCTGGCGATCATGAGCGGCGTGGTCCACGGCCTCAGGCTCAACTTCATCGAATTCTACAAGTGGGGAATGCCGGGAGAGGGGAGTCCCTTCCGGAGGTTTGCCCGCAAGGAGGTGCAACCGTGAATGAACTCGTAGTGGCACTGGGCTGGGTCGGCATCTACTCGCCGATGGCCATTGGCGCGATCGGCAGCTCCATCGGCTGCGCCCTCGCGGGGGCGGCGGCCTGCGGGGCGATGCTCGAGACCGAGGGCGGCTACGGCCGCTTCATCGGGCTGACGGCGCTGCCGTCGTCCTTCGTGATCTACGGCATCGTCGTCATGTTCACGCTCAACCGCGAGGTGACGCCGGAGAACGCCGGGGCCCTGTTCGGGATCGGCTTCTTCGCCGGTCTCGCCTTTCTCTATGCGGGGATCTATCAGGGCCGCTCCTGCGCCGATGCGATCAACGCCGCCAAGGAGAAGCCCGAGATCTTCGGCCTCTCGATCGCGCCGGCCGCGATCATCGAGGGCTTCGCGGTCTTCGCCTTCGTCTTCGCGCTGGTGGTCAGCGCGGGTATCCCGGCGGCGGGAGGCTCCTGATGGCCAAGGCAGCGAAGGAGGCGCTGCCTCCCGCGAGCGGGGTCGACGCCCTGATTGCCAAGCTTCGCGACGAGGGCGTCTCGGCGGGCCGCAGCGAGGCCGAGAAGATCGTCGCCGAGGCCCATGCCAGGGCCAAGCAGATCGTCGACAAGGCCAAGGCCGAGGCCAAGCAGCACCTCGCGGCCGCCCAGAAGGAGGGCGACGCCTACCAGTCGGCCGGTCAGGAGGCGGTGAAGACCGCCATGCGCGACACCGTGCTCGACATGAAGGCCCAGCTCATGCAGCGCTTCAGCGCGGACGTCAAGCGGCTGGCCTCCGAGGAGCTCGGCAAGGACGAGACCCTCAAGCAGATGATCCTCGAGCTGGTCGGCCGGGCGCGCGAGGACACCGGCCTGGCCAAGGCGGAGGAGATCGAGGTCATTCTGCCGGAGAAGGCCGCGGGGCTGGAGGAGCTGCGCAAGAACCCGGCGGAGCTGCAGAAGGGCAGGGCGACCAGGTACGTCCTGGGCCTGACCGACGAGATGCTGCGCGAAGGCGTGACTTTCTCGGCGTCCGAGGACATCGAGTCCGGCGTCCGGATCCGCGTCGTCGAGGGCAACATCACGATCGACCTCACCGACGAAGCGATCGCGGCCTTGCTGCTGCAGCACCTGCAACCGCGGTTTCGTGCGGTGCTCGAAGGCATCGTGAAGTAGCGCCGGGTTCGGGGCGATGAAGGATCCCAACGTCTACATCATGCTGATGTCGAGCCTGCCCAGTCCCGAGGCGCTCTTCCTCGCGAAGCGGCCGCCGCTGTCCCGCCTGAAGCTCGACCGGCGCCTGCGCGTCCTCGCGCCCGAGCACGCGCGGGCGCTGCGCCTGACCGAGAAGGTCGTGCACTGGGGCGACATCCCGCTCGCGGCCACGGACGCCGAGCTCGTCGCCCGGGCGAAGATGGCGGCGCGGGAGATCGAGAACGAGACCGTCCGGCTGCTGATCCGCGATCGGCTCGAGATCCGCACCTGCATGGCGGCCCTGCGCCGGCGCCTGCGTGGCGAGCCGGCGCCGGCCTCCGGAACCGACTGGGGTTTCGGTCGCTGGACGCGCCACATCGCGCGCAACTGGACGGAAACGAGCTTCCGCCTGGACGCGGTCTTTCCCTGGCTGCGCGAGGCCGACAAGCTCCTGAAGGATGGCGAGAGCCTGCCGCTGCAACGCTTGATCCTGCAGCAGGCCTGGAAGAGCGCGAAGCGCCGCAAGGGCGCGCACCAATACGACTTCGAAGCCGTCGTCGTCTACGTGCTCATGTGGAACATCGTCGACCGCTGGGGCCGCTACGACGGCGAGAAGGCGGTCGAGCGCTTCGATCGGCTGGCCGAGGCCGCGCTGGGCGACCACGCAAAGCTGTTCGGGGAAGGACGAGCCTGATGGCCAGCGACGACAAGCCAAAAGACGCCGCCGGTGCTGGGAATGCGGCGAAGGCCCGCAAATCGGCCCGCAAGCCGGCGGCGGCCCTGCCCATCAAACCCAAGACCAGCAGGCCCAAGCCCAGCAGGCCCAAGACCAGTAGGGCTGAGATCGGCAAACCGCGGGAGCGCCAGATGGTGGAAGCAAACCTGCAGGCGACGGCGCGCGTGGTCGCCGTCCAGGACGACCTCGTCGAGATCGAGGCCCTGGACGACCTCGAGGGCAAGCCCGCCGACCTGGTCAAGAACGAGGTGGTCTTCATCTGCCCCAGGAAGGTCAACGAGCTGGGCGAGCAGGAGAAGCTGAAGGCGGAGGTTCTGAGGGTTCGCGGGCGGACCGCCGATGCGCAGGTCTACGAGGACACCGCGGGCGTGGCCATTGGCGACGCGGTGGAGCAGAGCGGCGAGATGCTTGCCGTCGAGTTGGGGCCCGGGCTCCTCGGCCAGGTCTACGACGGGCTGCAGAGCCCTCTGCACGATCTCGCCACGCGCTACGGCATCTTCCTGCCGCGCGGGGTGGCCACGGCGCCCCTGGACCCCAAGGCCAAATGGTCCTTCGTACCAAAGGTGAAGGTGGGCGCCACGGTCGCCGCCGGCGACACGATCGGGACCGTCCAGGAAGGCCGCTACACGCACAAGATCATGGTGCCTTTCGGCTGGCCGGGCGAATACAAGGTCTCCTGGATTCAGGAAGGGAACTTCACGGTCAGCGACACGGTCGCCCAGGTCGAGGACAAGGCGGGCCGCGCGCAGGACATCCGGCTGGCGCAGAAGTGGCCGGTGCGCCGCGCGGTCGACTCCAACCTGACGCAGAGCCGGAGGTCGGAGCGGCTCTATCCCGACGAGCCGCTGGTGACGACCCAGCGCATCATCGACACCTTCTTCCCGGTGGCGCGGGGCGGGACGGCCTGCATTCCCGGGCCCTTTGGCGCCGGCAAGACGGTGCTGCAGAACATGATCTCGCGCTATTCCGCGGTCGACGTGGTCATCGTCGTGGCCTGCGGCGAGCGCGCCGGCGAGGTGGTGGAGACGATCAACGAGTTCCCCCAGATGAAGGACCCGCGCACGGGCGGCTCCCTGATGGACCGCACCATCATCGTCTGCAACACCTCCTCGATGCCGGTGGCGGCCCGGGAAGCCTCGATCTACACCGGCCTGACGCTCGGCGAGTATTACCGGCAGATGGGCTTCGACGTCCTGATGATCGCCGACTCCACCTCCCGCTGGGCCCAGGCCATGCGCGAGACCTCGGGCCGGCTGGAGGAGATTCCCGGCGAGGAGGGCTTCCCGGCCTACCTCGAATCCTCGATCAAGAGCGTCTACGAGCGCGCCGGCGTGATCAGGACCAACGACGCGTCGGTCGGCAGCCTGACCATGATCGGCACCGTGTCGCCGGCGGGCGGCAACTTCGACGAGCCGGTGACCCAGGCGACCCTGTCGACGGTCAAGGACTTCCTCGGCCTGTCCTACGATCGCGCCTACAAGCGCTTCTATCCGGCGGTCGACCCCCTGATCTCCTGGTCGCGCTACTCGGCGCAACTGGAGAGCTGGTTCGACAAGAACATCGAGGCCGGCTGGACCAAGCGGGTCTCGGAGATGCAGGACCTCCTGCACAAGGGCGAAGGCGTGTCGCAGATGATGCAGGTGACCGGGGAGGAGGGCATCACCACCGAGGACTTCGTGGTGCAGCAGAAGGCGCTCTTCCTCGACATGGTCTACCTGCAGCAGGACGCCTTCGATTCGGTCGACGCCTCGGCATCCCTGGAACGCCAGAAGCTGACCTTCAACAAGGTCTACGACCTGGTGACGCGCAGCTACGGCTTCGCCGACAAGGAGGCGGTCCGGGATTACTTCACCAAGCTCACAGGCTTGTTCAAGAACTTCAACTATGCCGCGGAGGACTCGCCGGACTACGACGGCCTCTTGAAGCAGATCGACGACCTCGCCGCCACGGCGCCCCACTAGCGCAGCTCGCGCTCACGTGAACGCGGATGAGCTGCTCCCTCGCACTCCTGTATGTCTGCAGATCTTAGTGCAAGAGTTGTGCGTTAGGAGGAAGAACAGGCTGCCGCCGCAGGCCTCTCTCTTACCCGTCTACTTGGCTGCAATCACCGCCTTGGTCTCGTTTCGCTCCCAGTCCGTGATGTAGTCGCGGACCAATGGCACCGCATCCTGGTGTTTGGCCATCTGGATCTGAAACACCATGAGGCCGCTTCGGCGGAAGGCGAGTTCGCACCCTGTGAGATAGAAGTCCCACATGCGGCAGAAACGCTCATCATAGAGTGCTGCGATCTTTGCACGATTCTTGGCGAAGCGCTGCCGCCACGCGCGGAGTGTTTCAGCATAGTGGAGCCGCAAGATTTCAATGTCCGTGATCCACAGCTCCTGCCCTTCGATCACCGGCAACACTTCGGACAAAGCGGGTGGGTAGGATCCCGGAAAAATGTACTTCCGAATCCAGGGGTTGGTGGCAGCCGGACCGTCCATTCGGCCAATGGAATGGAGAAGCGCCACGCCGTCTTCGGTCAATAGCTCCTTTACCTTCGCAAAGAAATCCCTGTAGTGGTTCACGCCGACGTGCTCGAACATGCCGACGGAGACGATCCGGTCGAACCGGCCTTTCAGCTCGCGATAGTCGCAGAGCTCGAAACGCACGCGATCTGCAAGCCCTTCTGCTTTGGCGCGTGCCCGGCTGACCTCAAGCTGTCGTTCCGATAGCGTGATCCCCAGAACCTCATCGGCCCCCGCCTTGGCGAGACCAAGTGCGAGCCCGCCCCAACCTGAGCCGATGTCAAGCACCCGGACACCTGGCTTCAAAAGCAGCTTGGCAGCGAGATGGCGCTTCTTCGCTTGCTGCGCCTCTTCGAGGCCATCAGTCTTCTTGGAGAAATAGGCACAAGAATACTGACGATCCTCGTCGAGGAACAAATCGTACAGCTCTTCGGAAAGATCATAGTGGTGGGCCACTCGAGACTTGGCCAGCCAAGCTGGATTCCACTGGTACAGACCTCGCACTAGCCGTTTGAAAATATAAGCTGTTTGGCCGGATGGTTGGCGGTACCAATCCGCCTCGGCTCGGGTCGCAATATCGAGAAGATCGTAGAGGCTGCCGCGTTCTATCGTCAGGTCGCCATTCGTGTAGGCCTCACCGAGAACCAGCCGTGCATTGACGATCAATCGGTGGTGGAGCGAGCGCTTGTGAAGCCTGACTCTCACCCTCGGCCCATCTCCATTGTCTATTGCATATTGACGGCCCTGCGTGTCAATGATCTCTAAGTTTCCCCACTTAACGAGGCGGCTTGCTAATTTTGCGAGTAGCATAAGATCACTAAACTCCGAAATAGGAATCATTCAAATGTCGGTTTACGGATGAGAAAACTATGCCCTTAATGTTGAAAGTCACGGCGGATGGAAGTTTCCTCTGGCACTGCAGGCCATGGTAAAAATGGATGCTTTTCAGCAAGTCATATATGAGGCGACTCTTCGGTGCCTTTGCCTTGTCGTCGATGAATCAGGGGCCTTGGGCTCATCATCCTGGCCAGCGGCCAAACGCTGCGCATAACAGACCGTGGGGATGTTTGAACCTGGTCCGATCAGCAAAGAGCTGCCGAATTCAGTTGCTTGATGGGAGGCGCCCACACACGAATTGCGATCGCCCGAAAAGGGGGAAGTCCTAAAAGCGCTGAATCTTCACTATGGCCTGGTTCGTTCTTGACCTACGTCCTTAGTGCAGACAACAACGCGTGCGATGGCAGCCATCACCGAAGCAACCCCTTACTCCTTTCCAGATTGCTGTTCCTTGTAGCCGGTCCGCCAGCAGATGCTGGACGGGGCAACTACAAGTAGGTGTCGCCACTAGGTGATTCGGTTCACTTCGTCTGATTTTTTTTTTAGATCGGCGGTCTCGACGCCTTGGTCTTCACCACCGGCGTCGGCGAGAACGCACCGAAGGCGTGTAAGGGCATCTGCGATGGCCTGCCTTGGCTCGGCGTCGCGTTCGACGAGCAGGCCGATGCGCGAAACGCCGAGCGGATCAGCCGAGACGGCCGGGCGCCGCGGGTTACGTCGTCCCGCCCGAAAAGGGGCGGGTTCATGCTTTGCGGCTCGTCGGCGACGGCGCTCAGCCGGTCCCCAGACGCGCCTATGGGCCACTTTAGGCCACTTCTCCCGATGACTCTGGAGCGGTGACCATAGCGTGGCAACGTGCTGTCCACACTTGGCAGCGAGAACCGAGGCCTCAATAATCCCGCCGAACCGAATCGGCGGCCTCCCGTCGTTTCGGCCGAGGTAGCAGAGGGTGCAACGCACGATGACCTTCTTCGATCGTTTCTGCCGGGCCCTGGCGATGCCCTTGGCCCTGGTCGTTCTCTTCGTCTCCCTGCCGATCAACGTCTCCCAGGCTGCGCTGGTCACGACCGACCAGGTCCTGGCCGAGACCCAGTCCGAGGCGGATCGGGAGCGCGTGCTCGCCTTCCTCGCCCGGGAGGACGTGCGCCAGCAGATCTCGAGCCTCGGGGTCGACCCGGACGAGGCGGCGCGGCGCGTCCAGAGCCTTTCCGATGCCGAGATCGCGCAGATCGTCGATCAGATGGACCAGGATCCGGCGGGGCAGGGAGTCGTGGTGTTCCTGGTTGCGACGATCCTGATCATCTTCCTGATCCTGATCATCACCGACCTGATCGGCGTGACCGACGTCTTTCCCTTCATCAATCCGATCGGCGGCCGCTGAGGCCTCGGCGCCGCCGTCCGGGCGCGCGGAGACCGGCGATCCCTCCGCGCGCTGTCCTTCACGCCCAGGGCGGATCGCGCGGCTGGCTCCGATGCACTTCGATCAGGCTCAAATACCAAGTCCCCCCTGGCCCCTCCGCCCCGGGGCAGCATGCGCCGTCCGGCTTCTCCGGCTGGCGTCGCGCCTGGCCGGCTTGATCCTGGCCTTCGGGCTCACCGCCTGCGCGGCGACCCAGACCGAACGGCTGCTCGAGCAGCCGGACGGGCTTCCGCCGCGGGCCGAGATCGCGGAGGTGCCCTTCTTCCCTCAGGAGCGCTACTACTGCGGCCCGGCGGCCCTGGCCATGGTGCTGGCCTGGTCCGGCCTGCCGGTGACGGCGGAGGATCTGGTGCCGCAGGTCTATACGCCCGGTCGCGAGGGCAGCCTGCGCAGCGACATCCTCGGCGGGTCGCGCCGCAACGGCCGCCTGGCGGTGGAGGTCGGGCGGCTGGATGCGCTGCTGGCCGAACTGGCGGCGGGACACCCGGTCCTGGTCTTTCAGAACCTCGGACTCGATCTGCTGCCCCAGTGGCACTTCGCCGTCGCGGTCGGTTACGACCTCTCCGCCGGCACGATCATCCTGCATTCGGGAACGGAGGCCAGGCGCGAGCTTCCCCTGGCGACCTTCGAGCGGACCTGGCGGCGCGGGGACTTCTGGGCGCTGACCGTTCTGGCGCCCGACCGGCTGCCGGTGACGGCGGGCCAAAGGGATGTCGTCGAGGCCGCCGCCGGGCTCGAGCGGGCCGGGCGCCTCTCCGAGGCCGAGACCGCCTACGCGACGGCTCTGGGCCGATGGCCCGAAAGCCACACCGCGGTCATGGGGCTGGGGAACACACGCTATGCTGCGGAGGATGCCTTGGGCGCGGAAGCCGCCTATCGGCGAGCCATCGAGCTACGCCCCGATTCGCCCTCGGCCTGGAACAACCTGGCCTACGCTCTCAAGGCACTGGGCCGTCGTTCGGAAGCCGTCTCGGCGGCGCAACGGGCGGTTGCGTTCGGAGGCGCTCAGACGACGCGGTATCGGGACAGCCTGCGGGAGATCATGGACGACGGGCCGTGAGGCGCCGCTGCGGTCGGGACATCGACAAGCGTCGATATCCGGCTTTTTGGGTCAGATGGCCTCGCTCATCTGACGTGCGCTCGGGGCCGGGGGCCACTCTGGCAGCGCTTCGATCACCTCGGGAAAGCTCGGTGCCTCGGCCAAGAGGCTCTGGCCGTAGAGGCGGCAGCAATAGGAAAGAACGTAGGTCCCCTCCGAGCGCTTCAGCTTGAACACCGCTTCTCCCTCGGGCTCGCTCAATATCTCGGCATAAGCATCACCGCCATCGCCCCGAAGGTAGGAGAGGTAACCTGCGATGCCGCGGCTCAGGCGCCGGCGGCAGATCGTCTTCAGAGCGTCGATGTCCTCTCGCGAAAGGCCGTTCGCCTCCAGGACTGTCAGGACCGTTACCCCGGTCATGTCACCTCCGTCGTGAATCCAGTAAGCATGAAAGCTTTGTGACAGGCACCATTATAGGTTGCAAATTCTGTCTTAGGAAGGTGTTAAAGCTGTGTCGTCGCCTATCGGCTTGAACACCGCGGCGACACGAAATGCTCGCCAGGGAGGAGTCCGCTTGCTGGTCTGCCCTAATCACCATGCAAGGAATCTGCAACAGCCACTAATGATAGTAAATTAGTAATTCCCCTAGGGGTGGTAACCTTTCGTTAACGGCCGGTCTGCGGCCCTTTTTGTCGTTTCAGCGACACCCGGTGACCCAAAACAGACTCCACCTTTTGCCTAGGCTCACGTAGCATCCGCGCCGGGGTCGGCCCTGTCGAAAGTTCTGCTGCGGGCGGGCCCTCCGGACAGCCGGCTCAGATCGGCCGAGAAAGAAGCGTGGGCAAAGACTCCACGCGCCAAACGGGGACGGATTTGGACGCCAAAGCCACGTCATACGGCGGCGATGCCATCGTGCGTTTCGAGCGGGTGCAAAAGAGCTACGATGGCGTTCTGCTGGTGGTCAAGGATTTGGACCTCGAGGTCCAGCGGGGCGAGTTCCTGACCCTTCTGGGGCCTTCTGGCTCGGGCAAGACCACGGTCCTGATGATGCTGGCGGGCTTCGAGACGGCGACCCACGGCGGCATCTTCCTGAAAGGCGAGCCGATCAACAACGTGCCGCCCCACAAGCGGGGGATCGGCATGGTGTTCCAGAACTACGCCCTCTTCCCCCACATGACCGTCTTCGAGAACCTGGCCTTTCCGCTGGAGGTGAGGCGGCTGGCCAAGGGCGAGATCCAGGAGAAGGTCCGGCGCGCGCTGGAGATGGTGCGCCTGGGCGGCTTCGAGAACCGCAGGCCGGGCCAGCTTTCCGGCGGTCAGCAGCAGCGCGTCGCGGTCGCCCGGGCCCTGGTCTTCGAGCCCGACCTGGTGCTGATGGACGAGCCCCTCGGGGCCCTGGACAAGAACCTCCGCGAGGAGATGCAGTACGAGATCAAGCACATCCACGAGAACCTGGGCGTCAGCATGGTCTACGTGACTCATGACCAGTCCGAGGCGCTGACCATGTCGAACCGGATCGCCGTGTTCAACGACGGCCGGATCCAGCAGCTGGCGGCGCCGGACGACCTCTACGAGCGCCCCGAGAACGCCTTCGTGGCCCAGTTCATCGGCGAGAACAACAGGTTGAGCGGACGGGTCAGCCATCTCGACGGCACCTCCTGCGCCGTCGACCTCGACGACGGCGGCGGTCGGGTCCAGGCCCTGGCCGTCAAGGTCGCCGGCGACCGGGCGCGCACGACCCTGTCCCTGCGCCCGGAGCGGGTCGCCATCAATCCGGAGGAGGGGGCCTTTCCGAACGTCTTCGAGGCCCGCGTCCAGGAGCTGATCTACCTGGGCGACCACATCCGGACCCGGGTGAGCCTCTGCGGCAAGGACGACTTCATCATCAAGGTACCCAACGCCCAGGGCCATGCCATGCTGCGCGAAGGCGAGCAGGTGCGCGTCGGCTGGGCGCTTGAGGACTGCCGGGCCCTGGATGCCTAGGGGCATGAGCAGGCCCGCGTCAAGGCAGGCCCCGGGACCGGGGGCAAGGGAGCGCCAAGACTCCCTGCGGGAAAGGAAGACTCTGTTTGGGGAAGAGCGTGGGGGGCCGGACCGACGCGGCCCCGGTATCACATAGGGAGTTTGCGACAGATGAAACGTGACCTGATGAAATCCTGCTTGGCCCTCGCCGGCGCGTCGGCCCTGGGGCTCTGGGCCGTGACGCCGGCGCTGGCCGCGGACAGCCTGACCGTGGTGTCCTGGGGCGGCGCCTACACCAAGAGCCAGGTCGAGGCCTATCACAAGCCCTTCACCGCCAAGACCGGCACCAAGATCCTGTCGGAGAACTACAACGGGGGCTTGGCCGAGATCAAAGCCCAGGTCGAGGCCGGCAACGTCAACTGGGACCTGGTCGATCTGGAACTGGCGGACGTGGTCCGCGGCTGCGACGAGGGCCTGCTGGAGCCTCTGAACCTGGAGGCCTTGCCGGCATCGCCGGACGGCAAGCCGGCGCGGGACGACTTCATCGCCGGGACCCTGCACGAATGCGGCGTCGCGACCATCATCTGGTCGACGATCTATGCCTACGATGACACCAAGTTCTCGGGCGCCAAGCCGACCGGCATCGCGGACTTCTTCGACACCGGGACCTTCCCGGGCAAGCGCGGCATGCGCAAGTCGCCCAAGGTCAACCTGGAGTTCGCCCTGATGGCCGACGGCGTGCCCTCGAACAAGGTCTACGAGGTGCTGGCCACGCCGGAAGGCGTCGACCGGGCCTTCGCCAAGCTCGACACGATCAAGGACCAGGTCGTCTGGTGGGAAGCCGGCGCCCAGCCGCCGCAGCTCCTGGCCGACGGCGAGGTCGCCATGACCACGGCCTACAACGGCCGGATCTTCAACGCCCAGGCGCAGGAGAACAAGCCCTTCGTGATCGTCTGGGACGGCCAGGTCTGGGACATCGACCTCTGGGGCATCCCCAAGGGCGCCAAGAACAAGGACGCGGCCATGGAGTTCATCAAGTTCTCCACGGACACCCAGCGCCTTGCCGACCAGGCGGCCTGGATCTCCTACGGCCCGGCGCGGCAGTCCTCGATCCCGCTGATCGGCAAGCACGCCGAAGCGGATGTGCCGATGGCGCCGCACATGCCGACGGCGCCGGAGAACTTCCGGACCGCGGTGCAGAACGACTTCGAGTTCTGGGCCGACTACCAGGACGAGTTGAACGAGCGCTTCAACGCCTGGCTGGCCAAGTAGAAGCCGAGCGGCGGGGCGGGTCGCCGGATCCGCCCCGTCGCTCCCTTTCCCGGGGCGCGGCTCCGGGACGCCTGAGGGTGAGAGCGGAGCGGTAATGGCGGAGATCGCAGGCAGCGCCCAGGGCATGGCGGCCATCACGACCGCCGACGGCCGGCCGCTGGCGGTGGCCCTGCGCCACGCCGAGCGCGTCAAGCGCTGGAAGGCCTTCTTCCTGGTTCTGCCCTTGCTGCTGTTCCTGGGCGTGACCTTCCTCTATCCCATCGCGCTGATGCTGTTCCGCTCGGTCGAGAACCCGGTGGTCGCGGACAACCTGCCGCGGACCCTGGCGGCGCTGGAGTCCTGGGACGGCGAGGACCTGCCGGACGAGGCCGTCTTCGCCGCCCTGGCCGCGGACCTCGGCGAGGCGCGAGAGAACAAGACCTTCGGCCGCCTGGCAACCCGGGTGAACCAGGAGCTGAGCGGCACGCGCACGATGATCATGCGTACCGCCCGGCGGGTCGCGCGCTTCGAGGCCCCCTTCAAGGAGGCCGTGACCGCCGCCCACCCGCGCTGGTCGCAGCTGGAGACCTGGGCCGCGATCGCCCGTCTGGGAGATCGCTACACGCCGATCCAGTACCTGGCCGCCATGGACCTGGGCTACGACGTGCAAGGGAACATCGTGGCCCAGCCCGAGAGTCGGCAGATCTACCGCAACCTCTTCCTGCGGACCTTCTGGATGAGCCTGGTGGTCACCCTGGCCTGCCTGGTGCTGGGCTATCCGATCGCCTACCTGCTGGCCTCGCTTCAGGCCCGCTATGCCAACCTGCTGATGATCCTGGTCCTGCTGCCGTTCTGGACCTCGCTGCTGGTCCGCACGACCTCCTGGATCGTGCTGCTGCAGACCCAGGGCGTGCTCAACGACCTGCTGGTCTGGCTCGGCATCATCGGCGACGACCAGCGCTTTCAGATGATCTTCAATGCCCAGGGCACCGTCGTCGCCATGACCCAGATCCTGCTGCCCTTCATGATCCTGCCGCTCTACAGCGTGATGAAGACCATTCCCCAGAGCTACATGCGCGCCGCGCAGTCGCTCGGGGCCCCGCGCTTCTACGCCTACTGGCGGGTCTACGTCCCGAACACCCTGCCGGGGATCGGTGCCGGGTGCCTGCTCGT
Source organism: Kiloniellales bacterium (assembly GCA_028282935.1). Lineage (GTDB taxonomy): Bacteria > Pseudomonadota > Alphaproteobacteria > Kiloniellales > JAKSBE01 > JAKSBE01. The sequence goes on from JANQGU010000114.1 coordinate 52,386, forward strand.
CTTCATCCTGGCCATCGGCTACTACATCACGCCGGCCCTGGTCGGCGGCGAGGACGGCCAGATGATCTCGAACCTCATCGCCTTCCACATGCAGAAGAGCCTGAACTGGAGCCTGGCGGCCGCCCTGGGCGGCATCCTGCTCGCCGGCGTGATCGCGCTCTACTGGCTCTACAACCGGCTGGTCGGCGTCGAGCGGCTCAAGCTGGGATAGCCGCGGATGATCTCCCTGCCACCACACGCCGGCCCGCTGGAGCGCATCTGGCACTATGTCTTCCTGCTGATCTGCGTGCTGGTCTTCGGCTTCCTGATCGCGCCGCTGCTGGTCATCCTGCCGCTGTCCTTCAACGCCGAGCCCTACTTCACCTTCACCGAGGGCATGCTGTCGCTGGACCCCGAGGCCTACTCGCTGCGCTGGTACGAGGCCCTCTTCGACACCAACCCGAACCGGGAGAACAAGTGGCTGGAGGCGATTCCCAACTCGCTCTGGATCGCGGCCTGCTCGACCTTGCTGGCGACGGCCCTCGGCACCCTGGCGGCGCTGGGCCTGAGCCGTTCGGAGATGCCCTTCCGCAACCTGATCATGGGCCTGCTGATCTCACCCATGATCGTGCCGCTGATCATCACCGCCGCCGGCATCTTCTTCTTCTATGCGCGTCTCAACGAGTACGCGGAACTCACTGGTTCCTTTATCGGAATCGTCCTGGCGCACACCGTCCTCGGCACCCCCTTCGTGGTCATCACCGTGACCGCGACCCTGATCGGCTTCGACCAGTCGCTGGTGCGGGCCGGCCTGATGTGCGGAGCGACGCCGACCCGGGTGTTCTTCAAGGTGGTGCTGCCGCTGATCCTGCCGGGCGTGATCTCGGGCGCGCTCTTCGCCTTCGTCACCTCCTTCGACGAGATCGTGGTGGTCCTTTTCGTCGGCAGCGTCGAATACCAGACCATCCCGCGGCAGATGTGGGCGGGCATCCGCGAGGAGATCAGCCCGATCATCCTGGCGGTGGCCACTCTGCTGATCTGCGTCTCGACCCTGCTGATGATCGCGGTCGAGGTCCTGCGCCGCTATAACGAGCGGCAGCGCGGCGTCACCCCAGGTTGACCGGCCGGGCTGAGCGGCCCCGTGGAGGCGCTGGCGCGAGCCCGGAACAAGAGTGGGTTGAACATCTTCTCAAGACCCGCTGTCATCCCATATTGCGGTGGGTGAGCAGCTCTGCGCGGCCCGCCGGTCCTGGGCCTCTTCAATTGAACAGGGAGTTCTTGGCGCATGAAGGTCGACCCATACAGGCCCCACTTGGCCGTGCTCGGCATGGCGTTCCTCGGTCTTTGCGCGGCGCTGCCGGCTCAGGCCGCGGACAGCCTGACCGTGGTCTCCTGGGGCGGCGCCTACACCAGGAGCCAGGTCGAGGCCTACCACAAGCCCTTCACCGCCAGGACCGGCATCCCGGTCCGTTCCGAGAACCACGAGGGCGGCCTGGCCAGGATCAAGGCCCAGGTCGAGGCCGGCGAGGTGACCTGGGACGTCGTCGATCTGGTGCTCTCCGACATCGTGCGCGGCTGCGAGGAGGGGCTGCTGGAGCCCCTGGACCTCGACCTGCTGCCGCCGGCGCCGAACGGGAGGTCGGCGCGCGACGACTTCGTGGCGGGCACCCTGCACGAGTGCGGCGTCGGAAGCGTCGTCTGGTCGACGATCTTCGCCTACGACGACACCAAGTTCCCAGGGGCCAAGCCGGCCAGCATCGAGGACCTCTTCGACACCGGGACCTTCCCGGGCAAGCGCGGCCTGCGCCGAACGCCCAGGGTCAACCTGGAGTTCGCCCTGATGGCCGACGGCGTGCCGGCGGCCAAGGTCTACGAGCTCCTGGCCACCGAGGAAGGCATCGACCGGGCCTTCGCCAAGCTCGACAGCATCAAGGACGACATCGTCTGGTGGATCGCCGGCGCCCAGCCGCCGCAGCTTCTGGCCGACGGCGAGGTGGTCATGACGACGGCCTACAACGGTCCGATCTTCAATGCCCAGGTGCAGGACCGGCAGCCCTTCGTGATCGTCTGGGACGGCCAGATCTGGGACATCGATCTCTGGGCCATTCCCAAGGGGGCCCGGAACCGGGACGCCGCCATGGCCTTCATCAGCTTCGCCACCAACACCCAGCGCCTGGCCGCCCAGGCCTCCTGGATCTCCTATGGTCCGGTTCGGCAGTCGTCGATCCCTCTGATCGGCAGCCACGCCGAAGCGGGCATTCCGATGCGGGCGCTGATACCCACGGCGCCGGAGAACTTCCAGACCGCCCTGCAGAGCGACTTCGAGTTCTGGACCGACTACCAGGACGACCTGAAGGAGCGCTTCGACGCCTGGCTATCCGAGTGAGGTCTGCGTGCCCGGCGGCCGTCAGCGCTGCTGCCGGCGCCAGCGGTCGACCACGGCGTCGATGAAGGCGCTGTCGCCCGTGTCGGCCTTCCAGGTGTGCGAGAAGGGCGCGGTTCCGCTCAGGGGCCGGTACTCCCGCGGCAGCTCGTCGAAGCAGATGCGCACCGGCACCGGGACGCCTTCGCCGACCGCGATCGCCTCGGCGGTGCGCAACAGCGGCAGGAAGTACATCAGACCCTCGGCCGATTCCGACAGGGTGCTGCGCACGAACTCCTGGTCCTTGCTGTTGCTCATCCTCAGCGAGAAGATCGTGTTGCACTGGGACAGGATGTCGCTGTCCAGCTCGGAGGGTCGCTGGGTGATGACGCAGAGGGAGACGCCGTATTTGCGGCCCTCCTTGGCGATCCGCGACATGGCCCGCTTGGTCGGCTCGAAGCCGAGGCCGGGGTTCTGCGGCGCGTAGCGGTGCGCCTCCTCGCAGACGAAGAGGATCGGCAGGGCCCGGTCGCTCCAGATCGCGAAGTCGAAGGTCATGCGGCAGAGCACCGAGACCACGACGTTCAGGATCTCCGAGGGCACGCCCGAGAGGTCGATGATGGTGATCGGCCGGCCCCGCACCGGGATCCGGAAGATCCGCGAGATGATCTGCGACATGTTGTCGCGCAGGGCGACCGAGCCGAACATGAAGGAGAAGCGGGAGTCGGCCTGCAGCGCCTTCAGCCGGGCCTTCAGCCGCATGTAGGGCCCGAGGTCCTCGGGCTTCTCGAGCTTGCCGATGATCTCGTCGATGAGCTGGATCAGGTAGTTGAAGCGGTAGGGTACCGGCGTGTCCGCGGTGACGTAGCGGTGGTCCTCGGCGTCGCCCAGGAACTGCCGCTTGGCGATGGGGATCAGCTCGTTGAGGATCGAGGCCTCGATGGCGTCCGGGCTGGTCTTGCGGCCCAGGACGACCTCGACGAACTCCTCGAAGTTGAACAGCCAGAAGGGCAGCTCCAGGGTGCCCGGGTCGATCAGCTCGGCCATCTCGCCGAAGGCGCGGTGGTACTCGTTGTGGGGGTCCAGCAGGACCACGTGGCCGCTCTGATGCTCCTGCAGGATCTGGCGCAGGATCAGCGCGACGGCGCAGGACTTGCCCGAGCCGGTGGTGCCAAGCAGGGCGAAGTGCTTGCCCAGCAGGTCGTCGACGGCGACGCAGGCCGGCAGGCGCCGGTCCTGATGGATGCTGCCGATCCGGACCTTGTTGGCATCCGGGCTGGCGAAGACGATCCCGAGGTCTTCCTGATCGGCATGAAAGACGCCGTCGCCGAGGGAGGGGAAGGAGGTGACGCCGCGCTGGAAGCCCAGCCGGCGGCCGCGCTCGTTGATCTGGGTCTCGCCCAGGAGCTCCAGCTCGACGACCCGGACCTCGGGCTGCGTGGGATCCTGGGAGGGCACCGGGATCGAGAGCCCGGCGACCAGGCCGAAGACCACGCTGGTCTCGGTGCGCATGGTGACCAGCTTGCCGATCTCCAGGCCGCAGGACTGGTTCCGGCCGCCGCTGACGTCGCCTTCAAGCAGGGCCACCGCCTGGGCGCCCGAGACCGAGACCACCCGGCCGACCCTGGCCTGCGGGACCGGGGACTGGCAGGGCTGGGCGCCGGACGGGCTCGCGGCCGGAGGCTGGGCGGCCGCCGGCGGAGTCGAGGCCGCAGCGGGGCCCGTGCCCGGGCTCGTCTCGGCGGGTGCTCCGGGGTCCGAGGCTGGGGGCTGCGGCCCGGTCTCGGCGCGCGCGAGCGAGGAGGCCATCTCGTTGGCCGCGGCCTGCAGCCTGGCGTAGCGCGCGTGCGGTTCGTTCCGTGCCGCGCCGCCGGCCGGGTCCGGCGGGGGGCTCGGCGGCACGGTTTCCATGGGCTCGGCCGAGGCCGCGGTTTCCATGGGTTCGGCCGGGGCAGCGGTTTCCATGGGTTCGGACGGGGCCGCGGTCTCCAGGGGCTCGGCCGGGGCCGTGGTCTCCAGGGGCTCGACCGGGGCCGTGGTCTCCAGGGGCTCGGCCGGGGGCGTGGTCTCGGCGGGCGCCTGCGTGGCTGGCACCGCCGCCGCGGCCACGGTGGCGGGCGCCGCCGGGCGTGGCATCGGGGTGTTCGGGTAGGGACTCGGGACGGCGGAGGGCGCCGCCGTTGCGCCGGCGCCCGGGTCCGCTGCGGCGGCCGGCTTGGACTCCGTTGTCGGCGCGGGCGCCTGAGGCGGGCTCTGCGGCTCGACCGGCTCGGTCGCGTCCTCGGCTAGGGGAGGGGTGGGGGGCTGGGGGGCTGGCCGTCCATCCATGGCTTTTCTTCTTTCGCTTTCATTCTTGCTTGCGGCCATGGCGCCCGGTCGAAGGTCAGGCGGCGATGGCCAGAACCCGCTCGCTCGGCAGACGGACCGTGACCTCGGTACCCCGGCCGAGCTCGCTGTCGATCGACAGTTCGCCGCCGTGCAGCTCGATCAGGCCCTTCGTCAGGGGCAGGCCGAGCCCCGTGCCTTCAACGGTCAGGCCGGCTTGGCTCCTGACCTGCTCGAAGGGCGCCAAGGCCCGCGGGATGTCCTGGACCGCGATCCCGATCCCGGTGTCGGAGATCCGGAACACCAAGGCGCCGTCCCCTTCGAGGAAGGTCTCGAGGCAGACCCTGCCGCCGTGCGGCGTGAACTTCACCGCATTGGACAGCAGGTTCGTGAGGATCTGCTTAAGCTTGCGTTCATCTGCACGCAGAGGTGGCAGGTCGCCGTCGAGGGCATGGGACAGCTCCAGGCCGCGCTCCAGGGCGCTGTCCCTCACGAAGGTAAGGCTGGCCTCGACCACGGCGGCGACCTCGACCAGCCGGTCCTCCAGATCGAGCTTGCCGGCCTCGACCTTGGCCAGGTCCAGGACGTCGTTGATCAACTCAAGGAGGTGCCGGCCGGAGGCGCTGATGTCCCTGGCATACTCGCGATACCTGGCGAGGCCGTCGTCGCCCAGCAGCACCATCATCTCGGAGAAGCCGATGATGGCGTTGAGCGGCGTCCGGAGCTCGTGGCTCATGCTGGCGAGGAAGGCGGTCTTGGCCTGATCGGCGGCCTGCGCCTGGTGCATGGCGTCGCGGGCCTGCTCCGCGGCGAGCTCCGCCTCCTTCTTGGCGGCCAGCAGGGCGGCCTGCGAGCGCCCGCGCTCGACAAGCAGACCGAGCTCCGTGCTGTAGCGTTGCAAGAGGGAGTTGCGTGCCGGGGTCCTGGAGCGGTGCTGGAGCATTTCTGTCCCGTGACGTTGCCGAGGCAATATCGCGGCCAGCGCCAAAAAAACTGTTAAAAGCAGAGATAGTTCTTTTGGAGTATAGCCTAAAACAAGGCCCGTTCTATTTTTGAGAGATATTTCGGATATTTGCCCGAAGTTGGTTAAACAAAAAAGAAGCCCCGCAAGTCGTGGCTGCGGGGCTTCTCGCTACGGCATAGAAGAATGGGAGGGGAAGTGCTGTGAACTCCCGGAACCCAACATAGGCAAATTTTCTTGAGAAGCGGTTAAGCTTAACGCCGCCCGGTCCGCCGGCGTCCCAGCGCCTTATACCAAGGAGCATTGATAATGACTCATTTGACCGGGTTTGCGTGCCCGCCCGCCAGGCGCGCTTCGCGCAGCGGTGCGTTGTACCGTAAGCGGAGCGCAACGCCGCGGGCGGGCTCGTAAACCCGGCCTGCGGTGGCGCGCGGCGGCCCGCCGGGTGCGTTGCGACCCCCGACCGCCCCTGGGCCCGATGCGATGGCATCGCGCTGCGGGCCGCGCCTGCCCGGCGGGCCGCCGCGCGCCATCAAATGGGTCATTATCAATGCTCCTTGGTAT
>JANQGU010000232.1 GCA_028282935.1 Kiloniellales bacterium
GCCGAGCCGGCGCCGACGATGATGTAGTCGAAGCTGCCTGCGCTCGGCGCGCCCTCGAAGCCCTCCGGCATGTCGCTTTCTCCTCTCCCGCCCGGCTCCATCTCGCCGGGCGGACCCCTGGCCGTCAAGGGCCCGATGGCCGCGTTTCCCTGTTGACAGGGCGCACGCTCTGCCGTCTTGTTCAACCATGGCGTTCAGTCTGCGAGCGAGAAGGTTCCGGTTCGGCGTCGTCGTCCTCGTTTCGGTGGCGATGTCGCTGCTCGGCCTGGCGCATGCCCTGCCGCGTGTGGGGCCTGTCGACCTCGCGGACTACGCCCTGCCGGACGGCACGCTTCCGACGCTCTGCCTCGTTCAGGCGGAGCCTGCCTCCCAGCAGTCGGAGGCGGGTGTTGCGGTCTGCGACGCCTGCCTCATGGGAGCTGGCCTCCAGCTTCCGCTCGCCAAGGCCCCGCCGCTCGGCCGGGCCCAGGAGGGCCTCTGGCTCAGCCAGGCCCTGCCGGACCAGCCGTCACGGGGCCTTTGCCGCTCCGGCCAACGCCTGGCCCGGGCCCCGCCGTCCCTGATTTCCTAGCTTCGAAGGCAGCCTCCCCGGCAGCCGGACGCCCTTTCGGGCGTGCCGCCGCCTTGTGGGGCCGCCGGACATAACAACGGCGATCAGGGAAGCACCATGTCCACGCAGAACCCGGAACGGACCGCCGTGGCGGCAAGCGCCGCGGAGGATGCGACGAGCGACGGCTCACTCTACCGCGCCATCTGGCGCTGGCACTTCTACGCGGGGCTCCTGGTCCTGCCCTTCATGGTCTGGCTCGCTCTGACCGGCGGGGTCTATCTCTTCAAGGACGAGATCAACGGGCTGCTCTATTCCGACTACCGGACGGTCGCGCCTTCGGACCAGGCGACGCGGCCGCCCTCCGAGATCGTGGCCAGCGCCGAGGACGCCCTCGGCGCCCGCGCCATCGCCTACATTCCGCCCATGGCGCCGGACCGCTCGGCGCAGGTCCGAGTCGAGACCGCAGAGGGCGAAAGGCGCGTGGTCTACGTCGATCCCTACAGCGGCAGCGTGCTGGGCGACCTGGAGGACGGCAAGTTCGCCGGCTCCTCGCTGATGCTCCTGATGCGCAAGCTGCACAGCCTCGCCTACTTCGGCGAGACTCCCAGCCGGATCATCGAGGCGGTCGGCGGCTTCGCCCTGGTCCTGGTGGTCACGGGCCTCTACCTCTGGTGGCCGCGCGGACGCTCCGGCGGCGTCGTGACCCTGCGCGGCAAGCCGGGCCGCCGCCTCTTCTGGCGCGACCTGCACGCGGTCTCCGGCGCCTTCGCCGGCGTCCTGATCTTCTTCCTCGCGATCTCGGGACTGCCCTGGTCGGGCTTCTGGGGCAACAACGTCAACGAGTACGCCAACCAGGCTGGCTGGGGCTACCCCTCCGGCTATTGGGAGAACATCCCGGTCTCGACCGTGCCCATGAAGGAGGCCATGACCGAGACCTCCTGGTCCCTGGAGAACCGGCCCATGCCGGCCTCGACGCCGAGCGGCGCCGAGACGATCGGCCTGGACCAGGTGGTCGCCATCTTCACCGAGAAGGGCATCGCGCCGGGCTACGTCATCGACTTCCCGGGCGACGAGACCGGCGTCTTCACCGCCTCGGTCTACCCGGACGAGATCGCCGGCGAGCGCATCATCCATCTCGACCAGTACTCGGGCGAGGTGCTCTTCGACGCCGGCTTCGCCGACCTGGGCGCGGTCGGCCAGGCGATCGAGTGGGGCATCTCGGTCCACATGGGCCAGGAGTTCGGCCTGGCGAACCAGCTCCTGATGCTGGCGACCTGCCTCGCCATCATCGTGATGTCGGTCGCGGCCGCGGTCATGTGGTGGAAGCGCCGCCCCCAGGGCCGCCTCGGCGTGCCGCCCTATCCGGAGAACAAGCGGGTCTACGTAGCACTCTGGAGCATCGCCATCGTCGTCGGCCTGCTGTTCCCGATCACCGGCCTGGCCATCGCGACCATGGTCGCCCTCGACCTGCTCCTGATCCGCTGGGTGCCGCCCTTGCGCCGCGCCTTCGCCTAGAGGGCGCCGGCGCAGTCCCGCTTGACCATCCCTTCCCAAAGCCGCGCCGGTCTGCGCGCGGACGGGAGGGGTGCGATCAGGGCTGGATTCATCAGCGCCCCCCTTTGTGCTAAGGTTCTCTGCGGACAGGCGGGGGCATCGGGAAAAGCGGGCTAGGATCGCCGGCTGACCCCTACGGAGGGGAGGTAGGCCATGGACAAGCAGGTGAGGCGCTTGACGGAGGATGACGCCGAGAGGTTTCGCAAGATCCGTCTGGAAGCGCTGGAACGTCATCCCGAGACCTTTCAGTCGACCTACGAGAGTGCCGCGGAGCTTCATCTGGACGCCTATGTGCAGCGTTTGCGGCGCTACGCGTTGTTCGGCGGTTTCATCGGCGACGAGCTCTGCGGCTTCGTTGGCTTCTATCCGCTCACCAATCCAAAGATCAGTCACAAGGGCCTCATGTGGGGCATGTACGTCACGGAGGCTGCACGGGGCACCGGCTTGGCCGAGGCCATGGTCGAGGCCGTCGTGGACTATGCGCGGGACAAGGTCGAGCAGATCCTTCTTTCGGTCATCGAGGATAACGAGCGCGCCAAGCGCTTTTACGAGAAGATGGGCTTCGAACCCTATGGGCTCGAGCGCCGCGCGCTCAAGATCGGCGAGCGCTATTACGACGAGGAGTTTCGGGTCAAGTTTCTTGGTGAGAGCCGAGCCTGACCCAGGGGACCGCTTGGCCGGGTTTGGGCCAATTCCGACCGTCCACCCAGTGATTGGCGTGACTTGCACCTTTGGCGGCGCCCGCGATTGATTTTTTTTGAGATTGGACCACTCTGTGACGTCGAGCCTGTCTGACGGCGCGGAGAGATGACCGAGGACCTAGGAGCCGGCCCAAGCATCGCCCTCATCGGCGCGCCGACCGATATCGGGGCGGGGCACAGGGGCGGGTCGATGGGTCCCGAGGCATTGCGCGTCGCCGGCCTCGACCGCGCCTTGCAGACGCTCGGCTAC
>JANQGU010000177.1 GCA_028282935.1 Kiloniellales bacterium
CGCCGGGGGCCGCAGCGGGCGAAGCTGTCATGGCCGCCTCCGTCATGTCGCGGTCCGCCGGCGGTAGAGGTGGTCGGCCCAGACCGCGAGGACCAGGACCAGGCCGATGATGATCGACTGCAGCGAGGTGTTGATGCCGACCAGCGCCATGCCCGACTGCAGGCTCTGCATCACCAGGGCGCCCAGGATCGCGCCGTAGATCGTCCCCACGCCGCCGGCCAGCGAGGTGCCGCCGATCACCGCGGCGGCGATGACCCGCAGCTCGTCGAGGGTGCCCAGGTCGTTGGCGGCCGAGCGCAGCCGGGCCGAGGCGATCACCGCGGCGATGGCGCAGAGCACGCCCATCAGCGCGAAGACCTTGACCGTCAGCCAGCGGGTGTCGACGCCCGAGAGCTCGGCGGCGTCGGGATTGCCGCCGGTCGCGAAGACGTAGCGGCCGAAGCGCGTGCGCCGGGCGATGATCGTGATCACGATCGCGACCACCAGCAGGATGACCACCGGGATCGCGATGCCGTGGGCCAGCTCGATGCCCTCGGGCGGCACCTCCAGGCCGCGGGCCTTGAAGATCCGCTCCGCCGCCCGGGCCGGCACCTGGTAGGCGTTCATGACCGCGACGAAGCCGAGGATCAGGACGCTGAGCAGCGCCCCGAGGGTGAACTCCGCCCAGAGCGGCTTGACCGCGAAGCCGTGGGTCCGGCGGCGCCGGCGCGACCAGGCGAGCAGCCCCAGGACGGCGGCCACCGCCAGGATCCCCAGGCCCCAGGAGAGGCTGGCGCCCAGGGTGCCCTCGGCGCCGCCGCCCATCAGGGTGAAGTTGCGGTCCAGGGGTGCCACGGTCCGGCCCTGGGTGACCCACCAGGCGGCGCCGCGCCAGATCAGCAGGCCGCCGAGGGTGACGATGAAGGCGGGCACCGCCAGATAGCCGATCACGTAGCCCTGGGCGGCGCCGATCGCCGCGCCCAGGATGACGCCGACGCCGACGGTGATGACCCAGTTCGCCGGGTGATTGAAGCCCAGGTAGTCGGGCAGGATCTCGGCCTGGATCACGCCCATGACCATGGCCAGCACGCCGAGCAGGGAGCCGACCGAGAGGTCGATGTGCCGGGTCACGATGACGAAGACCATGCCGGTCGCCATGACCGCCACCGAAGCCGTCTGGACCGAGAGGTTGAAGAGGTTGCGGGAGGTGAGGAAGCGGCCCTGGGTCAGCAGGTCGAAGCCGATCCAGACCACCAGCAGCGCCCCGACCATGCCGAGCAGGCGGGTATCGATCTCGAGGGCGGCCAGGCGCCGCTTCAGTTCATCCGGCATCGCCGCGCTCCCCCCGTCCTCCCCCGTCGCGGGGGAGGACTCCCTGAGGCCAAGGCCTGGGACGGCCGCCGCCCGGGCGTCCGTCCCAGAGCGAGATGATTAGAAGCCAATCCGGCTTCATATCTGAATCTCGCTCTCCTTCGACAGTCTAGAGCCCGATTCAGACATGAGGTCGATTCGACCTCATGTCATCGTGCTCTAGGCGGGATAGGTCACTTGCAGGCCGGGAGGCTGCCGGCGGCGACGCCCTTGCAGACGACCTCCTGGGCGACCCAGCCAGCGTCGATCACGACCTTGAGGTTGTCGCGGGTGATCGGCACCGGCTCGAGGAAGCGGGAGTTGAGCTTCTTGCCGCCGGGGCTGGTCCAGACCTGGGCGCCCTCGATCTCGCCCATCTTGGCGCCCTTGGCCAGGGCCACGGCGATCTCGCCGGCGGCCTTGCCGAGGTCCCGGGCGTCCTTCCAGACCGAGACGGTCTGGGTGCCCAGGGCGACCCGGTTGAGCGCCGCATGGTCGCCGTCCTGGCCGGAGACCGGGATGCCCTCCATGCCCTGGGCGGTCAGGGCCGCGACCACGCCGCCGGCGGTGCCGTCGTTGGAGGCGACCACCGCGTCGACCTTGTTGTCGTTGGCGGTCAGGATCTGCTCCATGTTGCGCTGGGCATTGGCCGGCAGCCAGCCGTCGGTGTACTGCTCGCCCACCACCTTGATGTCGCCGGAGTCGATGGCCGACTTCAGGACCTCGAGCTGCCCGCCGTGCAGGAAATCGGCGTTGGGATCGGTCGGCGAGCCCTTGATGAAGACGTAGTTGCCCTTGGGCTGCGCCCCGAACACCGCACGGGCCTGCAGGCGGCCGACCTCGATGTTGTCGAAGGTCAGGTAGAAGGCGTCGGGATGCTCGATCAGGCGGTCGTAGCCGACGACCGGAATGCCCTCGTTGGCGGCGGCCACCACGGCCGGGGTGATGGCGTCGGCGTCCTGGGCCAGGATGATCAGCGCCTTGGCGTTGCGCGCGATCAGGCTCTCGACGTCGGAGAGCTGCTTGGCGGAGGAGCTCTGCGCGTCGGCGGAGATGTAGGTCGCGCCGGCGGCCTCGAGCGCCGCCTTCATCGCGGCCTCGTCGGTCTTCCAACGCTCTTCCTGGAAATTCGACCAGCTCACCCCGACGATGAGCTCCTCGGCCTGGGCCGTCGTCAGCCAGCCGAGGGCCACGGCAGCGAGAGCCACAAGCTTAAGCACGGCCTTCATGCCTTACCTCCCTAGATCGCTTTCTTGTTCGTTGTGTGGTCCGTTGCAAAGACCACCATAAGGTCGGCCAATTAAATTCGATTGTCAAATTTAATTTGACTCCACAAGCCGCCGAAGCTGCGCGATACTGTGGACCGGGATCGCCAACTCCTCGCAACAAGGCGCGATATATTCGATATCCGGGGCGGGGAGACGCCCGAGGGGGCGGGACAGGAGCCGGGCGTGCGGGAAATTAAGTTCGACACCGGAATTAAAGTCGGCGCCACGGCGCTGCTGCTCGCCCTGTCGGGCGCCTGCGCGGCGCCGCAGGACCCGGAAGTCCCGCGCTTCCGCGACGTCACCGCCGCCTCCGGACTCGACCACGTCTACGGCGGCGACCCGGACTTCGTGGTCGGCGGCGGCGCGGCCGCCTTCGACTGCAACGGCGACCGGCGGCCCGAGGTCCTGCTGGCCGGCGGCGCCCATCCGGCCCGGCTCTACCTGAACCGCAGCGAGGCGGGCGGCGCCATCGCCTTCGAGGCCGCGCCCGGGGCCCTGGGCATCGACGCCGAGGCCGCCGGCCGCGTGACCGGCGCCTACCCGCTGGACCTCGATTCCGACGGTGTCCTGGACGTCTTCCTGCTGCGCTTCGGGCGCAACCTCCTGCTGCGCGGCCTGGGCGACTGCCGCTTCGAGGAGGCCGGTGCCGCCTTCGGCCTGCCGGCGCGGGCCGACTGGACCACCGCCTTCGCCGCCCACTGGGAACCCGGCGCGGCACTGCCGACCCTGGCGGTCGGCAACTACGTCGACCGCAGCCGGCCCCTGGCCAAGACCGGCAACTGCGATCCCTCCTACCTCCTGCGCCCGGCGCCGGGGACAAAAAGCTACGGGCCGCCGCAACCGCTGGAGCCCACGGCCTGCACCCTCTCTGCGCTGTTCCTCGACTGGGCCGGCAGCGGGCGTCCGGACCTGCGCCTGGCCAACGACCGGCAGTACTACGACCGCGGGCTCTCAGAGCAGCTCTTCCGCCTGGAGCCCGGGGGGCCGCGGGCCCTGACCGCCGCCGAGGGCTGGAACGGCCCGGTGATCTGGGGCATGGGCCTGGCCGCCGGCGACCTGGACGGCGACGGCCGGCCGGAGGTCGCGGTCACCAACATGGCCGACAACCACCTCCAGGTGCTGCGCGACCCCGGCGGCGATCGCCCCGAGTTCGAGAACCGCGCCCTGGCGCTGGGCACCATGGCCCAGCGCCCGCACGCCGGCGGGGACCGCCGGCCCTCGACCGCCTGGCACGCCGACTTCGCCGACTTCAACAACGACGGCGCCGACGACCTCTGGATCGTCAAGGGCAACGTCGACGCCATGCCGGAGTTCGCCGCCTTCGACCCGGACTCCCTTCTGCTGGGCGCCCCGGGGCAGCCCTTCACCGAGGTCGGCGGCCCGGCGGGCATCGCCCTGGACCGGCGCGGGCGCGGCGGCGTGGCAGCGGACCTCAACGGCGACGGCCGGCTCGACCTGATCACGGTCAACCGCGACCAGCCAACGACGCTGCTGCAGAACGTCTCTACCGGAAGCGGAGGCTGGATCGAGGCCGAGGTCCGGCAGCAGGGCATCAACGCCTTCGCCGTCGGCGCGCTGGTCGAGACCCGGACCGACGGCCGGATCGCGAGCCGGCGCCGGGTCGTCGGCGGCGGCCACGCCGGCGGCGCCTGCCTGCCGCTGCACTTCGGGCTCGGCGGGGCCAATCGGGCCGAGGTCCGGGTGATCTGGCCGGACGGCGAGGCCTCCGCCTGGCGCCGGGTCGCGTCCGGCGAGCGCCTGGACTTCGAACGCTGAGAGCCGGAACGAGGAGAAAGCACGACATGAGCGAACTGGACAGCGCGCGCTACGCCGACCTGGAGGGCGCGGCCGTCTTCGTCTCCGGCGGCGCCAGCGGGATCGGCGCCGACATCGTCGAGGGCTTCTGCCGCCAGGGCGCGGCGACGGTCTTCGTCGACCTGGACGCCGCCGCCGGCGAGGCCCTGAGCGAGCGGCTGGCCGCCGAGACCGGCAACCGGCCGCGCTTCATCGCCGCCGACGTCACCGACGACGCCGCCCTGCGGGCCGCCATCGACGCCGCCGAGGCCCTGGGCGAGGGTTTAGCGGTGCTGGTCAACAACGCCGCCAACGACCGGCGCCACGAGGTGACCGAGGTCGACCCGGCCTTCTGGGAGCGCTGCGTGGCGGTCAACCTGCGCCACCAGTTCGTCGCCGCCCAGCACGCCTTCGACCTGATGAAGGGCCGCGGCCGCGGCTCGATCATCAACTTCGGCTCGGTCGCCCCGACCCTCAGGGTCCGCGACCTTTCGGTCTACTCGACCTGCAAGTCGGCGGTGCGCGGCCTGACCCGCAGCCTGGCCCGCGAGTTCGGCGACCACGGCATCCGGGTCAACGCCATCGTCCCCGGCTGCATCCTGACCGAACGGCAGCTCCGCCTCTGGATCAGCCCCGAGGACGAGCAACGGATCCTCGCCGAGCAGTGCCTGCACCGCCGCCTGGTCGGGCGCGACGTGGCGCAGATGGCCCTCTTCCTGGCCTCGGAGGTCTCCTCCGGCTGCAGCAGCCAGGAGTTCATCGTCGACGGCGGCCTGGCATGATGCCACCGCGCCCGGGCCGATGAAGACCGCCGCCGACGGCGACCTGATCCGGCGGATCAACCGGCACCGGGTGCTGACCGAGATCCGCCGCCGGGGCACGGTCGCCCGGGTCGACATCGCCGCGGCGACCGCCCTCAGCCCGGCCACCGTCACCACGGTGACAGGCGAGCTGCTGGACGCCGGGCTGATCGAGATCGCCGAGGACGGCGAGGCCGCCAGGCGGGGCAGCGCCACGCTCTCCGCCCGCGGCCGGCCGCGCGTCCTGCTGCGGCTCAACCCCGCCGCCTGCCACGTCGCCGGGGTCAAGATCGCCATGCACCAGGTCTCGGTCTGGATCTCGGACTTCGCCGGCAACCTAGTGCGCAGCATCATGGTCCCGGTGCGGGCCAACCGGCAGCCGCCGGAGGTCGTCGCCGACCTGGTCGAGGACGCCCTGCGCCAGGCCTGCGTCGGGGCCGGCCTGAAGCTGGCGGAGATCGCCGGGATCGGCCTGGGCGTGCCGGGTTTCATCGACTTCTCCGCCGGGATCTGCCACTGGAGCCCGGTCTTCGGCGAGGGCCCGGTCGCCCTGCGCAGCCTGATGACCGAACGCCTGGGTCGGCCGGTCTTCGTCGACAACGACGCCAACCTCGCAACCTACGCCGAGCTCTGGCGCGGCGCCGGCCGGGGCCACGACAACTTCCTGGTGGTCACGGTTGAGCACGGCGTCGGCATGGGCGCGGTCGTCGGCGGCCAGCTCTACCGCGGCTCCAAGGGCTTCGGCTCGGAGTTTGGCCACACCAAGGTCGCGCGCGGCGGCGCCCTCTGCCGCTGCGGCCAGCGCGGCTGCCTGGAGGCCTATGTCGCCGACTTCGCGATCCTGCGCGAGGCCGGCGACCTGCTGTCCCTGGGCGACCTGGACGACCCCTTCGAGGTCCAGCGCGGCCTGGACCGGCTGGCCGAGATGGCCCGGGCCGGCGACCCCGAGGTCCGCCGGATCCACGAGCGGGCCGGCGAGATGCTCGGCCTGGGCATCGCCAACCTGATCAACCTCTTCGACCCGGCGCTGGTGATCCTCTCCGGCGAGCGGATGCAGCTCTACGAGTTCTACGAGGCGGCGATGCTGGCGGCGGCACGGGACAACGTGCTCTCGGTGCACCGCGACCGGACCCCGATCCAGGTCAACCGCTGGGGCGACGAGGTCTGGGCCTGGGGCGCCGCCGCCCTGGCGCTGCACGAGCTCCACCTGCCGCCCCTGGAGGAACGGCGGGCGGTCTAGCGCGGCACGACGGGAAGCCGGGCGTAGCTCTGGTCGCGCGGAGGCCTGCCGGCGAAGCGAGCCATTCGAAAAACGCTTGGCTGACCACGCAACATTCGAAGCCACGGCCGCTTGATTCCGACGCTCCGCGCGGCCAACTGCTGATCGCTGAGGGTCGGCAGATCCCTGCTGGCCCAATCCACACGCTCACCGAGGATCGAATCCCCGGAGCCGTGACTTGGGAGGAAACCAAGATGGACGTCGAGTCGGACACGCCCCAGCGTGTGACCGTCGTAATCGAGAAGACGAAGGCCGAAACCTGGTCGATCGGCGCTTACCTCATCACCGCCGACGGCCGGCGCGACCGCCGGGCCCTCGGGGTCTTCGAGACCTACAAGGAAGCGGCAGGATCGCTCAGGGGCGCCTGGCAGAGCGTCACCCTCTGAGACCGGCGCCCGGGAAGACGGGAATTGCCGCCGAACTGCGCTAGGCGTCATCTCGCCTCGGCGAAGAACGCGATAAAGGCGGCGTAGACCTCGTCGGGGCATTCCTCGGCGAGGTAGTGGCCGCCCGGCAGGGGCCGGCCGCTCACCCGGGCCGCCCGCTCGCGCCAGAGGGCGAGCACGTCGAAGTTGCGCGCCACCGCGCCCTGGGCGCCCCAGAGCGCCAGGAGCGGGCAGTCGACCTTGCGGCCCCGGTCCTCGTCGTCGTGGCGGATGTCGATGGTCGCGGCGGCGCGGTAGTCCTCGCAGCTCGCCTCGATGGTGCGCGGGTCGCGGAAGGCGGCCAGGTAGTCCTCCAGCGCCGCCTCGGTGAAGGGCGAGAGGCCCGCCGAGCCGCCGCCGCACTTCCAAAGCCAGAAGGCCTCGGGATCGGCGGCCATCATCCGCTCGGGCAGGGGCGCCTTCTGGATCATGAAGAACCAGTGCCAGTAGTCGCGCGCGAAGCGGTCGGTCGTCTCGCGGTACATCTCGCGGGTCGGCGCGATGTCCAGCAGTGCCAGGCGCTCGACCCGCTCCGGCCAGTCCAGGGCCATGCGGTGCGCGACCCGGGCGCCGCGGTCGTGGGCCCCGACCAGAAAGCGCCCGTGGCCCAGCCGCTCCATGACCCGCACCATGTCCGCGGCCATGGCCCGCTTGGAATAGGGAGCGTGCGCCGGGTCGCTGGGCGGCTTGGAGGAGCGCCCGTAGCCGCGCAGGTCGCAGGCGACCACGGTGAAGTCGGCGGCCAGGCGTGGCGCCACCTTGTGCCACATCGCGTGGGTCTGCGGGTTGCCGTGCAGCAACAGCAGCGGCGGCCCCGCGCCGTCGGTCACGCCATGGATCGTCGCGCCCTCGCCGGGCAGGTCAAATCTGTCGAAGCCTTCGAACATGACCACGGTTAGATATGCGGGCTAGCCCATCGGCGTATCGCCGACCTCGAAGTTGAACAGCGCCTGGTCGAAGCTGTTGTAGTCCTCGTAGCGCAGAAGGTCGTAGAGGTCCTTGCGATGCTGCATCCGGTCGAGAATAGCGTTCTGGTCGCCGTCCCGCAGTAGGGCGTCGAGACCGCGGTCGACCTCGCCCATGGCGAGCCGCAGCGTCGTGACCGGATAGATGACGAGATTGAATCCCAGGTCCTTCAGCTCCGTCTTGTTCAGCAGGCGACTCTTGCCGAACTCGGTCATGTTGGCGAGCAGGGGGACATCGATCGAGGCGCGGACGGCCTCGAACTCCTTCTCGTTCTCCATGGCCTCCGGGAAGATCATGTCGGCGCCCGAATCGACATAGGCCTTCATGCGGTCGATGGCCTTGTCCAGGCCTTCGACCGCCCGCGCGTCGCAGCGCGCGATGACGCAGAAGTTGCCGTCGAGTTTCGCATCCGAGGCCGCGCGGACGCGTCGGGTCATGACCGCTAGGTCGACGATCTCCTTGCCGTCGAGATGGCCGCAGCGCTTCGGCATGACCTGGTCTTCGATATGGCACCCGGCAAGCCCGGCCTCCTCCATCAGCCGAACCGAACGCGCGGCGCTCATGGCTTCGCCGAAACCGGTGTCGATGTCGATGATCGCGGGCAGATCCGTGACCCGGCCGATCTGCCGCCCGCGGGTGGCGAACTCCTCGAGCGTCGCGATGCCGATGTCGGGCAGGCAGAGGTCGGCGGAGAGCACGGCCCCGGACAGGTAGACACCGTCGAAGCCCTTGCGTTCGATGAGCTGCGCGCAGAGGGGATTGAAGGCGCCCGGGAACTGATGGAGCTCGCCGTCCGCCAGCATGGCCTTGAAGTCGGCGCGCTTTTGCGCAGGCGTCTTTTGGGTGAAGAGCACTAGCAGGCTGTTGAAGAAGTCTGTGGCGGTATGGAGTTTTGCGTGATTCACTATCCTTGGTTTAGGCCGGGGGTGAGGGATGCGCGGCTCGGACGAAC
>JANQGU010000113.1 GCA_028282935.1 Kiloniellales bacterium
GACCGATGTAGCCCTGGCCCTGCACCTCGCCCATCAGGAGCGCCTTGCGCCGGATGTTCCAGGCGCGCATCTCGAGCGACACGTTCGACAGGTTGCCTGCGCGCTGCTGCGCGGCCATCGCCTCCTCCCCGATTCTTGTTCTTTGATAGATCGATAGCATCGGGCCGCGCCGCTGAAACATTCGAAAAACGCAAAACCTGTTTAGGTGAGCTTCAAAGCGTGGCCTCTGATCTTGGATGTTCCAACGTCGCCGACTCCGTCGTTCGACGCGCCGTCAGCGAGCCAAGGTGGTGAAGATCTGATGTTTCAATTGGTGGTGGCCGAGGATGAGTGAACGGCCCCAGAGGAGTTGGTCCACCCCTATTTTTAGTCTGAGGCGGGCCAAGGATGGCGAACAAGCATCACAAGCCGGGAGAATTCATCGTCGCAGTGCCGACGGTCATACCGCAGCGTCGATCAAGTAACGATCGTGCGGCACAAGGGGCCGCGAGATCACAAGGACAGATGAGATTTGCCGTAGCCACGTGCACTTGCCCAAAGGGTCAAGTGTGCTATCGAGCAGTGAGAAGAAAGCACTTCAGTCAAAAAAGGTTTTTATTTACAGCCACTTCCAGCGCCTACCTTGCTGCTCAAGGATTTGGCGGGAGGTCACAATCAAGACCGAATTCGGCGGGAACAAGCCAAAATAGCCCGAAAAAGGGGAAAGCGGATTTGAGCCAACCCATTGAAAAGATTGGTCGGAGCGGCAGGATTTGAACCTGCGACCTCTTGACCCCCAGTCAAGTGCGCTACCAGGCTGCGCCACGCTCCGTCGGTGACCGCGCCGGGGCGGTGGCGCCCGGCGGCGGGTCTATATACAGGCGTCGGGCACGGCTGGCAATGCGGCCGAGGCTTCTTATCCGGGCCGCCCACAGATCGCGGGTCAGTCGCCGCGCGCTTTCTTGAGGCTGGCCCGAGCCTCCAGCAGCTCGTCCAGGATGTTGCTCAGCTCCTCCCGAGCCTCGCTGCTGAGCGCCGTGCCGGCGGAATGACCGTTTGCACGGGCCTCGCCTGCGGCCGCGGCGGCCATCGCGGTGCGCCTTTCGGCGTCGCCGCCGTCGTCCCCGCCCTTCGCCTCCGCCGGCTTGCTCAGGCCGTCGCGAAGCAGGCGCTGCACGCCCTTGATGGTGTAGCCGTCGCGGTAGAGCAGGTCGCGGATCCGGCGCAGCAGGACGATGTCCTCGGGCCGGTAGTAGCGGCGGCCGCCGCCGCGCTTCAGCGGGCGGACCTGGCTGAACTTGGTCTCCCAGAAGCGCAGGACGTGCTGCGGCACGTCCAGCTCGCCGGACACTTCGCTGATCGTCCTGAAGGCGGCTGCTGACTTGGCGCCCGGATTGATCGCAGGCATCGAAGCAGATGACTCCTCAGCTTGACTCGCTCAAGCGGGCCCTCGGCTCAGCCGGACGGTGTCGAAGATCCGTTGATACGGTTCTTCAGAACGTGAGAGGCCCGGAAAACCAACACCTTGCGTGGCAAGATGGGCACCTCCTCCCCCGTCTTCGGATTGCGGCCGATCCGCTGGCCCTTCTGCCGGACCGAAAAGCTGCCGAAGGACGACAGCTTGACCACCTCGCCGCGTACGAGCGCGTCCGAGATCTCGTTCAGGACGGATTCGACCAATTCGGCCGATTCGTTCCGCGACAAACCCACTTCCTGATACACGGCCTCACTCAAATGGGCGCGGGTAATAGTTTCACCGGCCATGAGTCCCCCTAAGACCAAACAATCTCAGAACGTTATCGCAACCCCATCAGGGGGTCAAACCTCTTAATATTTGTAAGGAGATGGGCTGCGTCTTGAATTCGCCGTCCAAAGCCCCGCCGTCTGCCCCCGATGGCGGCTGGGTGGCGGCGGCTGGGCGGCGGCCGGGGAGCGCTACCAGCGGACCAGGGCCGAACCCCAGGCGAAGCCGCCGCCCATGGCCTCGATCATGATCAGGTCGCCGGCCTGGATCCGGCCGTCGCTGCTGGCCTCGCAGAGCGCGAGGGGGATCGAGGCGGCGGAGGTGTTGGCATGGCGGTCGACGGTCACCACCACCCGGTCCATGGGCAGGTTCAGCCGCTTGGCCATGGCCTCGATGATGCGGATGTTGGCCTGGTGCGGGACCAGCCAGTCGATGTCGCCCGGGGTCACGCCGCCGGCGTCCAGCGCGGCGTCGATCGCCTGGCTCATGCGCACCACGGCGTGGCGGAAGACCTCCCGCCCCTCCATGCGCAGATGGCCGACGGTCTTGGTCGAGCCGGGGCCGCCGTCGACGTAGAGCGCCTGGTTGTGGCGGCCGTCGGAGTAGATGTGGGTCGAGAGGACGCCGCGCTCCTCGGCCTTGCCGTTGCCCTCCGAGGCGGCCAGGACCAGCGCCCCGGCACCATCGCCGAAGAGCACGCAGGTCGAGCGGTCCTCCCAGTCGAGGATCCGGGAGAAGGTCTCGGCCCCGATCACCAGCACGTTGCGGGCCTGGCCGGCCTTGATGAAGTTGTCGGCGACCGCCAGGGCGTAGACGAAGCCGCTGCAGACCGCCTGGACGTCGAAGGCGGCGCCGCGGGTCATGCCCAAGGCCGCCTGGATCCGGGTCGCGGTCGCCGGGAAGGTCTGGTCGGGGGTCGAGGTCGCGACCACGATCAGATCGATATCGCCGACGTCGCAGCCCGCCGCCTCGAGCGCGGCCTTGGCCGCCTGCAGGCCGAGGTGCGAGGTGTATTCATCCTCGGCCGCGATGCGCCGCTCGCAGATGCCGGTGCGCTGGCGGATCCAGTCGTCCGAGGTGTCGAGGCGCTCGCTGAGCTCCTGGTTGCGCACCACCCGCTCGGGCAGGTAGGCGCCGCAGCCCACGACCTGCGCGCGTAGCTGGCTCACAGCATCGCCGCCTGCCCTTCGGGCGAAGTTGGCGCGGGCGCGCTTCGGGACAGGCTGTCGAAGTCGGCGGTGATCTTCTCGAGGATACCGTGCCGCGCCATGTCGACGGCGACGCCGATGGCGTTGGCGAAACCCAGGGCGTCGGTGCCGCCGTGGCTCTTCACCACGATGCCGTTGAGGCCGAGGAACATGGCGCCGTTGTAGCGGCGCGGGTCGGTCCGCTGGCGCAGCTTGGCCAGGGCGCCGCGGGCAAAGAGGTAGCCGATCCGGGCCAGGAAGGAGCTCTTGAAGGTCTGGCGGATGTACTCGCTGAGCAGCTTCGCCGTGCCTTCCGCGGTCTTGAGGGCGATGTTCCCGGTGAAACCGTCGGTCACGATCACGTCCACGGTCCCCTTGGCGATGTCGTCGCCTTCGATGAAGCCGTGAAAGCGCCCGGGCAGCTTGGCCTGGCGCAGGATCTCCGCCGCCTCCCACAGCGCCTCGTGGCCCTTGGTCTCCTCGGAGCCGACGTTCAGCAGCCCGATGCTGGGGGTCTGCAGGCCCAGGACCGTGCGGGCGAAGACGTTGCCCATGACCGCGAAGTCGACCAGGTTGGTGGCGTCGCAGTGCACGTTGGCACCCAGGTCCAGCATGACCGATTCGCTGCGCTGGGTCGGCATGAAGGAGGCGATCGCGGGCCGGTCGATGCCCGGCAGGGTCCGCAGGACGAAGTAGGCCAGGCCCATCAGCGCGCCGGTGTTGCCGGCCGAGACCGCGCCCACCGCCTCGCCCTCTTTGACCGCCTGGATGGCCAGCCCCATGCTCGATTCCCGTCCCTGGCGCACCACCGTCTTGGGCCGGTCCTCGGCGCTCACCACCTGATCGCTGTGGACGATCTTGCTGACCGCCGCCAAGGGCTTCAGCCGGTCGAGCTGCGGACGCAGCTCGGCCTCGCGCCCGAAGAAGATGAAGCGGACGTCGGGAAAGCGTTTCCTGGCGATGTTCGCACCGCTCAGAACCATGCGCGGTGCGTGGTCCCCACCCATGGCGTCGAGAGCGATGGTGATGCCGGCTTGCAAGGGCGATCAATCCCTGGTTTTCGAGTCTCTCGAAACCCCGCCCGAGGCGTCCTGCCGGCGGGCCAACGCCGTCAGACGGCCTCGACGTCGACGACCTCGCGGCCGTCGTAGAAGCCGCAAGCCGCGCAGACATGATGCGGCAGCTTCATCTCGCCGCAGTTCGGGCACTCGTTGGGTCCGGCCGACGGCAGCCCGTCATGGGAGCGGCGCATGTCGCGCCGGGACCGGGAGACTTTCTTCTTAGGAACGGCCATGTCTCAAATCTCACAGTTCGAACGGGCCCGCGAAGTCGCGCTTATACGCAGAAAGATAAGCTCTTCGCAAGCCCGTTACCGATTGGTTACACACCACGACGCACAAGGTTAATTTTTGATTAAGCCTGCTTGTCGCCCTTCAGTTTCCCGAGCGCCGCGAAAGGGCCGTCCGGGCCGCCTTCCACGGGGCGCAGGGCGGCCGGCACCTCGGCGTCCGGCCGTCGCGGATAGGGGTCCAGGGCAACCGCCAATTGCTGGACCGCCGCCTCTCCCAGGTCGATGACGCCGTCAGAGATCTCCTCCGGCAGGTCTTCGTCGGCCAAGGTCAGCTCCAGGTCATCCTGCATCGATACCGGCTCCAGGCTGAAGGTCAGGCTGAAGTCCTCGGCAAGATGCTGCCCAACCGGCTCCAGAGAGACCACGCAAAGCTGCACCACGTCGGCCTCGAAGGACCCGGAGACCCGGATCAGCGCACCGCCCGAGGCGCGCGCCACGCGAAAGCGCGCCCGCAGGCCGGAGAGCCCCTCCAGGCCGAGCCGCCGGGCCACGGCCTGGCACTCGGCCGGGCCCGCCTCGATCTCCCGGACGAGCTCGTCCTCGCCCAAGGAGTCGACGGCGAGAGGCCGAAAAAACTCGCTGTCAGACCTGTCGTGGCCAGCCATGCGTTACCGTCCGGATGCGCCTTCTGGGAAGCGCCGCACCTTAGGGAAACGGCCGCGAGAGGTCAATTCCTTTGCCGCCATCCGGGCCGCGATCCGGGTCGCCATTTGGCCGCCCATTACCGGCCTCGTCCCGGGCGCTGGTGCGGATCAGGCGCCCGGCTCGGGCGGCGGCCCGAAGCCGACCTTGCCGGCAAGGAGGCCGGGGTCGGGCGCCGCCGCCACCTCCCGCCGCAGATAGGCGGCCATGGCCGAGACCTGCCCGGGCTCCGGGCTGGTGGTGCCGAAGACGTTGCGCCGCAGGGCCGCCTCCAGCTCCTCCGAGCCGGCCGCCAGGCCTTGGTCGTAGGCGGTGATCCGGCCGTGGAATCCGGCCGCCATGCGCTGCACCCGCTTGCCGACGCCCAGGTCGCCGACCCCCATCTCACGCAGGCTCCGGTCCAGGTCGAGGACCAGGGTGTCGACGAAGCTCTGGGCGACCGCCTCGGCCTCCGGACCGAGCGCCCGCAGGCGCCGCAGCACGACGAAGCTATGCAGGGCAATCATCTCGAAGCGGCCGTCGAGGCTGTCCGGCAGGCCGCAATGCAGGTAGAAGGCCGGCTGCCGGGCCTGGGCGACGACCGCTTCGTAGAGCGCCGCCGCGACCTCCGCGCCCGGATCCCGACCGAAAAGCGATTCTAGGACCATTTTCGTGAACCTTCCCTGTGTCGTCCCGTCAGCCCCCTTGCAATGCCGCCCCGTCTGGGTTTAATCAAGTATATAAGCAGCTCGCAGCCGGTCTGAGGAAGCGCAAGGTATGGGCAAGCAAAGCAAGGCAAGACGGGCGATCGGAGGCTTGGCGCTGGGCCTCGGCCTTATCGGCCTGGGGGCCTGTTCTTCCGGTCTCAATACCCACGGCAACCTGCCGGACAAGGAGGTCGTCGACGGCATCCAGCCCGGCGTCCACGATCAGCAGGACGTGCTCGGCATGCTGGGCTCGCCTTCGGCCGTCTCCACCTTCGAGGACAACCGCTGGTACTACATCGGATCGCGGTCCGAAACCGTGGCCTTTTTCGAGCCCGACGTCCTGGAGCGCAGCGTCCTGGTCGTGTCCTTCTCGGAGGACGGCCGGGTCGACGAGAAGAAGGTCTACACCCTGAACGACAGCCGCAGCGTCGATCCGGTCGATCGGGTGACGCCGACCGAGGGCAAGAAGCTGTCGGTGATCCAGCAGCTCTTCGGCAACGTCGGCCGCTTCACCGGCGCCGGCACCGACCAGTAGGACGGCCCGGCTCCCGCGGGGAGCCCCGGTAAAAAACAAGAGCCCCGGCGGCCTGGCGGCCACCGGGGCTTTGTCGACTGCAGCTTGTTTTGGCCGGCGGGTCAGACGTGCGCCAGCACCGCCAGCAGAAGAAGGGCGACGATGTTGGTGATCTTGATCATCGGGTTGACGGCCGGGCCGGCGGTGTCCTTGTAGGGATCGCCGACCGTGTCGCCGGTCACCGCCGCCTTGTGGGCCTCGGAGCCCTTGCCGCCGAGGTTGCCGTCCTCGATGTACTTCTTGGCGTTGTCCCAGGCGCCGCCGCCGGCGGTCATGGAGATCGCGACGTAGAGGCCGGTGACGATGACGCCCAGGAGCATGGCGCCGACCGAGGACAGGGCGGCGTCCTTGCCGCCGATCCCCCACATCACGAAGAACAGCACCACCGGGGACAGGACCGGCAACATCGAGGGGATGATCATCTCCTTGATCGCGGCCTTGGTCAGCATGTCGACGCAGCGGCCGTACTCCGGCTTGCCGGTGCCTTCCATGATGCCCGGGATCTCGCGGAACTGGCGGCGGACCTCCTCGACCACGCCGCCGCCGGCGCGGCCCACGGCCATCATGCCCATGGCCCCGAAGAGGAAGGGCAGCAGGCCGCCGATGAAGAGGCCGACCACGACGTAGGGATTCGCCAGGGAGAAGTCCACCTGGACCCCCTCGAAGAAGGGGAACTGGGCGGCGTTGCTCGAGAAGTACTGCAGATCGAGCGTGTAGGCCGCGAAGAGCACCAGCGCGCCCAGGCCGGCGGAGCCGATGGCATAGCCCTTGGTCACCGCCTTGGTGGTGTTGCCGACCGCGTCCAGGGCGTCGGTGGTGTTGCGGACGTCGCTCTCCAGGTCCGCCATCTCAGCGATGCCGCCGGCGTTGTCGGTGACCGGGCCGTAGGCGTCCAGCGCCACTACCATGCCGGCCAGGGCCAGCATGGTGGTCACCGCGATGGCGATGCCGAAGAGGCCGGCCAGCAGGAAGGTGCCGATGATGCCGGCGGAGATGATCAGCGCCGGCACGGCGGTCGCCTCCATGGAGACCGCCAGGCCCTGGATGACGTTGGTCGCGTGGCCGGTGACCGAGGCCTTGGCCACGCTGCGCACCGGCCGGTAGTCGGTGCCGGTGTAGTACTCGGTGACCCAGATGATGGCGCCCGTCACGACCAGGCCGATCAGGCCGCAGTAGTAGAGGTGGCGGCCCTCGAAGGCCCGCTC
This sequence comes from Kiloniellales bacterium, assembly GCA_028282935.1. Classification (GTDB taxonomy): domain Bacteria; phylum Pseudomonadota; class Alphaproteobacteria; order Kiloniellales; family JAKSBE01; genus JAKSBE01. Next base: position 7,369 of record JANQGU010000113.1, read on the forward strand.
GCCGATCTGGAAGCTGGTGTCCATGCCGACGATCCAGTCGGTGATCGGCCAGAGCGCGATGGCCGAGAGCACGGCGCAGGCGATGAAGCCCTTGTAGAGGGCGCCCATGATGCTCTGCGAGGCCCCGAGCCGGACGAAGTAGGTGCCGGCCACCGAGGTCACGATGCAGACCCCGCCGATCATCAGCGGATAGAGCATCATGGCGTCCATCACCGCCTGGCCGGCGAAGAAGATCGAGGCCAGGACCATGGTCGCGACCACGGTCACGGCATAGGTCTCGAAGAGGTCGGCGGCCATGCCGGCGCAGTCGCCGACGTTGTCGCCCACGTTGTCGGCGATCACCGCCGGGTTGCGCGGATCGTCCTCGGGGATGCCGGCCTCGACCTTGCCCACCAGGTCGGCGCCGACGTCGGCGCCCTTGGTGAAGATGCCGCCGCCCAGGCGCGCGAAGATGGAGATCAGCGAGGCGCCGAAGCCCAGCGCTACCAGGGCGTCCACCAGCTCACGACCGCCGCTGCCGCTCGACTTCAGATAGAGGTAGTAGCCGGCCACGCCCAGCAGGGCCAGGCCCGCCACCAGCATGCCGGTCACCGCGCCGGCCTGGAAGGCGATGCGCAGCCCCTGGCCGAGGCCCTGGCGGGCCGCCTCGGCGGTGCGCACGTTGGCCCGCACCGAGACGTTCATGCCGATGTAGCCGGCCGCGCCCGAGAGCACGGCGCCGATCAGGAAGCCGATACCGACCTTGAGGCCCAGCAGCCACCAGATCACGCCGAAGATCACGATCCCGACGATCGCGATGGTCATGTACTGGCGGTTGAGGTAGGCCCGGGCGCCCTCCTGGACAGCCCCTGCAATCTCCTGCATCCGATCGTTGCCGGCACTGGCAGCCAGCACCGACCGCGACGTCACCGCCCCGTAGGCCACGGCGACGAGGCCGCAGGCGAGAACAACGTATAGCTCTGTCATTTGGTAGCCCTTTTATGGAACGAGCCGGCGCAGGACGCGCCGGCACCCTCGATGCCCCCAAGAATCGGGAAAAATGCGCGCGGAAAATGCCAGAAGGCGACGGCCGTGGCAAGCCGTGGCGATGCGGCTCAGCCGCTGCCGGGGCGCTGCTGGGAGACCCCCTGCACCAGCACGGCATCGACCGTGCCGGGCCCCAGAATCCGCTCGCTGACCAGCCTCACACGCTGCTTGACCAAAGGCGAGTCGGGCCCCTGCTCACGCACCATCTTCATGCTGAACAGACTGTGCAGCTCGGTGAAGAGCGCGTCCATCAGACGCGGCTTGACCAGTCCGACCTTCAGAATCGCGTCGTCGACCGGCATCTCGAGGGTGATCACCACGGTGACGAAGCGGGTGACCTTGTTCTGCTGGATCAGCGGCAGGACGATCGGATCAATCTTGACGAAGTTCGGCTTGGACGCCGCTTCGACGGGGGCCTCCGCCTCGGCCTGCTCGGCGCCCTGGTTCATGAACCACCAGGCGCCGCCGCCACCGCCGGCAAGGAGCAGAACCAGGACCAGGATGATCAGCAGGCGCTTCATGATGTCTTAGGCTGTTTGGCCGAGGGCGGCACCGCCCGACAGTCAAGGCGTCAGGTCTGAAGAAACCATGAAGCCCCGCCGTACGGCACTCGCAGAATGCCGAAAAATCTCGTCAAATCAGAGTTCTACTTGGAATTCTTCGGGTCGTTCTGAAAATGAACCCAGCCGCTCCGGGAGAGTTGCAAGGGCGCGCCGTCGTGGCTCAGGACCGAAACCCCCTCGCCCTTCGAGAAGCGGCCGATGCGCGAGATCGGCATGTCGAGCTGCTGGGCAAGCTCGACCAGGCTCTCCCGCTGGGACTCGCGCGCCGAGAACAGCAACTCGTAGTCGTCGCCGCCGGTCAGGACGGTCTCCAGATGCTCCGGGGCCTTGGCCAGGACCTCGAGCGCGGCCGGCGAGACGGGGACCTCGGCGGCCCAGAGCTCGGCGGCCAGGCCGGCGCCGCGCGCCAAGTGCCCGAGGTCGGCGACCAGGCCGTCGGAGACGTCGATGGCGGTCCTTGCGAAGCCGCCCTCGGCCAGGGCCTGGCCCAGCTCCAGGCGCGGCTGCGGCAGGCGATAGCGTTCGGCGAGGTCGCGGCCCGCCGCTTCCGGCACCTCGGCAAGGCGGTCCTGAAGGACCAGGAGCCCCAGGGCCCCGTCGCCGATGCTGCCGGAGACGTAGAGATCGTCACCGGCCCTGGCGCCGTTGCGGCGCAGCACCCTGTCTTCCGGAACCCGGCCGAAGGCGGTCACGGAGAGAACCGGGGGCCCGGAGGTCGAGACGGTATCGCCGCCGAGAAGGCCGACATGGAAGGTGGACTGGTCCTCGGCCAGCCCGCGGGCCAGGCCGGCGAACCAGGTCTCGCCCTGCTCCGGCGGCAGCGCCACCGAGAGCAGATAGCCGAAGGGCTTGCCGCCCATGGCGGCGATGTCCGAGAGGCTGACCCGCAAGAGCTTGCGGCCCACGAGGTCGGGCGGATCCTCGGGCAGGAAGTGCACGCCCTGGACCAGGGTGTCGGTGGTCACGACCACGGACTTGTCCCGGCCGCCCGGAAAGATGGCGGCATCGTTCTTGAGCCCGAAAGCACCGCTGTGGCCGGCGGCCAGAGGCGCCAGATAGGTCTCGATCAGGTCGAATTCGGCCGCCATCCTGCTGCCCCCCTTCAGCCCCGGCCCGCCCCCTGCGCCGCGCGACCGGCCGGAGGTTCCGGGGCGCGCAGCGTCTTGGCCAGACGGTCCAGGACGCCGTTCACCATGCCGGGCTCCTTGCCTTCGTAGAAGGCATGCGCCAAGTCGAGGCACTCGTTGATGACCACGCCGACCGGCACCTTGGGACGGGACCGCAGCTCGTAGGCGCCGAGGCGAAGGATGATTCGGAGCAGGCGCTCCAGCCGCTCGACCGGCCACTCGGCCGCGAGCGCTTGGGACAGCAGCGCATCCAGCGCCTCCGGCTCCTGACTGACGGCGACCACCAGCTCGTTGAAGAGGTCCTCGTCGAGGTCCTTGAAGCTGACCCCTTCGATCTCCTCGCCGCGCCGATGCTTGTGGAACTCCAGCACCACCGCGGCCGGGCGCTGGCCGGTGATCTCGATCTGGTAGAGCGCCTGGACCGCCGCGAGCCGCGCCATGTGGCGCCGCTGGCTCCAGGCCTTCGATCTCGAAGCGGTTTCGGCCACGACCATCTACCGCGGAAAGAGGCGAAAGCGCTGCTTCACGCCGATCATCGCCAGGCAGGCGCGGGCCGCGTCGCCGCCCTTGTTCTTGCGGTCCACGGCCGCCCGTTCCACCGCCTGGTCGTGGGTCTCGCAGGTCAGGATGCCGTAGCCCAGGGCCAGGGTGTAGTTCACCGCCAGGTCCTGGAGCTTGCGGGCGCTCTCCGTGCAGATGTAGTCGTAGTGCGAGGTCTCGCCGCGGATCACGCAGCCCAGGGCGATGTAGCCGTCGAAGCGGCGCCGGCCGGCGTAGAAGTCCAGCGAGCGAATCGCCATGCGGATCGCCGCCGGGATCTCGAAGGCGCCGGGCACCTCGATGCGCTCGTTGGTCGCGCCGGCGGCCTCGAGCTCGGCGAGGGCGCCCTTGAGCAGCTCTGCGGCCACGTCCTCGTAGTAGCGGGACTCGACGATCAGGATGTGGGGTGTCTCGCTCAAGCCTGGTTTCCTTCGACCTTGACCGGCTGCTGGCCGACGACCTTGAGGCCGTAGCCGTCCAACCCGATGAAGGTGTGGCGGGTGTTGTGCAGCAGAATCATCTCCCGCACCCCAAGGTCAAGCAGGATCTGCGCGCCGAGGCCGTAATCCCTCAATTCGGCCATCGGCGGCTGGCTGTGGATCTCGCGCTCCTCGAGCTCGCGCGCCAGGTTGGCCATCATGGACTCGCGGATCAGCACCACGACCCCCCGCCCCGCCTCGGCGATGATCCGCATGGCCGCCTGCAGCTCGCCGCCGCGGCCGCTGGACTGGTCGCCGAGGACGTCGTCCAGCACGCTGAGCGCGTGGACCCGGACCAGGACCGGCGCCGTGTCGTCGATCCGGCCCTTGGTCAGGGCGATGTGCTCGGTCCCGGTCACCGAGTTGGTGAAGACCGTCATCTCGAACTCGCCGCCGTGCCGGCTCTCGAAGCTGCCGACCGCCCGGCGCTCGACGATCTTGTCGTTGCGCAGGCGGTAGGCGATCAGGTCGGCGATGGTGGCGATCTTGAGACCGTGGCGCTGGGCGAAGCCGATCAGGTCGTCGCGCCGCGCCATGGTGCCGTCGTCGTTCATGATCTCGCAGATCACCCCCGAGGGGTAGAGCCCGGCCAGGCGGGCGAGGTCCACGGCGGCCTCGGTGTGCCCGGTGCGCATCAGGACCCCGCCGTCGCGGGCGACCACCGGGAAGATGTGACCCGGCATCGAGAGCTCGTCGGGACCGGCCGTGGGATCGATGGCCACCGCGACGGTACGCGCCCGGTCCGGCGCCGAGATCCCGGTGGTGACCCCGTGCCGGGCCTCGATCGAGACCGTGAAGGCGGTGGCGTGGCGGCTCTCGTTACGCTGCTCCATGCGCGGCAGGCGCAGCTCCTCGGCCCGCTGCTGCTCCAGGGCCAGGCAGATCAGGCCGCGGCCGAACTTGGCCATGAAGTTGATCGCGTCCGGGGTCGCCATCTGCGAGGGGATCACGAGGTCGCCTTCGTTCTCCCGGTCCTCGTCGTCGACCAGGATGAACATGCGGCCGTTGCGGGCCTCCTCGATGATCTCGTCGATCGAGGCCTTGATCTCGCCGAAGGTGGCGCGCCAGGGTTCCTGCTGAGGGTGTGACACCGGGTTCAATCCTGCCTGCCAAGCTGGCGCTGAACGTAGCGCGCCAGCATGTCGATTTCCAGGTTCACGCGCTGCCCGGGCTGGGCGGCGCCAAAGCTCGTTTTTTCAGCGGTATGGGGGATGATATTGACACCGAATATCACCTTTCCCCCGGCCTCGTCCCGGACTTCGTTGACGGTCAGGGAGACCCCGTCCAGGGCGACCGAGCCCTTGGAGGCGATGAAGGGCGCGACCTCGGCCGGCGCCCGGAAGACGAAACGCTGGCTGTCGCCCTCGGGCCGGCGATCGAGGATCTCGGCGGTCGCGTCGACGTGGCCCGACACCAGGTGGCCGCCGAGCTCGTCGCCGAGGCGAAGCGAGGCCTCCAGGTTGATCGCCTCGCCCGGCCGCCAGTCGCCCAGCGTCGTCCGCGACAGGGTCTCCGCCGAGACGTCGACGGCGAAGCAGTCGGCCCCGGTCTCGACCACCGTCAGGCAGGTCCCGGAACAGGCGATCGAGGCGCCGATCTCGATACCCGAGGTATCGTAGGCGGTCTCGATCACCAGGCGGGTGTCGCCGCCGGGCCGGATCGCGCGCAGGCGCCCGAGATCGGTGATAATCCCCGTGAACATGGCCCGAACTTAGGCGCTCCGACGGAAGGTTTCCAGCACGTCGCCGTCCAGGGACTCCAGCCCGACGGAGGTGAAGCCCGGCGCCGCCGAGAGCGCCTCGAGACCCAGCGCCGCGACCGCCGGGCGGCCGTCACCGCCGATGACCTTGGGCGCGCGGAACCAGTGCAGTTCCTCGACCAGGCCGGCCTTCAGCAGCCCGGCCGCCAGGCGGCCCCCGCCCTCGACCAGGACCCGGGTCAGGCCGAGCCCGCCCAGGGCCCGCAGGGCCTCCGCCAGGTCGAGGCGGCCTTCGGGATCGCGGCCGACCTGCAGGATCGCCATGCCCGCGTCCCGGTAGGGCGCCAGGTCTGCCTCGGCGACCTCGGCGCCGGTGACCAGGCAGCTCGGCCGGGCCACGGCCTGCGCCACCAGGTCGTGGGACAGGGGCAGGCCCAGGCTGCCGTCCAGCACGACGCGCAGCGGCCGGACCGCCTCCAGCCCGGGCAGGCGGACGTCGAGGCGCGGGTCGTCCGCCCGGGCGGTGCCGGCGCCGACCAGCACCGCGTCATAGCGCGCCCTCAGCAGGTGGGCCCGCGCCCGCGCCGCCTCGCCGGTGATCCACCTGCTCTCGCCGGCCGCGGTCGCGATCCGGCCGTCCAGGGTGGCGGCGAGCTTGAGCGCGACCAGGGGCCGGCCCTCGCGGCGCTGCAACAGATAGCCGGCGTTGACCGCCTCGGCCTCCTCCCGGCAGAGCCCCAGCTCGACCGCGACGCCGGCGGCCTCCAGGTTGGCGAGGCCCCGCCCCGCCACCCGCGGATCCGGATCCTCCAGGGCGACGACGCAGCGCGCCACGCCGGCGGCGATCAGGGCCCGATCGCAAGGCGGCGTCTTGCCGTGGTGGGAACAGGGCTCGAGCGTGACGTAGGCCGTGGCGCCCTCCGCCGCCGCCCCGGCCCGGCCCAGGGCCTCGGCCTCGGCGTGCGGCCGGCCGCCGGGCTGGGTCCAGCCGCGGGCCAGCACCCGGCCGTCCCGGGCGATCACGCAGCCCACGGCCGGGTTGGGCGCGACCCGGCCGAGCCCGCGCCTGGCCAGGGCCAGGGCGCCGCGCATCTCCCTGAGGTCGACGGGGTCAGTCGCCGTCGGTGCCGAGCTTGCCAACGAATTCCTCGAAGTCCCGGGCCTCGCGGAAGTTCCGGTAGACCGAGGCGAAGCGGACGTAGGCCACGGGGTCGAGGCCCGCCAGGGCGTCCATCACCATCTCGCCGATCAGCTTGGTCGGGATCTCGCTCTCGCCCGAGCTTTCCAGGCGCCGGACCAGTCCGTTGACCACGCGCTCGGTCCGCTCGGCGTCCACCGGCCGCTTGCGCAAGGCGATCATCATGGAGCGCAGGAGCTTGTCCCGGTCGAAGGGCTCGCGCTGCCCGGTGCCCTTGACCACCGTCAGCTCACGCAGCTGCACCCGCTCGAAGGTCGTGAAGCGGGCGCCGCAGTTCGGGCACTGCCGGCGACGGCGGATCGCCGAGTTGTCCTCGGTCGGCCGCGAGTCCTTGACCTGGGTGTCTTCGTTACCGCAGAACGGGCAACGCATCTTTCCTGCCCCCCAAAGTTGACCTCCCCTTTCGTCTCAGAGTCCCGGATAGATCGGGAACCTGCGGCAGAGCGCCAGCACGTCGGCGCGAACCGCCTGCTCGACCGCCTCGTTGTTCTCGGGATCGGCGGCCAGGCCGTCGAGCACCCGGCCGATCAGCTCGCCGACCTGGCTGAACTCCGCGGGTCCGAAGCCGCGGGTGGTCCCGGCCGGCGTGCCCAGGCGGACGCCCGAGGTCACCATCGGCTTCTCCGGATCGAAGGGGATGCCGTTCTTGTTGCAGGTGATGCCGGCCCGATCGAGGCTCTCCTCGGCCTGCCGGCCGGTCAGTCCCTTGGGCCGCAGGTCGACCAGCACGACGTGGGTGTCGGTGCCGTCGGTCACGATGTCCAGGCCGCCCTCGATGAGGGTTGCCGCCAGGGTCCGGGCGTTCTCGACCACGGTCCGGGTATAGGCCTTGAACTCCGGCTGCAGGCATTCGCCCAGGGCCGCCGCCTTACCGGCGATGGCGTGCATCAGGGGACCGCCCTGCAGGCCGGGGAAGGCGGCGGAGTTGATCTTCTTGCCCAGCTCCGGGTCGTTCGACAGGACCATGCCGCCGCGCGCGCCGCGCAGCGTCTTGTGCGTCGTCGTGGTCACCACGTGGGCGTGCGGCAGGGGGCTGGGATGGGCGCCGCCGGCGACCAGGCCGGCGAAATGCGCCATGTCGACGTGGAAGTAGGCGCCGACGGAATCGGCGATCTCGCGGAAGCGGGCGAAGTCGATGACCCGCGGATAGGCCGAGCCGCCGGCGATGATCAGGCGCGGCTTGTGCTCGCGGGCCAGGCTCTCGACCTCGTCGAAGTCGATCAGGGCGTCCTGGCGGCGCACGCCGTACTGCACGGCATGGAACCACTTGCCCGAGAGGTTGGGCGGCGCGCCGTGGGTCAGGTGCCCGCCGGCGGCCAGCGACATGCCCATGATCACGTCGCCGGGCTTGCAGAGCCCGAGCAGCACGCACTGGTTGGCCTGGGCGCCCGAATGGGGCTGCACGTTGACGAACTCGCAGCCGAAGATCTTCTTGGCCCGCTCGATGGCCAGGGCCTCGACCACGTCGACGTGCTCGCAGCCGCCGTAGTAGCGCCGCCCGGGATAGCCTTCGGCGTACTTGTTGGTCAGGACCGAGCCCTGCGCCTCCAGGACAGCGCGCGAGACGATGTTCTCGGAGGCGATCAGCTCGATCTGGTCCTGCTGGCGGCGCAGCTCGTCCTTGATGGCGGCGGCGAGCTCGGGATCGGTCTCGGCCAGCCCGGCCGAGAAGAAGCCGCCGGACCGGGGCTCCTTCGCGGCAGCATCGAGTGCAGACATGTCCTTCTTTCCTCCCCTAATCGGCCCTCTCGGGCCCCTTGGCGTTCAGCCCAGCTTGGCGACCCGTTTTGCATGGCGGCCGCCCTCGAAGTCCGTCGCGAGAAAGACCTCCAGACAGCTTTTCGCGACCTCTGGCCCGATCAGGCGCGCGCCCAGGGCCAGGACGTTGGCATCGTTGTGCGCCCGCGCCAGCCGGGCGGAGGTCTCGTCGTGGCAGAGCGCGGCGCGGACGCCGGGATGCCGGTTGGCCGCGATCGAGATCCCGATCCCGCTGCCGCAGACCAGCACCCCGCGCTGCGCGCGCCCGCTCTCAAGGGCCTGGCCCATGGCGTGCCCGAAATCCGGATAGTCGACCGATTCGGGGCCGTGAGCCCCGAGGTCGAGGACCTCGTGGCCTTGCCGTTCCAGGTCTTCCTTGAGCCGGGTCTTGAGGTCATAGCCGGCATGGTCCGAGGCCAGGGCGATGATCTGCTGCGTCATTTCGGACTCTTGAGGTCAGGGGTGCAGTATTCGGCCGCGTCCGCCCGCCAGGCTGCCGGCGCTTCCGAAGGGCGCGGATAGTACCAGATGTCGCGGTGCGGTGAAAAGCCACCACAAGGTCTCGCAAGTCCGGCGGCCGCAGATCCCGGCCTGCACCTGACGAGTCCCTGGCCGGGACACGACAATCGAGGGCCAGGAAGATACTGGAAAGACTAGGCCAAGCGGAGGAATTGACTAGGCCCGCCCCAATGTGCAAGCTTCTGCAATCTTAGGTTGATTAATGGGCGACGAAATAATGGCCAAAAGCAGTCAGGATCAGACCGCTGAAATCCCAGGTCAGGCAGACCGCGCATCCGACGCTGAATTGCTCCGATTGACGGCGACCCTGGTCGCCGCCTACACGAGCAACAACACACTCCCAGTCGGCGAGCTCCCGGTAGTCATCGAGCTTGTACGCAACTCCCTGGCCGATCTCAACAGCAAGGCAAGCCGCGAACATCGTAAGCCGGCGGTGCCCATCGAGGAGTCGATTCGGTCGAACTTCCTCGTCTGTCTGGAAGACGGGCGAAAGTTCAAGATGCTGAAGCGACACCTGCGCTCCACCTACGGCATGAGTCCTGCCGAGTACAGGAGCAAGTGGGGCCTGCCGTCGGACTACCCCATGGTGGCGCCCAACTACGCGAAGGAGCGCGCCGACTTCGCCCGCAAGATGGGCCTCGGCAGCGTGGTGCGGAAGGGCCAGCCCTCGGGCAAGCCCAACGGCCACGGCTGAGGTTCCTGGACCGGTCTCCGCCCAATTGGAGTCAATTGGGCGGAGATTACTTGGTCAACTCTGTCTGGACGGAGCGCTCCGCCATCCGCCCCGCCGTCCGCAGGGACGCTGGCGGCTCCGGGCGAGCGGCGCTCCGAGCCGCGGCGAAGACGGATCCTCCAAAGGAGAACCGGCAAAAACGAACCGGCCCGGCTTAGAGCCGGGCCGGTCGCTTTTTCGCTTCGAGCCGCGCGACTACTTGGCGTAGTCGTACTGGCCGTCGCCCCAGACGTACCAGACGTAGCCCGGCGCGGTGACATCGCCCTTCTCGTCGAAGCCGATGTTGCCGAGAACGGTGTCGAACTTCTCGCTCTTGAGGGTCTTGATCACCGGGTCGGTGTCGGCCGAGCCGGCCTTCTCGACCGCCTGGGCCCAGGCCTGGATGGCGCCGTAGGTATAGAGGGTGTAGCCCTCCGGCTCGTAGTTGGCGTCACGGAAGCGCTGGACCAGCGGCGCCGCGGCCTCGTTCTTACGCGGGTCCGGGCTGAAGGTCATCAGGGTGCCGGCGCCGGCGTCGCCGGTGATCTTCCAGTACTCGTCGGTGACCAGGGCGTCGCCCGAGACGAGCTGGGGCTTGTAGCCCTGCTCGTGCGCCTGGCGGATCATCAGGCCGGCTTCGGTGTGGTAGCCGCCGACGTAGAAGACGTCGATGCCCGCCGCCTTCATCTTGGAGATCAGCGCCGAGTAGTCCTTCTCGCCCGCGGTGTAGGCCTCGTACATGGCTTCCTGCAGGCCGGCCGCGTTCATGTTCTTCTTGGTCTCGTCGGCGAGGCCCTTGCCGTAGGCGGTCTTGTCGTGAAGGATCGCGACCTTCTTGCCCTTGAAGGTGTCGGCCAGGAACTTGCCGGCGACCACGCCCTGCTGGTCGTCACGGCCGCAGACCCGGAAGACGTTGGCCATGCCGCGCTCGGTCAGCTGAGGATTGGTCGAGGCCGGCGAGATCTGCAGGACGTTCTCCTCCGCATAGACATCGGAGGCCGGGATCGAGGAGCCGGAGCAGAAGTGGCCGGCGACGAAGGCGACGCCTTCGCTGACCAGCTTGTTCGCGGCCGCGACCGCCTGCTTGGGATCACAGGCGTCGTCTTCGACGAGAAGCTGCAGCTTCTGGCCGAGCACGCCGCCGGCGGCGTTGATGTCGTTGACGGCCATCTCGGCGCCGCGCTTCATCTGCTCGCCGAAGGAGGCGTACTGCCCGGTCATCGGGCCCACCGTGGAGATCTTTATTTCCGCAATTGCCGAGCCGTAGCCGACGACCGTCAAGGCAGCCGCCGCGATCAGCGTACTCTTGAAGTTCCGCATCTATGGATTGCTCCCTGCTTTCATGAAGGACTGGCGGCTCTGCCGCCATCTTGCACGAAGATCATCCCTTCCCGGCCGTTGCTGGCCGGGCGCTGGACGACATTCTATCATGCTAAAGAATCGCTTCAACCGGAACAGTTTTGATTTAAAATAAAGACTTATGCGTTCTTTTTATCACGCCAGCTCAACAATCCGCTGCGCTCGACCAGCCAGGGATACTGCGTCAGCATCTTGCGCACCTGGGTGATCCGAAAGGCCAGGAGGCAAACCCCGGTCAGAAGCGCGGTATCGATCAGATAGCCGGACAAGAGCAGCAGCTCGCCCTCGAACAGGCTCCAGACCAGGAAGCGGTCGACCAGGCCGAGCAGGAGGCAATAGGGAATCGCCTGCCAGACCGGCCGCCAGGTGGTAGCCAGGCCAACCCCGGTCATCAAGGCCGAGAAGCCCATGGCCAGGAAGGTCACCACGATGAAGGCCGGCAGGCTGCTGCCCATCAGTTCTAGCATGGCACCTCCTCCCCTCAGGCCGCCGAGGCGCCGCCTTCGAGGTAGGCCTTGCGGACCTCCTCGTCGGCCAGCAGCTCCTGGCCGCTGCCCTTCATCACGATCTGGCCGTTGGCCATGACGTAGCCCCGATCCGCGAGCCGCAGGGCATGAAAGGCGTTCTGTTCGACCAGCAGGACGGTCATGCCCTGTTCCTTGTTGATCCGCCGGATCACCGAGAAGATCTGCTTGACGATCATCGGCGCGAGGCCGAGCGAGGGCTCGTCCAGCAGCAGGAGCCGCGGCCGCCCCATCAGGGCGCGGGCGATGGCCAGCATCTGCTGCTCGCCGCCGGACAGGGTGCCGCCGCGCTGGCTGCGCCGCTGCTCCAGGATCGGAAAGAGCTTGAAGGCCTGGCCCAGGTCCTCGTCGAAGTGGTCGCCGTGGGCGGTGGTGGCGCCCATCTGCAGGTTCTCCAGCACGGTCATGCGCGGGAAGATCCGCCGGCCCTCGGGCGACTGCGCGATGCCCATGTGGACGATCTCGTAGGTCGGCTTGCGGGTGATCTCCTGGCCCTCGAAGACGATCTCGCCGCTGGCGGCGCGGGGATTGCCGCAGATGGTCATCAGCAGGGTCGTCTTGCCGGCGCCGTTGGCGCCGATCAAGGTCACGATCTCGCCCTGGCGCACCTCGACGTCGACGCCCTTCAGGGCCTGGATGTTGCCGTAGAAGGTCTGGACGCCGGACACCTTGAGCATCGTGGTCATGCCTGCGCCTCCGGGTTCAGGTCGCTCGCCACCTCGGACGGGAGCTCGTCGTCCTCCTCCTCGCCCAGGTAGGCGCGGATCACCGCCGGATCGCTGCGCACCGCCTCGGGCGAGCCGTCCGAGATCTTGCGGCCGTAGTCCAGCACCACGATGTGGTCGGAGATCTCCATGACCACGCTCATGTCGTGCTCGATCAGCAGGACGCCGATGTCGTGCTTGTCGCGGATGTAGATCAGGAGCTCGTTGAGGGCGTGGGATTCCCGGGGGTTGAGGCCGGCCGCCGGCTCGTCCAGGCAGAGCAGCACCGGCTCGGTGCACATCGCCCGGGCGATCTCCAGGCGGCGCTGGTCGCCGTAGGGCAGATTGCCGGCGTCGGTGTCCGCCAGGCGGGTCAGGTTGATCTGATCCAGCCAATAGCGCGCCAACTCGACGGCGTCCCGCTCCGCCCGGCTGTACTGCTTGAAGCCGAGCAGGCCGAGGACCGAGAAGCCCGAGGCGCGCATCAGCTTGTTGTGCTGGGCGACGATCAGGTTCTCCAGAACCGTCATCTTGGGGAACAGCCGGATGTTCTGGAAGGTGCGGGCCACGCTCGCGACCTGGGCGATGCGGTAGCCCTCCATCCGCTCGAGGAGGAACTCGCCCTTGGGATGCCGCAGGGCCAAGCGCCCGACGGTCGGCTTGTAGAAGCCGGTCAGGCAGTTGAAGACGGTGGTCTTGCCGGCGCCGTTGGGGCCGATGATCGCCGTGATCTCGCGGTTCTGCGCCCCGAAGGAGACGTCGTCGATCGCCACCAGGCCGCCGAAGCGCATGGTCAGGTGCTCGACGTTCAGCAGCGGCTGGCCGGAGGCCGCGGCGCCGGGCATCGTGTCGTTCATCAGCCCTGCCCTCCCCCGCTCGGCGGCCCGCCGCCACCACCGCCGCCGCCACCGGCACCCAGGCGGATGGTCGGCTCGCGATGGGCCAACAGGCCGGAGGGCCGCCACAGCATGATCAGGACCATGGCCGCGCCGAAGGCGAGCATGCGGTACTGCTGCAGCTCGCGGAAGAACTCGGGCAGGCCGATCAGGATGATGGCCGCGACCACCACGCCGAGCTGGCTGCCGAAGCCGCCCAGGACGACGATCGCCAGGATCACCGCCGATTCGATGAAGGTGAAGCTCTCCGGGCTGATGAAGCCCTGGCGGGTCGCGAAGAAGGAGCCGGCGAAACCGCCGAACATGGCGCCGATGCCGAAGGCCGTGAGCTTGGTGTTGCGCGGATTGATGCCGAGCGAGCGGCAGGCGATCTCGTCCTCGCGCAGCGCCTCCCAGGCGCGGCCGACCGGCAGCTTGCGGATCCGCATGGTGAAGAAGTTGACCACCAGCGCGAGCGCCAGGATCAGGTAGAAGAGGAAGATGATCCGGTGGATCGGGCTGAACTCGATGCCGAAGAGCTCGTGGAAGGTCAGCCCGTCCGGCAGGCTGCGCCTGAACTCGGCGATGCCGAAGAAGCTGGGCCGCGGGATGCCGGAGATGCCGTCGGGCCCCTTGGTGAACTCGTACCAGTTGAGCAGGATCACCCGGATCATCTCGCCGAAGCCCAGGGTGACGATCGCCAGGTAGTCGCCGCGCAGGCGCAGCACCGGGAAGCCCAGGATCACCCCGGCCAGCGCCGCGCAGATCTCGAAGGCGTCGAGGATCTGGGTGCGGCGTTCTTCCTTGATGCTGCGGCGGGGCAAGGCGCTCCTCGTTTATTGTCTATCTTG
>JANQGU010000139.1 GCA_028282935.1 Kiloniellales bacterium
TCCCATGAAATCCCAAGTATCGGTCCAGGGCGCCGGCCCAGGCGGCAGGCGGTCGTCCTGGCCGCCCCGTTTGGAACATACAGTGAACAGACTTTAGCCGCACTCTCAACTTATACGATGACTGCAGGGCAGAGAATCAGCTTCCGAATTTACATGGACGCGGCCTCAAGAAGCCCTGGTTAATCATTTCTTAACTTGAGACTTTTACTTCCGGTCCCGTTGACACCCATATTATCCCATGATATCCCATGACCTCCCGCTATAGGACGATGGATACCCATGCGCATTCGAATGTCCGATTCGGGAACACGGGGCCGGGCCGGAAAGGCAGGGGACGCAAGTGTCGGTGTTCATTGGCACCTTCGAGAACAAGGTCGACCGCAAGGGACGGGTCTCCGTCCCGGCGACCTTTCGTTCTGCGCTCCAGGGCCAGGCCTTCCATGGGATCATCGCCTTCCGCTCCTACCGGGCGCCGGCGATCGAGGCCTGCGGCATGGACTTCATGCTGCGCCTGAACGAGAGCGTCTCGGACATGGACCTCTTCTCCGAGACCCACGACGACCTGGCGACCACGATCTTCGCGGACTCGCATCAGCTGGCACTGGACGGCGACGGCCGGATCATGATGCCGGCGGAGCTCGCCGAGCATGCCGGCATCACCGACAAGGCCGCCTTCGTCGGCAAGGGTCCGATCTTCCAGATCTGGGAGCCAGGGCGCCTGGACGACCACAAGGCCGCGGCCCGCGAACGGGCCCGCAATCAGGGCCTGACCCTGCCGCTGCGCCCGGGCGGAGGTGGCCAATGACCGCGCCCCGCCACGACACACCCAAGGCGTCGTCCACCGGCGGCGGGCACGTCCCGGTGCTGCTGAACGAGGTGCTGGAGGCCCTGGCCCCGCGCGACGGTGCGATCTACGTCGACGCCACCTTCGGCGCCGGCGGCTACAGCCGCGCCATCCTCGAGGCCGCCGACTGCGCCGTCTGGGGCCTGGACCGCGATCCCGAGGCGATCGCCGAGGGCCGGCCCCTGGCCGAGAGCTACGCCGGCCGCCTGACCCTGGTCGAGGGCCGCTTCAGCGCGATGGACGACCTGGTCGCGGCGCGGCCCGTCGACGGCGTCGCCCTGGACCTCGGCGTCTCCTCCATGCAGCTCGACCGGCCCGGCCGCGGCTTCTCCTTCCGCGCCGACGGTCCCCTGGACATGCGCATGGGCGGCGAGGGGCCGAGCGCGGCCGACCTGGTCAACGAGACAGCGGAAGCCGAGCTGGCCGACATCATCTATCGCTATGGCGAGGAGCGCCGCTCCCGCCGCATCGCCCGCGCCATCGTCGAGGCGCGCCGCAGCGCGCGGATCGAGCGCACCCTGCAGCTCGCCGAGATCGTCCGCGCGGCGGTCAAGCCTCAGGCCAAACCGCGCGGGAGGCCGGGGGGCGAGACCATCCATCCGGCGACCCGGACCTTCCAGGCCCTGCGGATCGCGGTCAACGACGAGCTGGCGGAGATCGACGCCGGCCTGGCCGCGGCCGAGCGGCTGCTCGCCCCCGGCGGGCGCCTGGCCGTGGTCGCTTTCCATTCCCTTGAAGACCGCAAGGTCAAGAACTTCCTGCGCACGCGGAGCGGGGCCCTCCCCAGGACCTCCCGTCACCTGCCCGCCACTACGCAGGTCGACCGGGCTCCCACCTTTGAGCTCCTCCTCAAAGGGGCCCGGAAGCCGACGGCGACGGAAATCTCCGTCAACCCCAGGGCGCGCTCTGCCCGGTTGCGCGCCGCCCGTCGCACGTCGGCCAATGCTTGGCGGCCAGCCGCCTCAGGAGGCGACTCTTGAGCCGGCTGGCCGCCGTTCTTTGGATTTTCAGCGCCGCGCTGATCGCGGTCGTGCTCTTCGTGCTCAAGTACGAGGTGCAGCGGCTGGAGCGCGAGCTGCAGCTCGTCAGCCGGCAGATCGTCGTGGACCAGCAGGCGGTGCACGTCCTCAAGGCCGAGTGGAGCTACCTCAACCGGCCGGCGCGGATCGCCGACCTGGCCGCGCGGCACCTGCATCTGGAGCCGCTGAGCACCGCCCAGATCGTCGAGATCGAAGCCGTGCCGACCCGGCCGGTGCCCGGCGTCAAGCCGCCGCCGCCCCGGAAATTCGTCAACGCGGAGCGCCGCCCATGACCCGTCGCGTCCCCTCCCCCCGTCGGCCCCGCCGGCCCCACCCCGCCGAGCGCGGCGTGGCGCCGGTCGACCTGATGCTGCTGGACGGCGCGACCTCGCAGGCCCTGGAGGCCGGCCGGACCCGGCTGATCGCGGTCGGCCTGCTGTTCTGCCTGGCCTTCGGCATCATCGGCCTGCGGGTCGTCGATCTGGCCCTGCTGCGCGACGGCAACGAGCCGCGCCTGGCGGCCGAGGCCGGCCGCAAGACCCTGATGACCGACCGTGCCGACATCGTCGACCGCAACGGCATCGTCCTGGCCACCAGCCTGCCGACCGCCTCGCTCTACGCCAACCCGCGCCAGGTCCGCGACCCCGAGGCGACCGCCGCCGCCCTGGCGGAGGTCCTGGCCGACGTCAACCCGGTGGTCCTGGCCGGCAAGCTGAGCAGCGACCGCTCCTTCGTCTGGCTGAAGCGCAACCTGACCCCGCGCGAGCACTACGAGGTCAACCGCCTGGGCGTGCCCGGCCTCGACTTCAAGCGCGAGGAGCAGCGGGTCTACCCGCACGGCGCCCTGCTGACCCACGTCCTGGGCCTGGTCGACGTCGACAACCAGGGCATCGCCGGCATGGAGAAGCGCTTCGACGGCGAGCTGCGCGGCGGCACCGAGCCCCTGGCGCTGAGCATCGACCTGCGCCTGCAGCACATCCTGAGCGAGGAGCTGCACGGCGCCATGACCGCCTTCGAGGCGATCGGCGCCGCCGGGATGATCCTCGACGCCCGCAGCGGCGAGGTCCTGGCGATGTCCTCGCTGCCGAGCTTCGCGCCCCAGCAGGCCGGGCGCGCCAGCGAGGAGGCCCGCTTCAACCGGGCCGCGCTGGGCGTCTACGAGATGGGCTCGGTCTTCAAGATCTTCACCACCGCGCTGGCCCTGGAGAGCGGCGCGTTGACCCTGGCCGACGGCTTCGACACCAGCGAGCCGATCCGGGTCGCGCGCCACACGATCCGCGACTACAAGCCGAAGAACCGCTGGCTCTCGATCCCCGAGATCTTCGTCTACTCCAGCAACATCGGCACCGTGCACATGGCCATGGAGAGCGGCACCGAGGCCCAGCAGGGCTTCCTCGACTCGCTCGGGCTGATGACCCCGGCCGCGATCGAGCTGCCGGAGGTGGGCGCGCCGATGCTGCCCTCGCCCTGGCGCGAGATCAACACGATGACTATCTCTTTCGGACATGGGATGGCGGTCTCTCCCGTGCAGTTGACCAGCGCCGTCGCCTCGGTGGTGAACGGCGGCGAACTGCGCCCCGCGACCCTGCTGAAGCGGCCGGAGGGCGCGACCAGCGGAGGCCGACGGGTGATCAGCAAGGCGACCTCTGAGAAGATGCGCTGGCTGATGCGCCAGGTCGTGCTGCAGGGCACCGGCGGCAAGGCCGCGGCCCCGGGCTACTTGGTCGGCGGCAAGACCGGCACCGCGGACAAGCTGCGCGACGGCCGCTACAGCCGCGGCTCGCGGATCGCGTCCTTCGTCGGCGCCTTCCCGATGCACGACCCGCGCTACGTGATCTTCGCGATGGTCGACGAGCCCAAGGGACAGAAGCAGAGCTACGGCTATGCCACCGGCGGCTGGGTCGCCGCCCCGGCCGTGGGCCGGGTGGTCGAGCGGATCGCCCCGCTGGTCGGCATCAAGCCCATACCCGTGCGAATGGAGGAAGAGGGGGAAGAGTCGGACCTGATGGTCCAGGCGTCGGCAGAGGGTTTCGCCTTTGCGTTTGAGTGATCTAGCAGAAGGAACAACCTGTGAAATGGCCGCAGGCGCAAAGCTTTCCGAAATCGACATCCGCGGCCTGACAGCCGACAGCAGGCAGGTTGAAGACGGTTACCTCTTCGCCGCCCTCCCCGGATACCGGCAGGACGGCCGGGCCTTCATAGACGACGCCCTGGACCACGGCGCAGCCGCGGTCCTGGCGCCTTTGGGGACCCGGCTCAAGGCCCCGAAGCGCCCGGTCGCGCTGCTGACCGACGAGAACCCGCGGCGGCGCCTGGCCCTGATGGCGGCCCGCTTCTTCGCCGAGCAGCCGGCCAACATCGCGGCCGTGACCGGGACCAACGGCAAGACCTCGGTGGCCAGCTTCACCCGGCAGATCTGGGAGGCCGACGGCCACCGGGCCGCCAGCCTCGGCACCCTGGGGCTGGAGCCGGCGGTGATGGAGAGCCCGGGCGGCCTGACCACGCCGGACCCGGTCGCCCTGCACCACTGCCTCTCGGACCTGGCCCGGGCCGGCTACGACCACCTGGCGCTGGAGGCCTCCAGCATCGGCCTCGACCAGTTCCGCCTGGACGGCCTGCGGGTCGCCGCGGCGGCCTTCACCAACCTGTCGCGCGACCACCTGGACTACCACGGCGACATGGAAGCCTACCGGGCGAGCAAGCAGCGGCTCTTCGCGGAGCTGCTGGTCTCCGGCGGCGCGGGCACCGCGGTGCTCAACGCCGACGCGCCGGAGAGCGGCCACTTCGCCCAGGCGGCCGAGGCGCGGCGCTGCCACGTCCTGACCTACGGCCGGCAGGGCAAGGACATCCGGCTGCTGGAGGTCACGCCCGAGGCCGAGAGCCAGATCCTGGAGCTGGAGGCCTTCGGCAAGCAGCGCAGGCTGCGCCTGCCCCTGGTCGGCATCTTCCAGGCGCACAACGCCCTGGCCGCGCTCGGCCTGGCGGTCGCCACCGGCGTCGGGCCCGAGGAGGCCGTGGCGGCGCTGGAAGGCCTGCGCCCGGTCCACGGCCGCCTGGAGAAGGTCGGCGAAACCCCGGGCGGCGGCCAGGTCTTCGTCGACTACGCCCACACGCCCGACGCCCTGGCCACCGCCTTGCAGGCGCTGCGGCCGCACTGCCGGGGCCGGCTGATCGTGGCCTTCGGCGCCGGCGGCGACCGCGACCCCGGCAAGCGGCCGATGATGGGCGCGGCGGCGGCCGAGCACGCCGATCTGGCCATCGTCACCGACGACAACCCGCGCGGCGAGGACCCGGCGGCGATCCGCCGGGCGATCCTGGCCGCCGCCCCCGAGGCCAAGGAATCCGGCGACCGGGGCCAGGCGATCCGCGACGCCGTCGCCGGGCTCGAGGCCGGCGACCTGCTGCTGATCGCCGGCAAGGGCCACGAGACCGGCCAGACCGTCGGCGACCGGGTCCTGCCCTTCGACGACTGCGAGGCGGCACGCGACGCCATCGCCGCCCTCGATGGAGACGCGGCATGACCGTCACGCTCTGGACCGCGGAAGAGGCCGCGCGGGCGACCGGCGGGCGGACCCAAGGCGACTGGGAAGCCAAGGGCGTCTCGATCGACAGCCGCGCCGTCGCGGCCGGCGATCTTTTCATCGCCCTGAAGGGGCCCAGCTTCGACGGCCACGACTTCGTCGCCGACGCCCTCGGCAAGGGCGCCGCCGCGGCCATGATCTCCAAGACGCCGGAGAACCTGCCGGCCGACGCGCCGCTGCTCCTGGTCGGCGACACCCTGGAGGGCCTGACCGCCCTGGGCCAGGCGGCCCGCACCCGCAGCCAGGCCCGCTTCATCGGCGTCACCGGCAGTGTCGGCAAGACCGGCACCAAGGAGGCGCTGAAGGCCTGCCTCGCGGCCCAGGGGCCGACCGCGGCCAGCGTCGCCAGCTTCAACAACCACTGGGGCGTGCCCTTGTCACTGGCGCGCATGGCGCCGGGCTCCGCCTACGGGGTCTTCGAGGTCGGCATGAACCACGCCGGCGAGATCTCGGCGCTGACCGCGATCCTGCGCCCGCAGGTCGCCATCATCACCACCATCGAGCCGGTGCACCTGGAGTTCTTCGACTCGGTCGAGGGCATCGCGGACGCCAAGGCCGAGATCTTCGAGTCCATGGGCGCCGACGGCACCGCGGTCCTGAACCGCGACAACGCCTTCTACGACCACCTCGCCGGCAAGGCCCGGGCCGCGGGCGTCGGCCGGGTCATCGGCTTCGGCACCGCGGCCGGCGCCGAGCTGCGCCTGGAGTCCTGCGACCTGGGCGAACGCTCCAGCCAGGTCCGCGCCGAGATCTTCGGCCGCCGCGTCGACTACAGCCTGAGCCTGCCGGGCCAGCATTCGGTGATGAACTCCCTGGCGGTGCTGGGCGCCGTCGAGGCGGCCGGCGCCGACCTCGACAGGGCGCTGCTCGAGCTGGCCAAGCTCGCGCCGCTCAAGGGCCGCGGCGCCCGCGAGGAGATCGCCCTGCCCGGCGGCGGGCACTTCGGGCTGATCGACGACAGCTACAACGCCAACCCCAGCTCGCTGCGCGCCGCCGTCGCGGTCCTGGGCGGCAGCCGTCCCGGGGACGGCGGCCGGCGCATCGCGGTCCTGGGCGACATGCTGGAGCTGGGCGCCGACGGCGAGCGCCTGCACGCCGGCCTGGCGACGCCGATCGCGGACGCCGGCATCGATCTGGTCTTCACCTGCGGGTCACTGATGGCGGCCCTGGCCGAGGCGTTGCCGCCCGCCCTGCGCGGCGGCCACGCCTCGGACTCGCAGGCCCTCGCCCCCCAGGTCGCAGCCGCGCTCGGGCCCGGCGATGTCGTCCTGGTCAAGGGATCGCTCGGCAGCCGGATGGCGGTCGTGGTCGAAGCCCTCAAAGGTATTGGCGGCGCTCCCCCCGAAGCGACCAAAGGCAAGTGAGGCCGGACCCCGGATGCTGTTCAACCTGCTGACTCCGCTTTCCGACGAATATCTCGTCTTCAACCTCTTCCGCTACCTGACCTTCCGCAGCGGCGGCGCGGTGCTGACCGCGTTGATCATCTCCTTCGTGCTCGGCCCGCGGATCATCGCCTGGCTGCGCCGGGTCCAGAAGGAGGGCCAGCCGATCCGCGAGGACGGGCCGGAAAGCCATCTGGTCGCCAAGGCGGGCACGCCGACCATGGGCGGCGTCCTGATCCTGCTCGCGATCTCGATCTCGACCCTGCTGTGGGCCGACCTGACCAACGGCTACGTCTGGACGATCCTGATCATCACCGTCGGCTTCGGCCTGATCGGCTTCACCGACGACTACCTGAAGCTGACCCACCGCAGCTCCAAGGGCCTGTCCGGGCGGATCAAGCTGCTGGCGCAGATCCTGATCAGCCTGGCGGCGACCCTGTGGATCATGGACATCAGCCCCGACAGCATGTCGCAGCACCTGGCGGTGCCCTTCTTGAAGGACCTGCTGCTGAACCTCGGCTGGCTCTTCGTCGGGGTCGCGATCTTCGTCATGGTCGGCGCCTCCAACGCGGTCAACCTGACCGACGGCCTGGACGGCCTGGCCATCGTGCCGGTGATGATCGCCGCCGCCTGCTTCGGCTTCATCGCCTACCTGGTCGGCAACGCGGTCTTCGCCAACTACCTGCAGATCCACTTCGTGCCCGGCACCGGCGAGCTGGCGGTGTTCTGCGCCTCGCTGGTCGGCGCCAGCCTCGGCTTCCTGTGGTTCAACGCGCCGCCGGCCATGGTCTTCATGGGCGACACCGGCTCGCTGTCCTGCGGCGGCGCGCTCGGCGGCATCGCGGTGATCACCAAGCACGAGCTGGTCCTGGCGATCATCGGCGGGGTCTTCGTTCTGGAGACCGTCTCGGTGATCGTCCAGGTGGCGTCCTTCAAGCTGACCGGCAAGCGGGTCTTCCGCATGGCGCCGCTGCACCATCACTTCGAGAAGAAGGGCTGGCACGAGCCGACGATCGTCATCCGCTTCTGGATTATCGCCTCGATCCTGGCGCTGGCCGGCCTGGCGACCCTGAAGCTGAGGTGAGGCCGGGGTCGTGCGGATCGAACTGCCCTTCTTCAACGCGCTGCCGGTGGCCGTGCTCGGGCTCGGCAAGTCCGGCCTGGCCGCGGCCCGGGTCCTGCGGGACAGCGGCGCTGAGGTCTGGGCCTGGGACGACAACGAGGACGTCCGCGCCCGGGCCCGCGAGGAAGGCATCCCGATCGTCGACCTGCAGGCCTGCGACTGGCGCGAGCTGACGACCCTGGTGCTCTCGCCGGGCATCCCGCACAGCCATCCGGAGCCGCACCCCGTGGCCCGGCTGGCCCGCGAGCAGGGCGTCGAGATCATCGGCGACATCGAGCTGCTGGCCCGCGCCCAGCGCGACGCCCAGTACCTCGGGGTCACCGGCACCAACGGCAAGTCGACCACCACCGCCCTGATCGGCCACATCCTGCAGACCGCCGGGCGCAGCGTCGAGATCGGCGGCAACCTCGGGATCCCGGCGCTGGAGCTGGAGCCCCTGGAGTCCGGCGGCGTCTACGTCCTGGAGATGTCATCCTACCAGCTCGAGCTGACGGTCTCGATCACCTTCGACGTCGCCGTGCTGCTGAACGTCTCCCCGGACCACCTGGAGCGCCACGGCGGCTTCGAGGGCTACGTCGCGGCCAAGCGCCAGATCTTCCATCGCCAGACCAAGCCGCGGACCGCCGTGATCGGGGTCGACGACGAGGTCTGCCGCGGCATCTGCGACGCCCTGCGCGCCGCCGACGACCAGATCGTGGTGCCGGTCTCCGGCGAGGGCCGGGTGGTCGGCGGCGTCTACGCGGCCGAGGGCGTGCTCTACGACGAGACCGAGGGCGGCCCGGTGCCGGCCCTCGACCTGCGCGAGATCATCAGCCTGCCGGGCGCCCACAACTGGCAGAACGCGGCCGCGGCCTTCGCCGCCTGCCGGG
The DNA here is from genome assembly GCA_028282935.1 of Kiloniellales bacterium. Taxonomy (GTDB): domain Bacteria; phylum Pseudomonadota; class Alphaproteobacteria; order Kiloniellales; family JAKSBE01; genus JAKSBE01. The sequence continues at coordinate 8,819 of JANQGU010000139.1, forward strand.
CGCTCGGACTGCAGCCGGCGATCATCGCCGCCTGCCTGCGCAGCTTCCCGGGCCTGGCGCACCGCCAGGAGGCGCTGACGGTGATCGACGGCGTGCTCTACGTGAACGATTCCAAGGCGACCAACGCCGACGCCGCGGCCAAGGCCCTGGCCTGCTACGACGCGATCTACTGGATCGCCGGCGGCCGCGCCAAGGACGGCGGCATCGGCGCCCTGGAGCCCTTCTACGACCGGATCGTCCATGCCTTCCTGATCGGCGAGGCGGCGGAGTCCCTCGCCGCCGCGCTCGACGGCAAGGTGGACCACAGCATCTGCGGCGACCTCGAGACGGCCGTCGCCAGGGCGCAAGCCCTGGCGGCGGCGGGCGGCAGGGATCACCCCGTCGTCCTGCTGTCGCCGGCCTGCGCGTCCTTCGACCGCTACCCCAACTTCGAGGTCCGGGGCGAGGCCTTCCGGCAGCTGGTGACCGCCCTGCCCGGCGCGCGCCAGGACCCGGAGGTCTTCGCGCCCGCGGCCCTGGGCTCGGCGCAGGAGGGACCGCGGGCATGAGCAGCTTCACCCGGGTCGATACCTCTGCGCTGGGACGCTGGTGGTGGACCATCGACCGCTGGACGCTCTTCGCGATCGGCGGCCTGATGGCCCTGGGCATCGTGCTGATGCTCTCCGCCTCGCCGGCGGCCGGCGGCCGGATCGGCCTCGGCGGCTTCGACCTCGCGCAGCGCCAGGTAGTCTTCCTGCCGATCGCCGCGGCGCTGCTGCTGGGCACCTCACTGCTCTCGGCGCGCGCCGTGCGCCGCGTCGCGGTCTTCGGCCTGCTGGCCGGCGTGGTCCTGCTGCTGCTGACCCTCTTCGCGGGCACCGAGATCAAGGGCGCCTCGCGCTGGCTCAACCTCTACGGCTTCTCGATCCAGCCCTCGGAGTTCGTCAAGCCCTGCCTCGCGGTCGCGGCGGCCTGGATGTTCGCCGAGGCCAAGCTGGACCCGCGCTTCCCCGGCAACCCCATCGCCCTCGGCCTCTACGGGCTGGTCACCGGCCTGCTGCTGCTGCAGCCCGACGTCGGCCAGGCCTTCCTGGTGCTGGCCACCTTCGGCGCCCAGCTCTTCCTGATCGGCCTGCCGATGATCTGGGTCGCGGCCTTCTGCCTGCTGGGCGTGGCCGGCCTGACCGCCGCCTACTTCGTGCTGCCGCACGTGACCGCGCGCATCGATTCCTTCCTCGACCCGAGCAGCGGCGACCACTACCAGGTCGACCGCTCGATCGAGGCCTTCATGAACGGCGGCCTCTTCGGCCGCGGTCCCGGCGAGGGCACGGTCAAGGCCCAGCTGCCGGACGTGCACGCCGACTTCATCTTCGCCGTCGCCGGCGAGGAGTTCGGCGCCCTGGTCTGCCTGGGCATCGTCGCGCTCTTCGCCTTCGTCGTCCTGCGCAGCCTGTCCAAGCTGCTGGCCGAGCGCTCGCTCTTCGTGCTGCTGGCGGCGACCGGGCTGCTGGTGCAGTTCGGCCTGCAGGCCCTGATCAACATGGGCTCGACCCTGCGCCTGATGCCGACCAAGGGCATGACCCTGCCCTTCATCAGCTACGGCGGCTCCTCGCTCCTGGCCCTGGCACTCGGCATGGGCATGCTGCTGGCGCTGACCCGGCGCCGCTTCAGCCCGCAGGAGGGGTCATGACCGCGCCGCGCAGCAAGACCGGACGGGGCCGGATCGTCGCCCTGGCGGCCGGCGGGACCGGCGGCCACATGTTCCCGGCCCAGGCGCTGGCCCGCGAGCTGCTGAGCCGCGGCTCCAAGGTCGCCCTGATCACCGACCGGCGCGGCAGCGGCTTCGGCGCCGACCTGCCGGAGGTGCGGACCGAGCGGATCAACGCCGGCGCCCTGGCCGGCGGCAGCCTGCTGAAGAAGCTGAGCAGCGTCGGCCGCCTGGCCGTCGGCTACCTCCAGGCCCGCGGCAGCCTGCGGCGCCTGAAGGCGGACACCGTGGTCGGCTTCGGCGGCTACGCCAGCGTGCCGACGGTCCTGGCCGGCGCCCATCGCGGCCTGCGCGTGGTCCTGCACGAGCAGAACGCCGTGCTCGGCCGCGCCAACCGCCTGCTGGCCCCGCGCGCCCATGCCGTCGCCGCGTCCTTCTCCGAGGTCAGGGGCCTGAGGGACGACGACCGCGGCAAGGTGGTCTTCACCGGCAACCCGGTCCGCCCGGCCATCGCCGCCCTCGGCGAGGAGCCCTACCCGCGGCCCGACGACGAGGCGACCCTGCGCCTGCTGGTCATCGGCGGCAGCCAGGGTGCCGAGGTCTTCAACACCGTGGTCCCGGCGGCGGTCGAGGCCCTGCCGGAGGCGCTGCGCCGGCGCCTGGCGATCAGCCAGCAGGTCCGCGGCCCCGCGATCGACAAGGTGCGCGGCGTCTACGAGGCGGCCGGAGTCACCGCCAACCTCGCCGGCTTCTTCGAGGACATGCCCGAGCGCCTGCGCGGCGCGCAACTGGTGATCGCCCGGGCCGGCGCCTCGACCATCGCCGAGCTGGCCGCCGCCGGCCGGCCGGCCGTGCTGGTCCCCTACCCCTACGCGGCCGACGACCATCAGAGCGTCAACGGCCGGGCCTTCGCCGCGACCGGCGGCGGATGGGTCCTGCCCCAGGCCGAGCTGACCGCCGGCGACCTTTCCGAGCTGCTGGCCCGCGTGCTGGCCGATCCCGCGGCGCTGCAGGACGCGGCCGCGGCCGCTTACGGCTTCGGCCGGGCCGGCGCCGCCGGCCGCCTGGCCGACCTGGTCTGCGGCAGCGGCACCGACCAGGACGATCCCTCCAGAGGGCCTGCCAGAAGGGAGGCCGCGGCATGAACGCGATTCCCTTCGACATCGGCACCCTGCACTTCGTCGGCATCGGCGGCATCGGCATGAGCGGCATCGCCGAGATCCTGCACAACCTGGACTACCAGGTGCAGGGCAGCGACATCGCCGAGAACGCCAACGTCCAGCGCCTGCGCGGCCTGGGCATCGAGATCGCGATCGGCCACGACGCGGCCAACCTGCGCAGCGCGCAGGTGGTCGTGGTCTCCTCTGCGATCAAGCCCGACAATCCCGAGCTGCAGGCCGCGCAGGCCCACTTCATCCCGGTGGTCCAGCGCGCCGAGATGCTGGGCGAGTTGATGCGCCTGAAATCCTCGGTCGCGGTCGGCGGCACCCATGGCAAGACCACGACGACCTCGATGATCGCCGCGGTCCTGGACGCCGGCCAGTTCGACCCGACGGTGATCAACGGCGGCATCATCAACGCCTACGGCACCAACGCCCGCCTCGGCGCCGGCGACTGGATGGTGGTCGAGGCCGACGAGAGCGACGGCTCCTTCATGCGCCTGCCGGCGACCCTGGCGGTGGTCACCAACATCGATCCCGAGCACCTGGACTTCTACGGCAGCGTCGAGGCGCTGCACGACGCCTTCCGCGGCTTCATCGAGAACATCCCCTTCTACGGCGTCGCGATCCTCTGCATCGATCATCCGGCGGTGCAGAGCCTGATCGGCCAGATCTCCGACCGCCGCGTCGTGACCTACGGCCTCAGCCCACAGGCCGACGTGCGCGGCATCAACCTGTCCAACGACCGGGACGGCGCCGGCTTCGACGCGGTCATCGCCGACCGCAAGGCCGGCACCAGCCGGACCATCACCGGGCTGCACCTGCCGATGCTCGGTCAGCACAACGTCAGCAACGCCCTGGCCGCGGTCGCCGTGGCCCAGGAACTGAAGATCACCGACAAGGTGCTGCGCGAGGCCCTGGCCGGTTTCCGCGGGGTCAAGCGCCGCTTCACCAAGACCGGCGAGGTCGACGGCATCACCGTCATCGACGACTACGGCCACCATCCGGTGGAGATCGCCGCGGTGCTGAAGGCGGCGCGGGCGGCGACCGGCAACAAGGTGATCGCCGTGGTCCAGCCGCACCGCTATTCGCGGCTGGCCAGCCTGTTCGAAGAGTTCTGCGGCTGCTTCAACGACGCCGACCACGTGCTGGTGGCCGAGGTCTTCGCCGCCGGAGAAGACGCCATCGAGGGGGTCGACCGCGACGCCCTCGTCGAGGGCCTGCGGGCACGCGGCCACCGCCACGCGGTGCCGCTGTCGGGGCCGGAGGATCTGGCCTCGCAGGTCGACGGGATCGCCGGGAGGGGCGATTTCGTGGTCTGCCTGGGGGCCGGCAACATCACCGCCTGGGCGGCCAAGCTGCCCGAGGAACTGGAAGGTCTTAGGAGGGGAGGCGACAACCCGAAACCTGCAGGAGCGGGGCTATGATCGCCATGACGAAGCACAGCAAGACACCCCTGATCGACCGACTGCCGAGCGTGCGGGGCCGCCTGACGGCCGAGGCGCCTCTGGCCGGCATCACCTGGTTCCGCGTCGGCGGCAGCGCCGAGGTCATGTTCCGCCCGGCCGACCGCGACGACCTGGTCGACTTCCTGCGGCAGAAGCCGCGCGACCTGCCGGTCACGGTGATCGGCGTGGCGTCCAACCTCCTGGTCCGCGACGGCGGCGTGGCCGGGGTGGTTCTGCGCCTGGGCCGTGGCTTCGCCGAGATCCGCGCCGAGGGCGAGGAGATCTTCGCCGGCGCCGGCGCGCTCGACTTCAACATCGCGACCGCGGCCCGCATCGCCGGGATCGGCGGCCTGGAGTTCCTCTGCGGGGTGCCGGGCACCCTGGGCGGCGCCCTGCGCATGAACGCCGGCGCCTACGGCCGCGAGCTCAAGGACGTGCTGGTCGAGGCCGAGGCGGTCGACGGCTACGGCAACCTGCACCGCCTGCAGCCCGGGGACTTCGGCTTCCGCTACCGCGGCAACGCCATCCCCGAGGACTGGATCTTCCTTTCCGCCCGCCTGCGCGGCGAGGCCGACGATCCCAAGGTGATCGCCCGGCGCATGACCGAGATCCAGACCGCCCGCTCCGACAGCCAGCCGGTCCGCACCCGCACCGGCGGCAGCACCTTCAAGAACCCCGAAGGCGCCAAGGCCTGGGAGCTGATCGACAAGGCCGGCTGCCGCGGCCTCAAGCGCGGCGGGGCCATGGTCTCGGAGAAGCACTGCAACTTCCTGATCAACACCGGCAACGCCACGGCAGCCGACATCGAGGAATTGGGCGAAGAGGTCCGCCGCCGGGTGCTGGATACCAGCGGGATCGAGCTGCAGTGGGAGATCCGCCGGATCGGGACCGTCGGGCAGGACGACCCGGGAGGCCTGCCATGAGCAAGCGTGTGGCGGTTCTCTACGGCGGCATCTCCGCCGAGCGCGAGGTCTCCCTGGTCAGCGGCCGCGACTGCGGCAAGGCGCTGACCGAGGCCGGCTTCACGGTCGAGATGGTCGACGTGACCGACGACGTCGGCGCCCTGATCAAGGCGCTGACCCCGGCGCCGGACGCGGCCTTCAACGCCCTGCACGGGCGCTGGGGCGAGGACGGCTGCGTCCAGGGCCTGCTGGAGCTGCTGCACATCCCCTACAGCCACTCGGGGGTCATGGCCTCGGCGCTGGCCATGGACAAGGAGATGGCCAAGCGGGTGTTCCTGGCCAACGGCCTGCGCTGCGCCGAGAGCGTGGTCGCGACCCGCGAGCAGATCCTGGCCGCCGACGTCCTGCCCCGGCCCTACGTGGTGAAGCCGGTGGCCGAGGGCTCCAGCGTCGGCGTGCGCATCGTCCAGGAAGGCGACAACGAGCCGCCCCTGGGCGCCGAGGAGCCCTGGCAGTTCAGCCAGCAGATCATGGTCGAGCGCTTCATCCCGGGCCGCGAGCTGACCGTCTCGGTCATGGGCGAGCGGGCGCTGGCGGTGACCGAGCTGAAGCCCAAGCAAGGCTTCTACGACTACGAGGCCAAGTACACCGAAGGCAAGACGGTGCACGAGATCCCGGCGAAGCTGCCTGAGCCGATCTACGAGGAGGCCCTGGCGAGCGCGCTCAAGGCGCATCGGGCCCTGGGCTGCCGCGGCGTCAGCCGGGCCGACTTCCGCTACGACGACACGCCCGGCGGCGACGGCCAGCTCTACCTGCTGGAGGTCAACACCCAGCCGGGCATGACGCCGCTGAGCCTGGTGCCCGAGCAAGCGGCGCATCTCGGGATCGGCTTTCCCGAGCTCTGCGCCTGGTTGGTGGAGAACGCGACATGCGAGACCTGAGCCTGCGCGTGGAGCCCCGCGCGCCGAGCATGAACCGGGCCCAGGCCCGGAGCCGCAAGCCGTCGCTGGTGACGCGCGGCCGCCTGATCCTGGGCGCCGCCGGGCTGCTCGGCCTGCTTGTGCTCGGCCTGGCCTGGTCCGGATGGTTCGGCCGCACCGCCGACCGGATCGCCGCCGCCTGGCTGGAATCCACCGCCGAGGCCGGTCTCGCGGTCGAGGAAGTCCTGCTGCTCGGCCGCCAGCGGACCTCGAAGCAGGCGCTGCTGGACAGCATCGGCGTCCAGCGCGGCACGCCGATGTTCGCGATCGACCCGCAGGCCACCAAGGACCGCATCGAGGCCCTGCCCTGGGTCGCGACGGCGATGGTCGAGCGCCGCCTGCCCAACGTCCTGCTGATCGAGATCGCGGAGCGCCGGCCCCTGGCCCTGTGGCAGCACCGCGGCCGCAAGGTGGTGATCGACCGCGACGGCGAGGTGATCGAGACGGCGCAGCCGGAGCGCTTCGCCGCCCTGCCCCTGGTGGTCGGCGAAGGCGCGCCGGCGCACACCGAAGCGCTGCTCGCCGTGCTGGCGCGCGAGCCGCAGCTTCAGCCGCTGGTGGTCGCCGCGGTCCGGGTCGGCGAGCGGCGCTGGAACCTGCAACTGCGCGGCGGCATCGACGTGCGGCTGCCCGAGGAGAAGGTCGCCGAGGCCTGGGGCGAGCTGGCCCGGCTGCAGCGCGAGCACAACCTGCTGCAGCGGGAAATCCTGGCCATCGACCTGCGCCTCTCCGACCGGATGGTGCTGCGCATGGCACCCGACCTGGCGCCGGCGGCGGCGGCCAGCGGGCCTGGCAAGGACACGTAGGTCACTTAGCGGGGGGATCCCTCCGGGGATCGGAACGGGGAACGGATGACGACAGGATGAAGCGGGTGCCCGGCAAGAACAGCAACGGCCTGATCGCTGCGCTCGACGTCGGCTCGAGCAAGGTCTGCTGCTTCATCGCCGAGACCGACGGCGTCAAGCATCCGCGGGTCATCGGCATCGGCCAGCAGGCCAGCCACGGCGTCAAGGCCGGCAGCATCATCGACATGGAAGCCGCCGAGTCGGCGATCCGCAGCGCCGTCTACGCCGCCGAGGAGATGGCCAGCGAGACGGTGCACGAGGTCGCGGTCAACCTTTCGGGCGGCTACCCGGCCTCGCGCCAGGTCCGGGTCGAGATCCCGATCGCCGGACAGGAGGTCGGCGAGCTCGACCTGCGCCGCGCCCTGGAGGAAGGCCAGCAGGCAACCTGCGGCCGGGTCGATCCGGCCGCCGCGCCGCAGCTCATCCATTCGATCCCGGTCGGCTTCACGCTGGACGGCAACCGCGGCATCCGCAACCCGCGCGGCATGATCGGCGACCTGCTGGGCGTGGACATGCACCTAGTGACCGCCCGCAGCAGCGCGGTGCGCAACCTCAGCACCTGCGTCGAGCGCTGCCACCTGGACGTCGGCGGCTTCGTCGTCTCGCCCTACGCCTCGGGCCTCTCGGTCCTGGTCGAGGACGAGATGGACCTGGGCGTGACCCTGGTCGACATGGGCGGCGGCACGACGACCATCGCCGTCTTCCTCGAGGGCCAGGTCATCTTCACCGACTCGATTCCGGTCGGCGGCAACCACGTCACCAGCGACATCGCCCGCGGCCTCTCGACGACCCGGCAGCAGGCCGAGCGGCTGAAGACGCTCTACGGCCACGCCATGGCCGCCGAGGTCGACGACCGCGAGGTGATCGAGGTCCTTCCGGTCGGGGAGGAGGAAAGCGGCGCGACCCAGCAGATCGCGCGCTCCTACCTGACCGGGATCATCCAGCCGCGGCTGGAGGAGACCTTCGAGCTCGTGCGCTCGCACCTGGAGGCCAGCGGGCTGAACAAGCTGGCCGGCAGGCGCGTCGTCCTGACCGGCGGCGCCTGCCAGCTGCCCGGCGTCCGCGACCTGGCGGCGCTGGTGCTCGACAAACAGGTTCGTCTCGGCCGCCCGCTCCGGATCCAGGGCCTGGCCGAGGCAACGTCCGGTCCCGCCTTCGCCACCTGCAGCGGGCTGATCGCCTACGCGATCGCCGCGAACCTGCCGGCGGCGGTCGAGACGCGGACGAAACGTGGGGAGCCCGGCGGCCTGATGGGCCGCCTGGGTCATTGGTTCCGTGAGCACCTGTGAAAGCAGGACTTTCGAGGTCCCGGCCGCCCGGGACCCGCAACTTGCCGGTTAGGACCGGCCGTACCGCCCGCTTAGGGGGCAAGTGGAGGCAGACATGTCCTTGAACCTCAACGTTCCGACCAGCGAAGCCCAGCTGAAGCCTAGAATCACCGTCATCGGCGTGGGGGGCGCCGGCGGCAACGCAGTCAACAACATGATCCAGTCCAACCTGGAAGGCGTGGAGTTCGTGGTCGCCAACACGGACGCCCAGGCCATCGCCCAGTCGCTCTGCAGCCGGACCCTGCAGCTCGGCCGCAACATCACCCAGGGGCTGGGCTCGGGCTCGCGCCCGGACATCGGCAAGGCCGCCGCCGAGGAGGCCCTGGACGAGATCCTGGCCGACCTCGAGGGCGCCCACATGGTCTTCATCACCGGCGGGATGGGCGGCGGCACCGGCACCGGCGCCGCGCCGGTGATCGCCCGCGCCGCCCGCGAGCAGGGCATCCTGACCGTCGGCGTGGTGACCAAGCCCTTCCACTTCGAGGGCGTGCACCGCATGCGGATCGCCGAGTCCGGGATCCAGGAGCTGACCCAGTACGTCGACACCCTGATCATCATCCCGAACCAGAACCTCTTCCGCATCGCCAACGAGAAGACGACCTTCGCGGACGCCTTCAAGATGGCCGACGACGTGCTGCACGCCGGCGTCCGCGGGGTCACCGACCTGATGGTGATGCCGGGCCTGATCAACCTCGACTTCGCCGACATCCGCACGGTCATGACCGAGATGGGCAAGGCCATGATGGGCACCGGCGAGGCCGACGGCGACAACCGCGCGATCGCGGCGGCCGAGGCGGCGATCTCCAACCCGCTGCTCGAGGACGTGTCGATGAAGGGCGCGCGCGGGGTCCTGATCAACATCACCGGCGGCCCCGACCTGACCCTCTTCGAGGTCGACGAGGCGGCCAACCGGATCCGCGACGAGGTCGACCCGGAGGCCAACATCATCTTCGGCTCGACCTACGACGACAAGATGGAGAACCAGATGCGGGTCTCGGTGGTCGCCACCGGCATCGACGTCGCCGAAGGGGCGAAGCCCCGTCCGGTGACCCTGAGCCTGGTCGCCAACCAGGCGCCGGGTGCCGGCCAGGCCGCGCCGGCGGCAGGCGGCGGCGAGGCCGCCCAGCCGGCCAGCGCCCAGGGCAGCGTCACGAGCGCCGCCCCGGTTGCCGGTCCAGTCGCTGGCCAGGCGACCGCCCCGGCCGCCGCGCCCGTCACCACGGCGGCCGCCACCCAGGTCGTCGCTGCGGCCGAGCCGGCCGGCGAATCCATCGTCAGCGCGCCGCAGCCGGCGGAGGCCGCGGAGGAGGCCGCCGAAGCGCCGCTGGAGTTGACCGAGCCGCTGCGTCCGGAGGCCGAGGAGTCCGCGGAGCCGGTGGTCGCCGAGCCGGCGGCGGAGGCCTTCATCGCGCCCCAGCCGATGAACCCCGGCCAGGAGGCTCCGGCCCCGACGGTCCAGGCCAACCCCTTCGCCGCGGCCGACGTGGTCAACGCCCCGAAGGCCCCCGCGTCGAGCGAGGCGCCTGCCACCCCGCAGACGCAGAGCCCGGCCGCCCAGGGCGCGCTGATCGAGAGCCGGACCGTCGCCGATCCGGTGTCCCCGGCGACCCGCAGCCGGGCCCAGGCGATTCTCGCCCGCATGAGCGGTGCCGCCCGGGCCCTGCAGGCGGCGGCCCAGGGCCACGACGTCGCCGAGCCGCAGACGGCCCAGCCGCAGGTTCAGCCTCAGGCTCAGGCCCAGCCTCAGGTCCGGGTCCAGCCCCAGGTTCAGGCCCAGCCTCAGGTCCAGGTCCAGCCCCAGGTCGAGCCCCAGGTCGAGCCCCAGCCGGCGGCCCAGGAAACGCCGAAGGCCGAGGTCCGGGTCGAAGAGAGCAAGCCCGGCCAGCCCGCGAGCGAAGGGCAGCCCCGGCTCACCGGCCTGGACCCGGCGGATCGCCCGTCGAACAGCCCGGTCGACGACGATCTCCTGGATATCCCGGCCTTCCTTCGCCGACAGGCCAACTAGCCTCCACCTGTCGGCAAGGCGGTCCGGTCCAAGGCTTCCGGGAGGAGCACCCCCCTGCTCCTCCCGGAAGTGTTTCTGCAGGGAGGTACCCGGTTCAGGGGTCCCGAAAGGGCCGTTCGGGCCGAATTCTGACCCTCTGAACCGACATGCCTGATGCTTGAGGGCAGAGGGCAGGCAACTTATAGTCCCAGGCGGGACGGGCGCGGCAGGAACAGCCCTTGGGAGACGTGATCGGATGTCCAGTTCGCCAGTGAAACTCTTGAGGACTAGGAGCCGGGGCCTGCGCGCCCTGAGCGCGGCGGCGGTGCTTCTCCTGGTCGCGGCCTGCGCCTCCGACGACGACGAGTTCAACTACGTCGAGCGGCCGGTCGACGAGCTCTACAACGAGGCCATGGATACGCTGCAGAGCGGCAACAACCGCCAGGCGGCCAAGCTCTTCGACGAGGTCGACCGCCAGCACCCCTACTCGCCCTGGGCCTCCAAGGCGCAGCTCATGTCGGCCTACGCCTACTATCTCGAGAACGAGTACGCCGACGCCATCGCCGGCCTGGACCGCTTCATCCAGCTGCACCCCGGCAACGTCGACGTCGCCTATGCCTACTACCTGAAGGCGCTGTCCTACTACGAGCAGATCTCGGATGTCGGGCGCGACCAGAAGATGACCCGCCTGGCCCTGGAATCCCTCCAGGAGCTGACCCGCCGCTTTCCCGAGAGCAAGTACACCCGCGACGCCAACCTGAAGGTCGACCTGACCCGGGATCACCTGGCGGGCAAGGAGATGGACGTCGGCCGCTTCTACCAGAAGCGCGGCCACTATCTTCCGGCCATTAACCGATTCCGAAAGGTCGTCGAGGAGTATGAGACCACCTCGCACACGCCCGAGGCCCTGCATCGCCTGGTCGAGTGCTACCTGGCCCTCGGGATCCTCAACGAGGCCCAGGAGACCGCCGCCGTCCTCGGTTACAACTACCCGGGAAGCGAATGGTACGAGGACAGCTACGGCCTGCTGACGGCCGCCGGCCTTGGGGTCCAATAGCAAGGCGCGGACCCGGCGGCAGGTCGCGCCCACGCCACTTGTCCAACTGAGACGCCCCGACTGAGACGCCCATGCTCGTCAACCTTTCGATCCGGGATGTCGTTCTGATCGACAAGCTGGATCTTTCCTTCCATGGCGGGCTCTGCGTCCTGACCGGCGAGACCGGCGCCGGCAAGTCGATCCTGCTCGACGCCCTGGGCCTGGCGCTTGGCAGCCGGGCCGACTCCGGCCTGCTGCGGGCGGGCAGCCGGCAGGCGACGGTGACCGCCGCCTTCGACATCACCGATACCAGCGAGCTGGACGAGCTTCTGACGGAGCATGGCCTGACGGCCGAGGACGGCCTTCTGGTCCTGCGCCGCAACCTCGGCGCCGACGGCCGCAGCCGGGCCTTCGTGAACGATCAGCCGGTCTCGGTCAGCCTGCTGCGCCGCCTGGGCGAGAGCCTGGTCGAGGTCCACGGCCACTTCGAGCAGCGCGGCCTCCTGGACTCCGGGACCCATCGCGACCTGCTCGACGCCTCCGGCGGCCTGGAGCCGGCGGCCGCGGAGGTCGCCGCCGCCTGGGAGGCCTGGCGCGCGGCGATGGAGCTTCAGCGCCAGGAGGAGGTCGAGCTCCAGCAGGCCCGCCAGGACGAGGACTTCCTGCGCCATGCCGTCGCCGAGCTGGAGACCCTGGATCCCCAGCCCGGCGAAGAGGCCGCCCTGGCTGAGGAGCGCGCCTTCCTGCAGCACGGCGAGCAGCTCACCGGCGCGGTCGATCAGGCCTTCGTCGAGCTCAACGGCAAGGACGGCCAGGCGGGCGCTGAGGCCGCCGTGGGCAGCGCCCTCAGCGCCCTGGAGCGGGTCGTCGACAAGGCCGGAGGCCGTCTGGACGAGGTCATCGCCGGCCTGCACCGGACGGCCGCGGAGCTGCGCGACGTCGCCTCCGGCCTGCAGTCGCTGTCCAGCAACCTGGAGCTGGACCCGCAGCGCCTGGAGCAGGTCGACGAGCGTTTCTTCGCCCTGAAGGACGTCGCCCGCAAGCACGGCGTCGAGGTCGACGAGTTGCTGGCCCTGCGCGAGGACCTCGCCGCCAAGCTCGCGAGCATCGATACCGGCGAGGAGCGCCTGGCCGAGCTGGCGGCGGCGACCGCGGCGGCGCGCGAGGCCTATCTCGCCGCCGCCAAGTCGCTCAGCCGGCAGCGCGCCGATTCCGCCGCCGGGCTCGACCGGGCGGTCATGGAGGAGCTGCCGCCCCTCAAGCTGGACAAGGCCGCCTTCACGACCCGCCTCGAGGACCTGGAAGAGGACTCCTGGGGCCCCAAAGGCCTGGAGCGCGTGGTCTTCGAGGTCGCGACCAACCCGGGCTCCCGGCCCGGCCCGATCGGCAAGATCGCCTCGGCCGGCGAGCTGTCGCGCTTCCTGCTGGCGCTCAAGGTGGTGCTGGCCCGGGTCAGCCCACGGCGCAGCCTGATCTTCGACGAGGTCGACAGCGGTATCGGCGGCGCCACCGCGGCCGCGGTCGGCCAGCGCCTGGCACGCCTGGCCGCGGACCGGCAGGTCCTGGTCGTCACCCACAGCCCCCAGGTCGCGGCGGTCGGCAACCATCACCTGCGGGTCCGCAAGGACAGCCAGGGCGAGGTCGTGGCCACCGAGGTCGCCGAGCTGGCGGCCCAGGACCGCCGCGAGGAGATCGCCCGCATGCTGTCGGGCGAGCAGGTCACCGAAGAGGCGCGGGCTGCCGCGGACCGTCTCATGGGAGCCGCCTAGAATCGGGAGCGGTGGCATGGCCGGGGGGAGCGGTCCAGCATCCAAGACATGACCGAGACACACGCCGACATCCCGGTTGATGACCTGACCGCGGCGCAGGCCGAGGCCGAGCTGGCGCGCCTGGCCGAGGCCATCGGCCATCACGACAAGCTCTATCACCAGCAGGACGCGCCCGAGATCTCGGACGCCGACTACGATGCCCTGCGCCGGCGCAACGACGCGATCGAGACCCGCTTTCCGGACCTGATCCGCGACGACAGTCCCAGCAAGAGCGTCGGCGCGGCGCCGGCGACCGGCTTCGCCAAGGTCACCCACCGGGTGCCGATGCTATCGCTGTCCAATGCCTTCAGCGACGAGGACGTGGCCGATTTCCTGGCCCGCATCCGGCGCTTCCTCGGCCTGGAGGAAAGCGAGCCGGTGGATGTCTTCGCCGAGGCCAAGATCGACGGGCTGTCCATGTCGCTGCTTTACGAGGAGGGGCGCCTGGTCCGCGGCGCAACCCGCGGCGACGGCACCGTTGGCGAAGACGTCACCGCCAACGTTCGAACCATCCAGGGCCTGCCCGAGAGTCTGAAGGGCAAGGCGCCCAAGGCAATAGAGGTGCGCGGCGAGGTCTTCATGCGCCGCGAGGACTTCCAGGACCTCAACCTCCGCCTGGCCGAGGCCGAGAAGAAGACCTTCATGAACCCACGCAACGCCGCCGCCGGCTCGCTGCGCCAGAAGGACGCCAGCATCACCGCCGACCGGCCGCTGAAGTTCCTGGCCTATGCCTGGGGCGAGACCAGCGAGCCCCTGGGAAAGACCCAGTCCGAGGCCCGCGAGCGCTTGGTCAAGTGGGGCTTCGAGGTCAACAAGCCGGCCAAACTCTGCCGCAGCCTTGAGGAGATCCTGGCCTTCTACGCCGAGGTATTGGGGTCGCGGGCCGAGATCAAGCACGACATCGACGGCATCGTCTACAAGGTCGATCGCCTGGACTGGCAGGAGCGCCTGGGCTTCGTCAGCCGGGCGCCGCGCTGGGCCACCGCGCACAAGTTCCCGGCAGAGCAGGCCGAGACGCTGCTGCGCGAGATCACCATCCAGGTCGGCCGCACCGGCGCCCTGACCCCGGTCGCCAACCTGGAGCCGATCACCGTCGGCGGGGTCGTGGTCTCGCGGGCCACCCTGCACAACGAGGACGAGATCACGCGCAAGGACATC
>JANQGU010000263.1 GCA_028282935.1 Kiloniellales bacterium
GTCTCGGCGCAGCCGGCCAGGGCCAGCAGGGCCGCCGTGGCAATGGAAATCCGGGTCGCTATGGAAATCTGGCCGCGCAGCATGTCGAAAACCTCCCAAGAACACTCGGCCCAATAACGCTCGGCAGCGCCGGGTTCGCCCCGGCCTCTTGCAGGTCACGCCCCGACGGCACGGCTTCGCTCGGCCCGCTGTCGCCCCTGTTGTCGCCCCCGTTGTTGCCGGGGCCGGTGCTGACCGGGTTGGTCCCGGCCTTATGGTTGTCTCATAATCAAGTGTAAATTAAAGTCTTTGTTCTCGCAAATATTGCACGAATTACATGATTCTATCAACTACGAATAACTTGGTTAATATTTATGGTTAAAGGAATTTTTTCAAATAGATGGCGTCCAGGAATCGGGCAATGCCAGAGCTTCCGCGCCCCGCCGCGGACGTCCCGGCGGGGGCTTTGTCCTGCCGGCGGCGGAGGAAAGGTCGCGGCCCTTCGGGGATCCGGCGTTGACTCGACTCGGACTCAAGTAGGATGGCTCGCACCCGGCTTCACATCGGGATATGCCCTCCTCCCCCTGGGCTGCCATGCAGGTTTGCCTATCAAGGGATACTGGCGAAGCGACGGGCGTAGCACCATGTTAGCCGCAAACCTGGAGTGAGCCTCGATGTCCGCCCTGTTCAAGCCTGCCGTCCCTTCCGTCCTTGCCCTCCTCCTTACCGCCGCGCTCGCGTCTCCGGCCGCGGCCGAGACGCTGGAGATCGATCTCGGCGCCGAGGCGCGGGAGGCGCTGTCGCTGACCGTCTACAACCAGGACCTGGCGCTGGTGGTCGAGCGCCGCCGCGCCGAGCTGCCGGCGGGCGCCGCGCGGCTACGGCTCTCGGGCGTCAGTCCACTGCTGCAGCCCGGGTCGGTCAGCCTCTCCGGGCCGGAGCTGCGGGTGCTCGAGCTCAGCAGCCACTTCGACCTGCTGACGCCCTATCGCCTGCTCGAGGCCTCGCTCGGACGGACGGTCCGCCTGGCGCGCTTCAACCCGATGACCGGCGAGGAGACCGTCGAGGAGGCGACGGTCCTCAGCGTCCAGGACGGCGTGGTCCTGAAGGTGGGCGACCGGATCGAGGCCGAGCGCGGCGACTTCGGCGGGCTCCGGCGGCTGATCTTCGACGAGGTCCCGGCCGGCCTGGCCGAGACCCCGACCCTGAGCGCCCTGGTCGAATCCCAGGGCGGCAAGGCCGTGACCCTGTCCTACCTTACCGGCGGCCTGACCTGGCAGGCGGACTACATTGCCAGCCTCGACGAGGCGGCGGGGACGCTGGCGATCAGTGCCATGGCGACCCTGACCAACAACAGCATGACCGACTACGCCGAGGCCCGCCTGCGCCTGGTCGCCGGCACGGTGAACCGGGCCGGGGGGCCGGTCCAGCCCCTGGCCCGTGGCGCCGTGGCGGCGACCCTGTCGATGGCCGAGGCTGCAGAGGTGGCGCCCCGGCCCGAGGGCGAGATCTACGTCTACGATCCGGGCCGCGCGGTCTCGCTGGCGCCGCGGGAGACCAAGCAGATCGGCTTGCTGGGCGCCAGCGAGGTGCCCTTCGAGCAGGAGTTCCGCCTCGAGGGCCTGGCCAGCCTGCTCGGCCGCGGCGGCGAGATCGAGCCGGTCAAGGCGCAGAACCTGCTGCGCTTCAAGAACGACGAGGCGGCCGGCCTGGGCAAGCCGCTGCCGGCCGGCGTCCTGCGCGCCTACGGCCTGGGCGGCGAGGCCCCGCCGCTGTTCCTGGGCGAGGACCGGATCCGCCACACCGCCGAGGGTGGGGAGGTCGAGGTCGCCCTCGGCCAGGCCTTCGACGTGACCGGCGAGGCCCGGCAGACCGCCTTCGAGCAGCTCGCCGCCGGCAGCTTCGAGGCCGCCCAGGAGGTCACCCTGCGCAACGCCAAGGCGCGGCCGGTGTCGGTCAAGGTCACCGGCGACCTGCCGCCGGGCTGGAAGATGCTGGACCAGAGCGCCAACCACGAGACCGAGACCGCGACCCGCGTCGCCTGGACCCTCGAGGTCCCGGCCGGCGGCGAGACGGTCCTGACCTACAAGGTCCGGGTGATGCGGCCCTGAGGGGCGGCGGGGGAGAGCGACGGAGGGTCTTGCTGTCCGCGGACGGCCCTTTGAACCCATCAGTCTCCAGCCCTCCGGCCTTTCGCTCGGCCCCTCGGAAACTCGGTCCTCGCCCCGCATCCCCCTCTGTCATGCCCGGACCTGATCCCAGGGTCTTTGCCGAAGGCAAAGCCCGCGGCATCCATGGCGCCGCCGGGTCCCGTCATCAGCCATGGATCACCGGGTCAAGCCCGGTGATGACAAAGGAGGGGAAAGCCGGATCGGGGCAAGGGGGCGTGCGCCGGGCGCAGTTGCCGGCACCCCTCGGACTCGGTCTGTCGGTCCACCTTCGCCACGTCGCCCCACATCCCGCTGTCATGCCCGGACTTGATCCGGGCATCCATGGTACCGCCGGGTCCCGCCATCTGCCGTGGATCACCGGATCAAGTCCGGTGATGACAGTTGTGTGGTGGCGCTCGAAGTCGGCTAAGCCGCTGGTTTTGGGCCGTTTTCTCTAGATTAACCGGATTTCGGTCAAGTCCCGAAGAGACCCGGGTCTAGAGCGGGATCGTGCTAGGCGGAATCGCTGTGGGATTCCCAAGAGGTTTGAGATGTGCTTCAAGGTGTCTGCTGGGGCGGGAGGCCAGCAGAGATGGCACGACCTTTATCGAATGACCTTCGCGAGCGCGTTGTGGCCCGTCACGAAGCCGGGGAGAGCACGCGGGCTGTTGCGGAGCTGTATGGGCTGGCGCCCTCGACGGTGACGAAGTGGACGCAACGTCGGCGTCGGACGGGCAGCGTGGCGCCCGGGAAGTTCGGCGGCCACCGTCGTCCGCTGCTGGAGCCGCAGCGGGACTGGATCGAGGCGCGCCTGCGAGAGACGCCGGAGCTGACCTTGCAGGGCCTTCGTGGGGAACTGGCGTCGCGGGGGATCAGGGTAAGCTACGGCGCGGTGCAGAGGTTCGTGCGGGACGCGGGCCTGAGCTTCAAAAAAAACCGCCTTCGCAAGTGAGCAGGACCGTCCCGATGTCGCCCGCCGCCGCGCCCGATGGCGGGCCAGGCAGGCCGATGTCGATCCGCGGCGGCTCGTGTTCATCGACGAGACCTGGGCGAAGACCAACATGGCGCCGCTGCGGGGTTGGGGACCACGCGGCCAGCGCCTGATCGGCAAGGCGCCTCACGGTCGCTGGCGCACGCTCACCTTCCTCGCCGCCCTGCGCATCGACCGCATCGATGCGCCCTGTATCTTCGACGGCCCCATCAACGGCGAGAGGTTCCGCGCCTATGTCGAGCAGTTCCTCGTCCCGACCCTCAGACCCGGCGACATCGTCATCCTCGACAACCTCGGCAGCCACAAGTCCAAGGCCGTCAGACAGGCCATCCGGGCCGTCGGCGCCCATCGCCTCTTCCTGCCGCCCTACAGTCCCGATCTCAATCCGATCGAGCAGGTCTTCGCAAAGCTCAAGCACCGGCTCCGAAT
>JANQGU010000276.1 GCA_028282935.1 Kiloniellales bacterium
AGGGTCTTTGCCGGAGGCAAAGCCCGCAGCATCCAGGGCACTGCCCGGCACTCGTCATCGGCCATGGATCACCGGGTCGAGCCCGGTGATGACAGCGGGTTTGGGGCTGCCGACGAAGCACTCGACCTCGCCAACCACTCTGCTGTCATGCCCGGACTTGATCCGGGCATCCATGGTGCCATCGGCTTGATGTATGCCGCGGGCTTTGCCTCCGGCAAAGACCCCGGGATCAAGTCCGGGCACGGCATTGGAATATGAGGGCCCGTAAAGCGAGGCCCGAAGCAGCCGGGGGCCAGCAGCCCCCTACTCCTTCACCGGCACCGTGTAGTTGAGGGCCAGGCGGCCGCCGTCGGGGTAGAGGGTCTGGCCGGTGATGTAGCTGGAGTCCTCGGAGGCGAGGAAGACCGCGACCTTGCCGATCTCCTCCGGCTCGCCGAAGCGGCCCAGGGGAGTGCGGCAGAGCGCGCCGCGGCGCTTCTCGGGATCGGCCAGCACGGACTGGGCCAGCTCGGTGGCGATGGAGCCCGGACCGATGGCGTTGACCCGGATGCCGTGGTCGGCCAGGGACAGGGCCATGACCTTGGTCAGCTGGTTGACCCCGCCCTTGGCGACGACGTAGGGCGTGATCGAGGGGATGGCCATGACCGCGTTGACCGAGGACATGTTGACGATGGTCCCGCCCCGGCCCTGCGCGACCATCTGGCGGGCCACGGCCTGGCCGGTCAGGAAGACGCCCTTGAGGTTGATCCGGATCACCGCGTCGAAGTCCGCCTCGGAGATCTCGAGGAAGTCGGCTGCCTTGACGATGCCGGCGTTGGCGACCGCCGTGTCGATGCCGCCGTAGGCGGCGACGCTGCGCTCGACCAGGGCCTCGACCTGCGCCTTGTCGCCGACGTCGCAGGGCACGAAGAGCGCCTCCGCGCCCTCGGCCTGAAGCGCCTCGGCCGCCGCCTCGCCGCCGGCCTCGTCGACGTCGGAGAGCACGACCTTGGCGCCCTCCGCGGCCAGGCACTGGGCGCAGGCGCGGCCGATCCCGCGCGCGGCGCCGGTGACGACGGCGACCTTGTCCTTCAGGCGCATGGAATAACCCTCCCCCGGAGTCCGTTGTTGAAGTCAGAAGCTGCCACGCGGCGCCGAAGGCTTCAACCGAGCCGCGCCGCCGACCCGGAAACGAAGACCTGGAAGTGAGCCGAGCGATGACGACCTTGAGACCGCATATTCAAAGGCCGGCGCTGCGCCTCCTGGGCGGCCGCGAGATCGCCGCCACCGCGCCCCACGAGAGCCTGGCCCGGGACCTCCGGGCCAAGCTCGGCCGGGACGGCGCGCTGCGGGCCTGCCGGGCCAACGGCTGGGCCGGCGCCCTTGCGGTCCTGCTGGCGCCCGAATCTTCCGAATGAGGACTCCGCGGAAAGGCCGAGGCCTGACGAAACCCTGACCTTTACGAACACCCGACCTTTAGCCTCCCTGTGAACTTGGCGCGTCCGTTGGCCCCTGACTCCGGACGCGCTTTTTTTATCCGGCGCCGTAGCCGATACCGCGCAGGGAGTCGGTGATCTCCTCAAGGATCGCCGGGTCGTCGATGGTGGCCGGCACCTTGTAGTCCTCGCCGTCGGCGATCTGGCGCATGGTGCCGCGCAGGATCTTGCCCGAGCGGGTCTTGGGCAGGCGCTTGACCACGGTCGCCAGCTTGAAGGCCGCCACGGGACCGATCTGGTTGCGGACCATCTGGACCACCTCCTTGACGATCTCGGCGTCCTCGCGCTCGGCCCCGGCCTTGAGCACCAGGAAGCCGACCGGGAGCTGGCCCTTGAGCGTGTCGTGCACGCCGACCACGGCGCACTCCGCGACGTCGGGATGGGCGGCCAGGACCTCCTCCATCGCCCCGGTCGAGAGCCGGTGCCCGGCGACGTTGATGATGTCGTCGGTGCGCGACATCACGAAGATGTAGCCGTCCTCGTCGATGTAGCCGGCGTCGCCGGTCTGATAGTAGCCGGGGTACTCGGTCAGGTAGGCCTGGCGGAAGCGGTCCTCGGCCTGCCACAGGGTCGGCAGGGAGGAGGGCGGCATCGGCAGCTTGACCACGATGGCGCCGATGTCGCCGGGGCCGACCGGCCGGCCCTCGTTGTCCAGGACCTGGACGTTCCAGCCCGGCGCCGCCCGGGTCGGGGAGCCGGCCTTGACCGGCAGCTTCTCGATGCCCAGGCAGTTGGCGGCGATGGCCCAGCCGGTCTCGGTCTGCCACCAGTGGTCGATGACCGGCACCTGCAGCTTCTCCTCCGCCCAGTGCAGGGTGTCGGGATCGCAGCGCTCGCCGGCCAGGAACAGGGTCCGGAACTTCGAGAGATCGTAGTTGCCGATGAAGGCGCCCTCCGGGTCCTGCTGGCGGATCGCGCGGAAGGCGGTGGGCGCGGTGAACATGGTCGAGACCCCGTGCTGGGAGATCACCCGCCAGAAGGCGCCGGGGTCGGGCGTGCCGACCGGCTTGCCCTCGTACATGATGCTGGTGTTGCCGTGCAGCAGCGGCGCGTAGACGATGTAGGAGTGGCCGACCACCCAGCCGACGTCGGAGGCGGCCCAGTAGGCCTCGCCCGGCTCGACGTCGTAGATGTTCTTCATGCTCCAGTGCAGGGCCACGGCGTGGCCGCCGTTGTCGCGCACGATGCCCTTGGGCTGCCCCGTCGTGCCCGAGGTGTAGAGGATGTAGAGCGGATCGGTGGCCAGCACCGGCACGCAGTCGTGAGGCTCGGCAGCGGCCGCGGCCTCTTCCCAGTCGTGGTCCCGGCCGGCGGTCATCTCGGCGCGCGCCATCGGCCGCTGCTTGACGATGCAGGTCTCGACCTTGTGGCCGGCCAGCTCGATCGCCTTGTCGAGCAGCGGCTTGTAGGCCACCACCCGGCCCGGCTCGATGCCGCAGGAGGCCGAGACGATCATCTTCGGCTTGGCGTCGTCGATCCGGGTCGCCAGCTCGCTGGCCGCGAAGCCGCCGAAGACCACCGAGTGGATCGCCCCCAGGCGGGCGCAGGCCAGCATGGCGATGGCCGCCTCCGGGATCATCGGCATGTAGACGATGACCCGGTCGCCCTTGCCGACGCCGCGGGCCGCCATGGCGCCGGCGAAGCGCGCCACCAGGTCGCGCAGCTCGCGGTAGCTGTAGCTGCGGATCGTGTCGGTGACCGGGCTGTCGTAGATCAGCGCCGCCTGCTCGCCGCGGCCGCCGTCGGCATGGCGGTCGAGGGCGTTGTAGCAGGTGTTGAGCACGCCGCCGGGGAACCAGCGGTACAAGGGCGGGTTGGAGTCGTCCAGCACCCGGTCCCAGGGCTTGTCCCAATGCAGCCCTTGCGCCGCCTCGCCCCAGAAACCCTCCGGATCGGAAAGCGACCGCGCCTGCACCTCGTCGAAACGGCTCATCCCCTGCCTCCTCGTTCTTTTCTTGCCGGCCCGAGGCCGGACCGCCGCAGGCCCAAGCGGGCCCCGGCCTTACGACCAGAGCATAGGCAAGCGGAGGGTTCAGGGGAAGATAGACCGCGCGCGACCGGAGCGTACTTGACCTGAGTCAAGCAAGGCCGCCGCCCGCCACGCCCCGCCCAAGGACTTGCCTCAAAACGGCATTCCCGGTTTCGCTTCCAAGACAGCATTTTATGCCCCGGCGCGGGAAAGTGCCGGCCGTTTCCGGTCTTCACCGCCCCTGGCCCAGAACCCGCGCCGAGCCGGAGCCACCCGATGCGCCACCTGCTGCTGAACGTGACGACCCTGATCGTCTGCTTCGCCCTGCTGCTGGCCGGCAACAGCCTGCAGTTCGTGGTGCTGGGCGTGCGCGCCGGGCTGGAGGGCTTCTCGATCTACGCCATGGGCGCGATCACCGCGGCCTACTTCCTGGGCTTCGCCATCGGCTCGCTCTACTGCCTCAACGTGATCCGCGCGATCGGCCACATCCGGACCTTCGCCGCCCTGGCCTCGACCGTGTCGGGGGTGGTCCTGGCCCATCCGCTGCTGCCGGAGCCGCTGGCCTGGATCGCCTTCCGCTTCGTCATCGGCTTCTGCTTCGCCGGCCTCTACACCGTGGTCGAGAGCTGGCTGAACGCCCAGGCCGGCAACGAGGTCCGCGGCCGCCTGCTGTCGATCTACGCGGTCGCGGTCTTCGGCGGCTTCGCGATCGGGCCCCTGCTGGCGACCCTGGGCGACGCCCAGGGCTTCTTCCTCTTCATCCTGGCCTCGATGATCGTCTCCTTCGCCCTGGTGCCGATCACCATGACCCGGGCCAGCGTGCCGGCGACCCCGGAGGCCACCGAGCGCGACGCCTTCACCTTGAAGCGGCTCTACAAGGAGACGCCGCTGGGCATGATCGGCATCCTCTGCGTCGGCTCGGCCCAGGGCGCCTTCGTCGGCCTGGCGCCGGTCTTCGGCAACCGGGCGGGCCTGAGCGCGGACCAGGTCTCCTACTTCATGACCACGGCGCTGCTGGCCGGGCTGGTCTTCCAGTTCCCGATCGGCTGGCTGTCCGACCACTTCGACCGGCGCAAGGTGATCGCCGGCGCCGCCACCCTCGGCGGGGCCGGCTGCGCGGTCTTCGCCAGCCTGGCCCTGTCCGGACCGCTGGCCTGGGAGGGCGTCCTGCTGGGCGCCGTGGTGACCGGCGCCGCGATCTTTCCGCTCTACGCCATCGTCATCGCCTACACCAACGACTGGCTGCCCGAGGACTCCATCGTCTCGGCGGCGGCGGCGCTGATCCTGACCTTCAGCCTGGGCTCGGTCGTCGCCTCGCCCCTGGCCTCCTTTCTGATGGACCGGCTGGGGCCGGGCGGGCTCTTCGTCTTCGTCGCCGGCGCCATGATCTGCCTGGGGCTCTTCGCCTTCGCCCGCATGTTCCAGCGCGAGGCGCCCGACTCCGACTACGAAGGCAATATGGCCACCTTTGCCGCCAGCCCCGGCACCATGCCGATGGACCCCCTGCTGGTCGAGTACGAGACGGAGGAGCCGGCAG
>JANQGU010000046.1 GCA_028282935.1 Kiloniellales bacterium
GGCCGTTGACCATGGTGGTGTGGCTGTCGGTGCCGACCAGGGTATCGGGATAGGCGACGGTCTTGCCGTCCTCGTCCTTGGTCCAGACGGTCTGGGCCAAGTACTCGAGATTGACCTGATGGCAGATGCCGGTGCCCGGCGGCACCACGCGGAAGTTGTCGAAGGCGGTCTGGCCCCAGCGCAGGAAAGCATAGCGCTCGCCGTTGCGCTCGAACTCCATCTCGACGTTCTTCTGGAAGGAGTCCTTGCCGCCGAAGTGGTCGACCATGACCGAATGGTCGATCACCAGGTCGACCGGCGACAGCGGGTTGATCAGCCGCGGGTCGCCGCCCAGTTCCTCCATCGCGTTGCGCATGGAGGCCAGGTCGACCACGGCCGGCACGCCGGTGAAGTCCTGCATCAGGACCCGGGCCGGGCGGTAGGCGATCTCGCGATTGGCCCGGCGCTCCACAGTCCAGCCGGCCAGGGCCTTGATGTCCTCGACCGTGACCGAGCGGCCGTCCTCGTAGCGCAGCAGGTTCTCCAGCAGGACCTTCAGGGAGAAGGGCAATCGGGACAGGTCGCCCAGGCCGGCCTCCTCGGCCGCCTTCAGGCTGTAGTAGTCGTAGTCCTTGCCGCCGACGCTGAGCGTGCGGCGCGTCTTCAGGGTGTCAGTCCCGACGGTCACGGCCCTGGTCCTCCAGCTTTCGGGTTGATCTCTCCTGCGGGGCCTCTGGACGGAACGCCGGCGCCGCCGCGTTTTCCTCCAGCCGGAGTCGCTCCGGCAGGGAGGAAGTCGTCGGACAGGCCTCGCGGCGGCGGTCCTGGTAGCCTGGGCCCTTTGCTGCGCTGCAAGATGGATCAGACGACCGCGTCTGTCCAGACGTCGCGGCCTGCCGGATCGCGATGCCGCCCCGCGCGAGGCGGCACGGCGGCGCGGCTCACCGCCGGAGCCGCTCGACCCTGGTCGCCTCGACCAGCCGCCGCTCGCCGAAGGCCGTCGTCCTGCGGTACTGCAAGGCGATCGGCTGGCCGTCGCGCAGGTCGATGAGGTAGCGCCCGGACTCGGTCACCCGGAAGTTCTCCACGGCCGGGCTTCCCGGCGAGGGGCGCGCGGGATCGCGGGGCTCGGCCTCCGGGCGGCCGGCGGCGCCGATCAGGCGCTCCGCCAGCGCCGCGACCGCCGCACCGGCCTGCGCCTGGTCGTAGGCGATGCGGAGCTCGACCACCGCTTGACGCTTGGCCGCGTCCAGCGAGGTGACGCCGCGCCGGGCCTCGACCGCCGAGGCCTGCCCGGCCGCCGGCGGGCCGGGACGCGGCGCGAAGGCTTCGAAGCGGCCGATCGCGAGATCCTGGCCGCCGGCGGCGAAGAGCAGGCCGGCGTCCTTCAGGACCTGGCGGCTGAGCGCGTCGTCGGGGAGGGTCGCCAGGGCGCCGAGGCTGTCCCGGACGTTGGCCTCCACGTTGGGCCGCTCGACCCGGGAGATCACGCCCGCCTGGGTCAGGCTCCGGACCAGGCCCTGCAGCTCGCTCAGCATGCCGCGGAAGGCCTGGCGCACCTCGCGCGTATTGACCAGGCGCCGGGGCCGGCCCCGCGGATCGGCCCGGTAGACCAGGGGCACGCCGGTGGTCAGCGCGGCGAGCCGGCTCAGCAGGGGGGCCAGCCCGGGCTTGGTCGATCCCGGCGCCCTGGCCTCGGTCTCGGTGATCACGAAGCGGTAGAGGAAGCCGTCCCGGTTCCGCGACAGCGGGGTCAGCCGCACGCGGCTCCTGACCTCCAGGGTCCGCTCCAGCCTTTGGCCGTCGCTGCGCTGCTGGCTCCGGACGATCTCGTAGCGGCGCTCGACCCCGATCTCCGGCGCGAAGGGGATCGCCAGGCGGTCCTCGGCCCCGGCGGCGGCGGTCCAGCCGAGCCCCGGCAGCAGGGCGGTGGCGTAAAGAAAGATGTACGCTGCAGCCCTGCGCCTTGCCCGCCCTTCCGCTTGTGCCATCGGATCTGCCGCCCGAAAACCCGATATATCAAGTGTACGCCGGCCGCCGCCTGCAATCCTTGCCTGCGATACCTTAAGGATAGGCGCTTTCCTTTATAATCTCCCTAAGCCGCGGAGGCGCTCGGCAGTATTGCCCGCCAGAATGGCGGGCTTCCACTTCATGGCCTATTTATGATCGTGGGATAGCCGTTGCCTTGGCCGGACGATTGCCTTACACAAGATCAGCCGGCGATGAAGGATCGTGTAACGCAATAAGAACCGGCTCAGGGAGGCGTATTCGATGGCAGCCTTTGCTGCGCCCACTCGTATTGTACTCAATCCGGGTCCGCGACCCTTTTCTGGTCCCCCACGTTCTCTCGCCGGCCGGCTCGGGAGGGCCGGCTGATGACCGAGCGCCGCCCTGACGCGCAAGCCGCCTCCGAGCGCGGCCCATCCAACAAGGGCCCGTCCGGAAAAGACCAAGACACCTTTCCGAAGCTGCTCTTGCGCAACGCGCGCGACCGTGGCGGCCAGCCGGCGATGCGCGAGAAGGACCTCGGCATCTGGCAGTCCTGGACCTGGGCCGAGGTCGAGCAGGAGGTGCGCGCGCTGGCCTGCGGCCTGGCGGCCCTGGGCTTCGAGCGCGGCGACAAGATCGCGATCATCGGCG
>JANQGU010000231.1 GCA_028282935.1 Kiloniellales bacterium
CTCGGCACGCTCCCCGGCCTTGCCCACCGCCATGACGATGCGGCCCCAGTTGGCGTCGGCGCCGGCGATGGCCGTCTTGACCAGGGGCGAGTTGCCGATGGCCAGGCCGATCCGGCGGGCCGCGGCGCGGGATTCCGCGCCCGAGACCCGGATCGTCACGAGCTTCTGCGCGCCCTCGCCGTCGCGCACGATGAGCTGCGCCAGATCGACCATCAGCGCCTTCAGCGCCTCGGCGAAGCCCGCCAGGGCCGGATCGGCCGGGTCCGATGGCGGCGGGTTGCCGGCTGTGCCGGTGGCGCAGAGCAGCACCGTATCGCTGGTCGAGGTGTCGCCGTCCACGGTGATCGAGTTGAAGGAAAGCTCATTCGCCTCGCCCAGCAGCCGTTGCAGCACCGGCGCCGGGATCGCGGCGTCGGTGAAGACGAAGCCGAGCATGGTCGCCATGTCGGGGGCGATCATGCCCGAGCCCTTGCAGATGCCGTTGAGCGTGACCGGCCGCCCGGCGATCTCGGTCCGGCGCGTGGCCAGCTTGGGGAAGGTGTCGGTGGTCATGATCGCCTCGGCCGCCGGGACCCAGGCGCCGCCGTCCAGCTCCTCGGCCAGGCCCGCCAGGGCGCCGGTCAGGCGCTCGGTCGGCAGGGGCTCGCCGATCACCCCCGTGGAGGCGACGAAGACCTCCTCGGGCCGGCAGTCGAGGATCCGAGCCGCCGCGGCCACGGTGCCCTCGACCGTGGCCTCGCCCTGGGCGCCGGTGAAAGCGTTGGCGTTGCCGGAGTTGATCACGATGGCCCGGGCGCTGCCCCCGGCCAGGGCCCTGCGGCACCAGTCGACCGGGGCTCCGGCGGTCAGTGAGCGGGTCAGCACCCCCGCCACCGTGGTGCCGGGATCGAGAGCGATCAGGCAGACGTCGCTGCGCGCCTTGTAGCGGATCTCGCAGGCCCCCGCGGCCAGCCGGACGCCGCCGAGGTCCGGCAGGCTCGGCGCCTCCGAGGGCGCCAGGGGCGATCGCGGCAAAGCCATGGCCGTCCCCCCTCCAGGGATCCCAGGACGCCCCCGGAGCGCCCTACTGGCTGGGCGCCGGCTCGGCCTCGGAACCGGATTCGGCCTCCGGCTCGGCCGTCTCCTCGCCGATCTTCTTGATGTCGGCGCCTTCCCTGAGCTCGACCAGCATCGCCTGCACCACTTCCTGGGACAGCTCCTCGAAGAGCTGCTCCTCGACCTCCTCGAAGGCCGGCGGCGGCAGTTCGCGCCGGTCCAGGATCTCGATCACGTGCCAGCCGAACTCGGTCTGCACCGGGTCCTTGCTGTGGCTGCCCTTGTCCATGGAAAAGGCGGCCTCGGCGAAGGCCGGGACCATCTGGCCCTTGGTGAAGTAGTTCAGATCGCCGCCTTGCGCGCCCGAGGGCCCGATCGAGTGCTCCTTGGCCAGTTCGCCGAAGTCGGCGCCCTCGTCCAGCTTGGTGATCAGCTCCTGGGCCTTGGTCTCTTCCTCGACCAGGATGTGGCGGGCATGGACCTCAGGCTCCGGCGGGTTGGCCTCGACGAAGGCGTCGTAGCGCTCCTTGAGCATGTCATCGCTGATCTTCGAGGCGACGTGCTGCTCGACGTAGACCTCGCGCATCACAGAGCCGCGGATCTCCTCCAGGCGGCGCTTGACCTCCGGATCGTCGCCCAGACCGCCGGCCTCGGCCGCGGCGCCGATGAGCTTGAGGTCGATGGTCCGCTGCAGGAGCTGGGGAAAGATCAGGTCGATCTGCTGTCGGTACTGCGGCGGCAGCTGCTCGGCGGTCTCGAGGACCTCCGAGCGGAGCACGTCGTCGCCGTTCACCGTGGCCACTACCGGATCTTCGGCGGCCGGTTCCTGCGCCAAGGCCGCCGGGGCGGCGAGCGCAAAGGCCACCGCCACGCTGGCGGCGCGAACAGAAAGCTGGGTCATCTAGGGGTCCTCTCCCAATGATCTCTGCGCTCAGCGCCGAGGCCGCCCACCGCGGCGCCGAGGCCGGCCATTGAGGCATGTCCCGGCTTTCCTTACAAGCCCCCCGAGGACGCCGCCCGCCCTTGGGCTCTTGGGCCTGGAAATCCTTGAGATTCCGACATCCTGGGGCGGTCGTCGACGTTGACTTATCCAGCCATGACGCCTATCTCTCACCCATAGTCGGGGGCAGTGCGACCCCCGTTCATTGGTCATTGGAAAGGCGACGTGCCGGCCCGCTGGTGCCGGTGACTTTCCGTGTTTTCCTGCGAGGTTTCATGATCGGCGGGCTTGCCAAGCGGCTGTTCGGGAGCGCCAACGAGCGCTATGTGAAGGGCCTTGGCGGCCTGGTGACCGCGATCAACGCCCTGGAGCCCGAGATCGAGGCCCTGAGCGACGACGACCTGCGGGCCCGGACCGAGGCCTTCCGCCAGCGCATCGCAGCCGGCGAGAGCCTGGACGACCTGCTGCCCGAGGCCTTCGCCACCGTCCGCGAGGCCGCCAAGCGCACCCTGGGACAGCGCCACTTCGACGAGCAGATGATGGGCGGCATCGTCCTCCACCGGGGCAACATCGCCGAGATGAAGACCGGCGAGGGCAAGACCCTGTCCTCCACCCTGCCGGTCTACCTCAACGCGCTCTCCGGCAAGGGCGTGCACGTGGTCACGGTGAACGACTACCTGGCTAAGCGCGACTCCGAGTGGATGGGCCAGATCCACCGCTTCCTGGGCCTCGAGGTCGGCTGCATCGTCCACGGCCTGCTCGACCACGAGCGCAAGGCCGCCTACGACGCCGACATCACCTACGGCACCAACAACGAGTTCGGCTTCGACTACCTGCGCGACAACATGAAGTTCAGCCTGGAGGAGATGGTCCAGCGCGAGTTCAACTACGCCATCGTCGACGAGGTC
>JANQGU010000270.1 GCA_028282935.1 Kiloniellales bacterium
CGGCCCGGACCACACGCCGCTGGAGGCCGGGCTCGGCTGGGCCGTCAAGCTGAAGAGCAACACGCCCTTCCTCGGCCGCGAGGCCTTGGAGGCCCAGGCGCGAGGGCCGCTGACCAAGAGGCTCGCGGGCTTCACCGCCGATCCTTCGGTGGTGCTGCTGGGCCGCGAGACGATCTATCGCGACGGCCGGCGGGTCGGCTGGCTCTCCAGCGGCGGCTACGGCTACACCCTGGGCAAGTCGATCGGCTACGGCTACCTCCGCGACCCGGAGGGCCTTGACCGGGACGATCTGCTGTCCGGCCAATATGAGCTGGAGGTCGCCAGCGAGCGCCGGCCCTGCGAGATCCACCTCGCACCCCTCTACGATCCCGGGATGGCCCGGGTCAAAGCGTGAGGGCGGCGCGCAAGGCGCCACCCTCCAGGGGATCCCTCGACCCAGCGCCTACTTGATGCCAGGGCCTGCTTGATGCCAGGGCCTATTTGATGCTCGTGCAGACGAACTTCTTCTGCGCCTGCTTGGCAATGCAGTTCGGGAGGCCCGCCGGCGGGTGGCGCATCAGCGTGGGCTGCCGCTGCCCCGGTTTGCCGTAGACGCAGCCCAGTGTGGTCTTGCCGGCCACGGTCATGACCTTGACGCCGTGCAAGGCCTTGGTCGCCGGGGTGTACCACCAGGCCTGCGGGAGGGGTGTGATCATCTCGACCTTCACGTTGTAGTGCGGGCAGGCGATCTCCTGGCTCTTCGCCTTGGCGGGCGCGGCCTTGAGCTGCGGCTTGACCTGGAGTTGCTTGACCGCGCCGGGCTTTGTCTGCAGGCGCCGATCCTGCTGGCCGGCACCGGCGTCGAGAGCGGAAAGGCTTGCGGTTGCGAAGAGCAGCGCGGCCAGCCCGGCGAGCTTGTGGGTCGTGTTCGACATTTCATCGTCTCCTTGCGTCTCTGCCCGGCCGCCTACTGGCAGACGAAGCCCTTGCCCTGCGGCTGGCAGTCGGTCTTGCCCTGGGGGAACTTGCGCATGACGCCGGTGGTCTTGCCGTAGGCCCAGTACTGGCAGACCAGGGTCGGGGTGCCGCCGATGTTCATGATCTTGGTGCCGACGACGCTGCCGACCTGCGGGGTCTGCCACCAGGGTCCGGGAACGTTGTCCGTGACCTGGGTCTTGGCCTGCGCGATGGGGCAGGGGACATAGTTGTCGGCGCCCAGGGTCTGGCCCTTCGCCGAGCCTCGCTCGGCGAAGGGCGCGGCCAGCGCCAGGATCAGGGCGCAAGGGACGGCGGCCTTGGCAAATCCGCGGAATCGCATGGTGTTTCTCCGGTTTCCTCGTCTCGAGGCCCTGCCGCTCCGCCTTCGAGGCGCGCAGGGCCCGATATCGCCCCTTGGGTCGGGGCGTTGCGGTCTCCGGTTCAATTCTGATCGGCGGTCTTGGGATCGCCTGTGTCTTAGGCCACCGCCGGCAAGCGCCTAAAGCGAGATGGTTTGAAGCCAATCCGGCTTCAAATCCGAATCTCGCTCTCCTTCGATAGTTTCGAGCACAGTTCGGACATGAGGTCGAAGCGACCTCATGTCCTCTTGCTCTAGGATGCGCTCTCGAGGGCCTGGAGCAGGTCCTCGGCCAGATCCTCGGGGTCTTCCAGGCCGACCGAGAGGCGCAGCATGCCGTCGGTGACACCGATCTGCGCCCGGCCCTCGGGGCCCATGGCCCGGTGCGTGGTGGTCGCCGGGTGGGTGATCAGGCTCTTGGCGTCGCCCAGGTTGTTGGAGATGTCGATCAGCTCCAGGGCGTTGAGGAAGCGGAAGGCCTGGGCCTTGCCGCCGGGCAGCTCGAAGGCGATCAGGGTCCCGAAGCCGGTCATCTGCTGCTGCGCCAGGTCGTGATGGGGATGGCTGGGCAGGCCGGGGTAGAGCACCCGCGCGACGCCGTCCTGGTCCTGCAGCAGCTCGGCCAGGGTCAGCGCGATCTCGCACTGCCGGGCGACGCGGAGCTCCAGGGTCTCCAGGCCCTTCAGCATGACCCAGGCGTTGAAGGGGCTGAGGGCCGGCCCGGTGTGGCGCATGAAGGGCTGCAGGGTCTCGTCGATGTAGCTGCGGCTGCCCAGCACCGCGCCGCCGAGGCAGCGGCCCTGGCCGTCGATGTGCTTGGTGGCGGAGTAGACCACGATGTCCGCGCCCAGCTCGAAGGGCTTCTGCAGCAGCGGGGTGGCGAAGACGTTGTCGACGATCACGAGGGCCCCCGCGGCGCGGGCCAGGGCGCAGACCTCCGGGATGTCGATCAGATCCAGCGTCGGGTTGGCCGGGCTCTCCAGGAAGACCATCGCCGCGCCGGGCGCCAGGGCCTCGCGCCACTGCTCCAGGTCGGCCCCGTCGACCAGCCGGGTCTCGATGCCGAAGCGGGGCAGGATCTGGGTGATGATGTGATGGCAGGAGCCGAAGAGCGCCCGGCTGGCGACGACCCGGTCGCCGGTCTTGAGGTGGCACATCATCGAGGCGAAGACCGCGGCCATGCCGCTGGCGGTGGCGAAGCAGGCCTCGGCGCCTTCCAGGGCCGCCAGGCGCTCCTCGAACATGCGCACCGTCGGGTTGCCGTAGCGCGAGTAGACGAAGCCCTCGGCCTCGCCCTTGAAGCGCGCCTCGGCTGCCTCGGCGCTGTCGTAGACGAAGCCGGAGCTGAGGAAGAGCGCCTCGCTGGTCTCGCCGAAGCCGGATCGCTCAAGGCCGCCGCGGACCAGGGAGGTGGCTTGGCGCCAGGCCCTGTCGCCCTTTCCGTCCTTCGGAGGCCCCCCGTCCGAGGTCATTGCTGGGCCCAGGGCAGGCCCGCGGCCTTCCAGCCCTCGATCTTGCCGCGCTGGCCGCTGGCGTCGGGCGGACCCTCGAAGCCGTCCGAGACGTTGTAGGCCTGACCGTAGCCGGCCGCGGTCAGGGCCATGGCCGCCGAGCGGGAACGGGCGCCGGAACGGCAGAGCAGCAGGACCTTGCGCTCGGCGCCGACGCCCTGGTCGCGCAGCGCCTGCTCGAAGTCCGGATGCTGCGCCATCTGAGGATAGACCTGCCAGGACAGGAACACCGGCTCCTTGCCGATCCCGCGCAGGTCGGGCACTCCGACGAACTGCCATTCCGGCAGCGTGCGGACGTCGACCAGGACGGCCTGATCGTCGTTTTGAAGCATCTCGAAGGCTTCCGCGGAGGTCACGTCG
The DNA here is from genome assembly GCA_028282935.1 of Kiloniellales bacterium. Lineage (GTDB taxonomy): Bacteria > Pseudomonadota > Alphaproteobacteria > Kiloniellales > JAKSBE01 > JAKSBE01. Next base: position 3,187 of record JANQGU010000270.1, read on the forward strand.
CCAGCGTAGCTGCCGCCAGTCATGGCTAGGTCCTTCACTCTGATTCGGCCCTCTGCGCAGGCTCGATCTCGGGCGGGCGCAGGTCCAGGGCCGCTCTTGGCCCCCTGCGGGTTGTTGCAGCCGAGCCGGGGCCAGCTCGGCGCGCCGAATTATGCCTCTCCAGCGGGCTTTGTCCAACCGCGGCTAAGCGGAAGCCTCAAGATTCTCGCGCTCCGCCGGCAGCGGCTGTCAAGCTGCTGAGATCGCTTGACAAGGGCCGTTTTGCAAGGTTCCTTCGCTTTTCGCGGTCTGCTGATGTTCTCCGCTCGAGGAGGAACAGGCCCAGCAATCGGAAGGCTGCGATGGCGGGCCACTGGCGCGCCGCTTCCGATCCGGGCCCATAGGCTCTGCCAGACCGAGCACGAGACGAAACCTGAAGGCCTTGGCCGAGACAAGGTATCACTTGTCAGAAACGCGTGATTTTGGTGTCAGGGCGAGGGTCCCTGGCGGGGTTACTCTTAGCCGCGATTGCTTGGAGCCTCGATGCTCACAGTCTTGAAGATCTTTTTCCGCGCGCCCGGCACCAATTCCTGGCTGGTCCTCCTCTGCCTGGTATTGGCGAGCCTCGCCGAAGGCTTCGGTATCGCGAGTCTCCTACCGCTGATCGCGACGCTGACGGAAGCGCCGGATGCCGAACCCTCTGCCTTTCACCAGCAGATCCTGGACATCTTCGACACCTTGGGGCTGCCCAAGGAGTTCGAGGCGATGTTGCTGCTCGTCGTCGGCTTCACGCTCCTCAAGGGCGTGCTGCTGCTGTTCGCGATGCGCTACGTGGGCTACGCCGGAGCCCTCGTCGCGACCAAGCTGCGGATGCAGATCCTGCAGAGCACGCTTCGCGCCCACTGGTCCTATTTCGTGTCGCAGCCGGTCGGCCGCGTTACGAACGCGATGGGCGCCGAGACCAATGGGGCGGTGATTGCTTTCCGGACGGCGGCGGATTTCCTGATGGATTCCATCCAGACCGTCGCCTACCTGACGCTCGCCTTCCTGATGTCCTGGAAGCTGACCCTGGCGGCCATCGCTGCCGGAGGCGTGATCCTGCTGTCGCTTCATTTCCTGGTCGCCGCGAGCCGTCGTGCGGGATACAAGGCGACCGAGCGCATGCGCAAGGTCATGATCCGTCTCAACGATGTCTTGAGCAATATCAAGCCTCTCAAGGCAATGGCCCGGCACGAGGCCTCCAGGTCCTACATGGAGAAGAACCTGCTTGGTCTCAAGCGGGCCATGCAGAAGCAGGTCTCGAGCGTCGTCTTCCTGAAGCGACTGCAGGAGATGATGATCGCGTTGGCGCTCGCGGCAGGTCTCTACGTGGCGGTCAAGGTCTTGAACTCCGACCTCGCGGAACTGCTGGTTATGGTCGTCGTGATCATGCGGGTCATCAAGAACCTGGCCCGGATTCAGCGCCAGTATCAGCTCGCGGCCGGAGTCGAAGCGCCCTATCGCGCCGTCCAGGAGCTGCTGGAGCAGACCCGGAGCGTCCAAGAGAAGCTGCATGGCGGCCAAGACCCGGTCTTCGAGCGATCCTGCCAAGCCAGGAACCTGGAGTTCTCCTACGGCGACACAGGGGTTCTGAACGGCCTGAGCCTGGAGATCCCCTCGCGTGGCGTCACCGTCCTGATGGGCACCTCGGGGGCCGGCAAGACGACCTTCACCGACGTGCTGCTCGGCTTCTATGAGCCCAAGGCCGGCGAGATCCTGCTGGACGGCGTACCTCTGGCGAAGGTCGACCTGCGCAAGTGGCGTGAGATGATCGGCTACGTCCCGCAGGAGCTGCAATTGCTCCACGACTCAATCCTGGCCAACGTCACGCTGGGCGATCCGGCAATTGGCGAGGAGCAGGTCCGCGAGGCCTTGGCCAAGGCAGAGGCCCTCGACTTTGTGGCGGCCTTGCCGGACGGTATTCACAGCGTGGTCGGCGAGCGAGGCAGCCAGCTCTCGGGCGGGCAAAGGCAGCGGATTGCCTTGGCCCGGGCCCTGGCTCCGAATCCCGGGCTGCTGATCCTCGACGAAGTCACCAGCGCCCTCGATCCGGCGACGGAGAAGGAGATCTGCGCCACCTTGAAGGCCTTGTCCCAGCACACGGCCGTACTGGCGATCACCCATCAGCACCAGTTCCTCGAGATCGCCGATCGTGCCTACCGTCTGCAGCAGGGCCGGGCCGAAGAGATCGAGGTGGCCAACAGGATCGCGGTGTAGCAATTACGTGATTTGACGCTGGCAGTGGTATGCGGCTGCACTGGGCGGAGG
>JANQGU010000271.1 GCA_028282935.1 Kiloniellales bacterium
CCGCCCGCTGCGTTGCGCTCCGCTTACGGTACAATGCACCACTGCGCGAAGCGCGCCTGACGGGCGGGCAAGCAAACCCGGTCAAATGAGTCATTATCAACGCTCCTTGGTATAGCTCCGATCCACGGGACGTAGTGAAATAGCGTCGCTTGGCAGGGCGCGCGGAAGCGAGGACAGATGGCGGAAGCCTATCCCCGGGACCTGATCGGCTACGACCGCCGGCCGCCGGACCCGAAGTGGCCGGGCGGCGCCCGGATCGCGCTGCAGTTCGTGGTCAACTACGAGGAAGGCGGCGAGAACTGCCTCCTCCACGGCGATCCGGCCTCGGAGGCCTTCCTCAGCGAGATCGTCGGCGCCGAGCCCTGGCCCGGCCAGCGCCACATGAACATGGAATCGATCTACGAGTACGGCAGCCGGGCCGGCTTCTGGCGGCTCTGGCGGCTCTTCACCGAGCGCGGCCTGCCGGTCACCGTCTACGGCGTGGCGACCGCCCTGGCGCGCAATCCCGAGGCGGTCGCCGCGATGCGCGAGGCCGAGTGGGAGATCGCCTCCCACGGCCTCAAGTGGATCGACTACCGCGACCTGCCGGAGGACGAGGAGCGCCGCCACCTCGCCGAAGCGATCCGGATCCACGCCGAGGCCGTGGGCGAGCGGCCGCTCGGCTGGTATACCGGCCGCAGCTCCGAGAACACCCTGAAGCTGGTGATGGAAGACGGAGGTTTTCTCTATTCCTCAGACTCCTACGCCGACGATCTGCCCTACTGGGTGAAAGGCCCGAGGGGGCCGCACCTGATCGTGCCCTATACCCTGGACGCCAACGACATGCGCTTCGCCACCGCCCAAGGCTTCAACTCCGGCGACCAGTTCTTCGCCTACCTCCGGGACGGCTTCGACCTGCTCTACGAGGAGGGCCGCCGGGGGTCGCCCAAGATGATGTCGGTCGGCCTGCACTGCCGCTTGGCCGGCCGCCCCGGGCGCGCCGCCGCCCTGGCCCGCTTCCTCGACTATGCCGCCGGGCACGAGGCGGTCTGGATCACCCGCCGGCTCGACATCGCCCGGCACTGGCACGCCCAGCACCGCGAGGCCGCGTGACCCCGCCCCTCGATCCGCGCGCGCTCTCCCGCGACGACTTCGTCGCCACCTTTGGCGGGGTCTTCGAGCACTCGCCCTGGATCGCCGAGGCCGCCTTCGACGCCGGCCTGCCGGCGGAGGCGGAGACCGCGGCCGGGCTGCACCGGACGCTTTGCGGCGTGCTCCGGGCCGCATCCCGGGCGCGCCAGCAGGCCCTGATCGACGCCCATCCGGACCTCGCCGGACGCCTGGCCCTGGCCGGGCGGCTGACCGCCGAGTCCGGCAAGGAGCAGGCCTCGGCGGGCCTCGGCGCCCTGACCGACGCCGAGCGGGCCCGCTTCACCGCCCTGAACGACGCCTACCGGGCCAGGTTCGGCTTTCCCTTCATCATGGCCGTGAAGGGCCGCGGCAAGGACGAGATCCTGGCGGCCTTCGAGCGACGGCTCGGCAACGACTCCGAGGCCGAGTTCGCGGAAGCGCTGTCCCAGGTCGAGCGCATCGCCCTGCTGCGCCTGGAGGATCTGCTGCCATGACCGCCGAGAGGACCCAAGGCCCCGAGAGGAAACACCGCTCATGAGCACCGGCCCCGAGACCATCCGCCGCTTCCTCGCCGGCCAGACGGAGGCCGCGACCCGCTTCCTGGCCGAGCTGGTCAAGGTCCCCTCCGACAACCCGCCGGGCGACTGCCAGGCCCACGCCGAGGCCGCCGCCGGCCTGCTGGAAGGCCTGGGCCTCGCCGTCGAGCGGCATCCCGTCCCGGAGGACCGCGTCCGGGCCCACGGCATGCGGAGCGCGACCAACCTGGTGGTCCGAAGGCGCTTCGGCGAGGGGCCCGTGGTCGCGCTCAACGCCCATGGCGACGTCGTGCCGCCCGGAGAGGGCTGGACCAAGGACCCCTACGGCGCCGAGATCGAGGACGGCTGGATGTACGGCCGCGGCGTCGCGGTCTCGAAGTCGGACTTCGCGACCTATGCCTTCGCGCTGCTGGCCCTCGAGGCCGCGGTCGCGGAGGGCGCCGCGCTGGCCGGCACGGTCGAGCTGCACCTGACCTACGACGAGGAGGCCGGCGGCGAGATCGGGCCGCGCTGGCTGATCGAGGAAGGCATCTCGAAACCGGATCTCGCCATCGGCGCCGGCTTCTCCTACGCCGTGGTCACCGCCCACAACGGCTGCCTGCATCTCGAGGTCGAGGTCCGGGGCCGCTCCGCCCACGCCGCCATGCCCGCGACCGGGGTCGACGCGCTGGAAGCGGCCAACGGCATCCTCTCGGCGATCTACGCCTGGCGGAGAGGCCTCGGCGCGCAGGTCTCCGAGCTGCCAGGCATCGGCAGCCCGCAGGTGACCGTCGGCCTGATCGAGGGCGGCATCAACACCAACGTCGTCCCCGACCGGGTGGCCTTCCGCCTGGACCGCCGGATGATCCCCGAGGAACGCCCGGAGGCGGTCGAGGCCGAGCTGCGCGGCCTGATCGACGAGGCCGCCGGGGCCTTTCCGGGGATTACCGTGACCCAGCGCCGGATCCTGCTGGCCGAGCCGCTGGTGCCCTCGGAGGGCGGCGCCCGCCTGACCGAGCTGCTCTGCCGTCGGGCCGGCGAGGTCCTGGGCGAGGAAGTCGTATCCAAAGGCGTACCCCTTTATACGGATGCACGGCACTACGCCGCCGCCGGCATCCCCAGCGTGCTCTACGGGGCCGGCCCGCGCAGCATCGAGGAAGCCAATGCCCACCGGGCCGACGAGCGCCTGCCGCTGGCGGCCCTCCAGCAGGCGACGGAGGTCGTGGCCCTGGCGCTCTTCGATCTCCTGGAAGGTTAACGCGGGGGCCGGGACTAGCCCCAAAGGTGGCTCCCCCTGACCGGCAAAAGCCGCTATGATCCCGACCCGAGCCTGGCGATTCGACGGGGGAGATTGCCGGGCGCCCTTGGACCCCTTCCGCTAGCGGCGTGACCTGCCGAGGAAGGGGAGGCTGGACGGCCCGATCACAGATCGATTCGAGGGGGAGGAGCGATGAACACGCCACCACGCACTTCGAAACCGCGGGATGTCACCGGGGCGCCTTTGGCCCTGCGCCTTCTTGGCCCGATCCTCTGCGCCACGGTCCTTTCGGCCGCGGCCTGCGCGCCTTTGACCGAGGGCGGCAGCGAGGCCGCGGCGCCGGCCCAGCAGGTCGAGCAGAAGATCACGGAAGAGGCCTATACCACCTACTTCGCCTTCAACAGCGACCGCCTGGACGACGACGCCCGCGCCGTGGTCGCCGAGGCCGTCGCCTCCGCGAAGGCGGCGAACCTGAACAAGGTCGTCATCAGCGGCCACAGCGACAGCGCCGGGGCCGCCGACTACAACCGACGGCTCTCCAAGGCCCGGGTCGAGGCCGTGGCGTCCGAGTTCGTCGAATCCGGCCTGCCCCTGTCCAAGATCGAGATCCAGGTCTTCGGCGAGGACAAGCCGCAAGTCGAGACCGCCGACGGCCAAAGCGCCGCCCAGAACCGCAGGGCCGAGATCCGCCTGGTGAAGTCCGTCGCCCTGGCGCCGGCCCCCGGGACTACGGGCGAGGTCTCGCCGGAAGCGAGCGGAAAAGAGGCGGGCTGCGACTACGTCTACATCTGGTCGGCGGGCCGGGCCGTACCGGTTTGCCTGGAGAAGCGGACCCAGGCCCTGCCGCAGCCCAAGTAGGCGCCGAGACGCCTGGGCCTCCGGGACCGGCCGCGGCGCGGCCGGCGGGGGATCAGGCGTCGATGCCCTGGTAGACGCAGCGGCAGGATTCGGCGTCGCAGCGCCTTAGGGGCAAGGCAGGCGCCTTCTCCGGCTCGAAGACCTGGCCTTCCATGTCCTGGGCCGCCAGGCAGGTCAAGGCGCCTTCTGTGGCGATGATCTCGACGCCCTCGACCGCCTCGTCGTCGCGGAGGTGCTTCAGCCGCTCCGACTGCGAGTGGGCGTGGGTGGCCCGCTGGACCACGAAGTAGGCCGCGGCCAAGGGTCGCGTCCGCCCCTTGCGGGTCAGGGCCTCGACGTATTCGCGCCCCAGCTTGGCGTCGGCCCGCACGCCCAGCTTGGCCTTGTCGTCCTCGCAGAGCGCATTGCCCCAGCCCGAGATCTTGCTGGCGATCGCGTGATCGTCGCTGCCCCGCTTGTGCCCGTCGATGATCAGCGGGGCGATCCAGTTGACGGCGTCCGACTTGATCAGACCGGTCGCGTCGCAGGCCTCCTGGATCTCCTTGCGCCAGCCCGCGACCTTCTGGCTGCGCTTCTCGACCGTCGGCGCCGCCGTCTTCCGCCCGAACAGGGACCCGAAGCTGAAGCCCCCGAACAGGCGGAACTTGGGCTTCGGCTCGAAGAGGCGATCGTCCTCGTCGCCTCCGAAGTCGTCCTGGTCCTCGTCGCGGCCCGAGGCCCTGTAGGCGAGAAAGGCGACGATTCCGGCGACGATCAGGCCGCCGAGCAGGCCGAAGATCAGGCTGTAAGCCATGGCCGCCGCCCTACCGGCTCGCGGGCGCGGTCTTTACCGCGCTCTGGGAACCGCCGACATGGCTTTCGGTCCGGACGGCGGTCGAGGCCTGGCCGGCGGGTGTACCCGCGTCCTCGGCAGCCGCCAGCTTGCCGCGCAGGACCTCGAGCAGGCGCTCGACACCGCCGTTGACGATGATGGAGGAGAACTCCTCGCGCTGGCTCAGCGCCATGCTGACCCCGTCGATGACCAGATCGATGATCTGATAGGCGTCCGTGCTCTTGCTGCGCCGAACTCGCCAGGAAGCGTTGAGCGACTGGCCGTCGCGGTCGACCCGGGTGTCGACCATCAGGTCCCGCGCCCCGACCGGCTGGCTGCCGAGCACCGTGACCAGATCGCCACGGAAGGCACAGAGCTGCCGGGAATAGCTGCCGACGAAGAACTCGCGGTAGAGGCTCTTGTACTCGCGGAGCTGGGCCCGCGTCGCCTTGCGCGCGTACTTGCCGAGGACGAAGCGGCCGATCAGTTCGATGTTGAAGCCGGAGCGGATCAGGTCCCTCAGGGCATCCTGGTCGGCCTCTGCGCCTTCCTGTCCGCAGGACTTGAGGAACTCGACCGCGCGATCACCGACCGACTGAACGAAGCTCTCGGCCAGTTGGGTCGCGTTCGCCTCCTCGGCGCCCGCCGGCCGCCAGATCAAGCACGCGAGCGCAAGGCCCACGACAGCACCAAGAGCTGATGCTCTGCCCCGCCTCATGGGGTCGTCTCCTCGTGAAAAGGCGGTTTGCCCGGCCTCCGGAAGGCCGGAGCACCTGGTCGGATCGCCGGAATCGACCAAGTACAGTTACGAGGAGAAGAACAGATATTGATTACGAGACTCTTTAGATTAACTGCGTCCCGGCCCTAAAAGCCTGCCCTGACGCCCGAAATCCGGCCAGGTTCACACTCCCCGGGGCCGGGCGGCGCTTAACCAAGTCGGGGCGACAGGCCTAGTGCCCAGCCGCGCCATTCGGACGCTCACCCACGGCCCCTCTCGTCTGCGCAAGGGGGACTAGGCTTCGACGAGAAGCGGCGCGACCGCCTGGGCCTCGGCTTCCATGGCCCCGATCCGGTCGTAGGCGGACAAGGGAAGGACTTCGATCCCGTCGATCAGAAGCGCCTCGCGGGCCGCGGCCAGGCCGGGATCCTCGAGCGCCATCAGGAGGCCCTCGCGAAGGCGCGCGACCAGCGCCTCGCCGCCTGCGGCGCCCGTGACGTAGGGCAGGCCCGGCGCCGGGGCGCTCTCGGCGAGCACGCGCAGGCCCTGCAGGGCCGCCGCCCGGTGCCGCGCCAGCAGGGCGAAGGTGACGCAGTCCACCGAGGTGCAGTCCGCCCGCCCGTCCCGCACCCGGACCAGCGACTCGGCGTGCGAGCCGGAGACCTCGACCCGGGAGAAGAAGCGCCCTTCGCCCGCCGCCAGGGGGGCGATGCTGTGACGCAGGGCCGTATAGCCGGAGTGGGAACAGGCCATGTTGATCGCGCAGCTCCCGCCCTTCAGGTCTTCGAGGCCGGCCGCCGGGCTGGAGTCGCCGACCACGATCAGGCTGCGATAGCGCGCGCCCCGGCAATGCGGGCTGCGGTAGGCCGGCGTCGCGACCAGGGCCAGCGTCTTCGGATTGCGGATCAGGTCGTAGCCGCAGCACTGGCCGAACAGCAGCCGGTCGCCGCCGCTTCGCCCCTCGCCCCCCGCCGCCCGCTCCAGGCGGTCGGGCACCTCCTCGACTCCCTGGCGCCGAAAGGCCTCGGCAAGGCCTCGCCACCAGGAGTCGGTCGCCGCGCGCAACTCCGGAAGGTCGTACATCGGCAGCGACGCCAGCATCATCGTCACGCCACCGCCGCGACCGGGGGCCTTAGGACAAGGCTCACTTGCTCGTCGCCTTGGCCTTCGACCCGGGCTGGGCGGCCTTCGCCTTGCCGCCGGCAACCTTGCGCCTCAGGCCCTTGAGGTAGTCCGACACGTCCGGCGGCTGGACCACGGCGGCGCGGATCAGGTCGTCGAAGTGCCGGGTCAGGGCCCGGATCTGCTCGGTCGCGTTGAACACGAAGAAGCTGCTGCCGACATAGATCGCGACCCGGGTCGGCCCGAAGATCGTGTAGGGCACCGAGAAGCGCTGCAGACCGTCGTAGAGGAACCAGCGGAAGGTCGGGTAGAGCTCCTCGCTCAGCTCGACCATCCAGTCGAGCTGAGCGATCCGGTCGTCGAGCGGCAGGTTGCGCCAGATTCCCTCGCCGTAGGCGAAGGATTCCAGCGAGTGATAGGAGGAGCAGGCCTCGATGTCGGTCTCCGGCCTGCGGCTGTAGGCCAGGCGCCGCTCGGCCTCCTCGATCCGCGCCTCGTGCACCGGATCGCCGTACTCCTGGTACTCGTAGCCGATGACCTCCTTGGTCTTCAGCAGGTCGGGCAAGGTGGTCGGCACGTAGCGGATCTTGTAGCCGACCGCCTCGGCGTGCCAGCGCTGCAGGCGCTCGTCCATCGGCAGCCCGGCGTTGGACTCGATCTCCAGCTCGCTGGCGACCAGCTCGCTGCTCTCCTCGTCCTCGGACAGGCCCAGCAGCCAGTCGACGCTGACCTGCGCCATCGAGGCGATGGCCACGATGGTCTCGGCCCGCGGCAGCCGGTCGTTGCCGCTCGACAGCAGCTGCGACAGCGTCGAGCGGTCCAGGCCAAGCTGCGCCGCGAAGGCCGAGCGGCTCAGGCCGCTCCGCTCGATCACCTCGCTCAGGCGCTTCTGAAACTTTTCAACGGCTTCCTGACGGTTCACAACCCGCCTCCCTAGTCGTGGTTCGGGCGAATCTGTTGTAGAAAATTAACATGTGTTGTGTATAATCAACAGATCGGCGACAACCTATCGATCTTTGGTGTAGATGCTCACACGTTCACTCAACCCACAGAATCCGGCACGGCCGGAGCGAGTCTACCCGGCGCCTCCCGAGGCGCCAACGCCCAGCCCGAAAAGCCCCGAAAACGGCCAGTCTGAAGCACCACGAGCCCAGCGCCACCCCTGGGGATTCGAATGGCCCAGCCTTCTGGTCGCCCTGGCCGTCTACGCCGGCTTCCTGGCGCTCACCTGGAACTATCACGCGCTCCCCTGGTGGCTGGTCCTGCCGCTCGGCGGCTATCTGGTCGCCTGGCACGGCTCGCTTCAGCATGAGGTGGTCCATGGGCACCCGACCGGCAAGCCTTTCCTGGACGAGTTGATCGTCTACCCCAGCCTCTGGCTCTGGCTGCCCTTCCAGCTCTACCGCCGGAGCCACCTGCAACACCACGACAACGACCGCCTGACCGATCCTCTGAGCGATCCGGAGTCCTTCTACCTCAGCCTGGAGGAATGGCGCGCCAGCGGCAGCCTGAAAAGGTGGCTTCTGACCGCCCAGAACACCGCCCTCGGCCGCCTGCTCCTGGGCCCGCCCATCGCCGTCGGGCGCTTGTTCCTCAGCGAGGCGCGCCGCCTGCTGCGGGGCGACCCGGGGAACCTCGGCGCCTGGCTGCGGCACCTGCCCGCGGTCGCCCTGGTCCTGGTCTGGGTCGTGGGGGTCTGCGAGATTCCCTTTTGGGCCTATCTTCTGCTCTTCGTCTACCCGGGCCTCGCCCTGACCCTGCTGCGCTCCTTCCTGGAGCACCGGGCGGCGGAGGGCGTGGCCGAGAGGACCGCGATCGTCGAGAGCGGTCCGCTGCTCTCCCTGCTGTTCCTGAACAACAA
>JANQGU010000274.1 GCA_028282935.1 Kiloniellales bacterium
GCAGGATGGTGTCGTCGCCTTCGCCGCCGCGGATCACGTCGCGGTCGCGGCCGCCGCGCAGCACGTCGTCGCCGGCGCCGCCCTCGATGGTGTCGCGGCCCCGGCCGCCGTCGATGTCGTCGTCGCCGCCCTCGCCGTAGAGCCGGTCGTTGCCGCCGTCACCCTGGATCGTCTCGCCGCCTTCGGAGCCGTAGACGACGTCGTCGCCGCCGTTGGCGTCGATCAGGCGGAAGTTGACCAGCGTGGTGCCGCGGAAGTCGAGCACGTTGTCGCGGTGGCTGCCGTCGATGTCGCGCCAGCGGGCGTCGACGATCTCGATGGATTGGGCGCGGCCGTCGAAGTTCTCGAAGGTCAGGTTGCTGCAGTGGATGTTGACGATCTTGTCGACGCCGTCCCCGCCGTAGGCCAGGTCCTTCGCGTCGTAGCGTCCGCGGAAGTAGAAGACGTCGTTGCCGCTGCCGCCGTCCATGAAGTCGACGTCGCGGCCGCCCATGAGATGGTCGTTGCCATCGCCGCCCAGCAGGGTATCCCGGCCACGGTCGCCGAGCAGCCAGTCGTTGCCGGCGCCGCCCTCGACGTGATCGTCGCCGCGACCGGCGAAGATCAGATCGTTGCCCGCGGTCCCTTTGAGAATATCCTTGCCCCTGCTGCCGAAAATTACGGCCATTACTTCCTCCCGCCCAAATGCCGCCAGGCAAAACCCTGTCGAGACCCGCCAAAATCCCAGGTCCTGACCCGCCGTCTGGTGTTAAGAATTTAGCTGTGACTTTCTTACTGGGAGATGAATGTAGGGGCACATTATTGTCACATTTCTCTAGGTTTATTTTTAAAGCTGAATTATTCGCAAGTATTTCTGCCACATAGCGTCGCTAATACTTCGGGCTTAGCCCATCACAAACGGCTGTTCTCGTGATTCCGCCGGACATGCCGAGGCTTCCCAGGGCCGACCGGCGCCGACGGGCGGCGCCCTTGGGGACGCCGCTTTTCCCTGCGACAAAGCCGCGAATCGTCCTTACAGTCCTCCTCACCTGGTGAGGCAATAGAGACTCGAGTCCTGCCATGCCTAGGGGCATCCCTTTTATTGCGACGCTTCTGCTGGCCACTTCGCTGGTCGGCTGCTGGAGCCCGTTTCACGACCTGAACAGCGGACAGGACCTGGATCCGAAAGGGCCGGCCTTCGCCCGCGCGCTCTACGGCGGCTATGTCGGCCTCTCGGAAAGCCGGAGCTGGTCCTTCGATCTGGACGACGGCGAGCACTTCAACCTGAAGGCCAAGGCGGCCGCGGGCGGCGAGCGGGTGACCCCCGATCGGCCGGACAGCCGGGGTCTCGGCGAGGTCGAGGCCCCGCTCCTGGCCGAGGCCTACCGGCGCCTCTGGAAAAGCTATCAGCGCGGCGCCCGGCGCCTGATCCCGGCGCAGGCCGCGGAGGCCCAGGTCGGCTACGACTGCTGGCTCGAGGCCGCCGAAGGCGGGCGGCGAGAGGACGCGCGACGCTGCAGCCTGTCCTTCGAGATCGCCATGGCCGAGATCCAGCTCGCCATGTTGCCGGCCTCCAGGGTCGGCCGCAGCGCCGATGCCGGCCGGCCCCTGAGCATCGAGTTCTGACAGCCCCAGATCAAGCCCCGTTCAATCGGAATCGATTGAACGGGGATAACTTGATCTGTTTCATATAGATAGAGCAGCTTGTCCGCGTTCACCTGAACGCGGACAAGCTGCTCTAGGCCGCGGCACCCAGGATCAGGCCCGGAGAAACCTCTGCTCCTCGCCCTCGAGGACGAGGCAGGTCAGGTCGCCGCCGTAGCAGGCCCCGGTGTCGATGCCGATGCGGTTCGGCTGGCGGTCCGGCGCGCCGGTCGGGCTGTGGCCGTGGACCACGAACCGGCCGTGGTCCAAGGTCGAGAGCAGGAAGGGATCGCGGATCCAGATCAGGTCCTCGGGGTCCTGCTCGGCAAGCGGGACCCCGGGTCGCAGCCCGGCATGGACGAAGAGATAGTCCCCCTCGACGTGCGAGAGCGCCAGGGACTCGAGGAAGCTCCGGTGCCGCGGCGGCAGGGCCCGCCGCAGCGCGACGCTCAGCTCGTGCGGCGAGTCCGCCGGGTCCTGGAGGTAGCTGCGGCAGGTCGCGTCGCCCCCGTTCATCAGCCAGAGCCGGCCGGCCGCCGGGTCCTTCAGGAAGTCCCGCATCATCGCGTCGTGGTTGCCCCTGAGATGGACGCAGGTGAAGCCCGGCAGCGGCGATCCGCTCAGGATCTCCAGCACCTCCCGGGAGCCGGGCCCCCGGTCGACGTGGTCGCCCAGGGTGATCAGGACGTTCTCCCGGCCCCCATCCCAGGTTGCGTCCGGGGCCGCATCCTCACGGATCTGCTGCAGCAAGGCCTCGAGCTGGCGCCTGCAGCCGTGAATATCGCCGATGGCGTAAAGACGCTTGCCCGCCGGTGCCCGCGGTCTGCTCGACGTCATCCGGTCCTCTTTTCCCGAAACCCGGGCGCTGCCCTGAGAACCCAGGCCCTGAAAGGCCTGCCATGGCTTCCGAATCGTTAAACCTTTGGCAAAGGCCCGGCTCTATTCTAGCGCCTTCGACTCTGAAATCTAAGGTTGAGAGATGAGCTCTCTCCAGGCAAGCGCGGATCCGCGGGCGGAGCAGCAGCCGGCTTCGCAGGAAGCGATCCTGCGGGACTACGCTGAAAGGCTCAGGAAGTTCCGCGAGGGGCGGCTGGCCGTCCACCTGCGCATCGGCCGGCTGCGCCCGGAGAACCGGCGCCGTCACCATCTGCGGATCACCCAGCAGGCCTTCGAGCCCTTGATCCAGGGTTACGAGGGCGCGCTCTTCAGGCTGTTCAACGAGGACCTGGTGATCACGCTGAACGGCGCGCCGAAGAGCCGCCTGGGCGAGGTGGTCGACAGCCTATGCGGCCTCTTCGGCGAGGACCCGCTGCTCGCGGACGGCGCCCCGGTGTCGGCTTTCGTCACCCACTACGACCTGGAGCACGACCTGGAAGCCCTGATCTCCCTCGCGGAGCAGATGGAGCGCGCCCGCCGGGAACAGGAGGCCGCGGCCGCGGCCGCGGCAAGCCAGCAGGCGGAGGGCCTCGCCGCGAAGCGGGCGGAGCGCGGGAGCCCGCTCGACCCGGAAGGGCTTCGGCAGATGGTCGACGCCATCGTCCAGGCCGACGTCTCGAACTTCTCGCGCCGCCAGATGATCTGCGTGGTGGTCCCGGGCGCCCCGCCGCAGCCCGTCTTCCGGGAGCTCTTCATCTCGGTCGCCGCCCTGGGCCAGACCTTGCTGCCGAACCGGGAGATCCTGAGCAACCGCTGGCTCTTCCAGTACCTGACCCAGATCCTCGACCGCCGGGTCCTCGCCATGCTGACCAAGAGCAACGACATCCTTCACGAGGGCCACGTCGCGATCAACCTCAACGTCGAGACGGCCACCTCGGCGGCCTTCCTGAAGCTGGACGAAGCCCTCAACAAGGACGACAGGGGCAAGATCATCGTCGAGTTCCAGTTGATCGACGTCTTCGCCGACCTGGCGCGTTTCGCCTTCGCCCGCGACTTCCTGCGCGGCAAGGGCTACCGGGTCTGCCTGGACGGCTGCTCGCACCTGTCCCTGCACCACATCGACCGCAAGCGGCTGGGGGTCGACTTCGTCAAGCTCGCCTGGAGCAACGCCCTGGGCGACTGCATGGAGGGCCAGCAGGGCGAAGACCTCAAGGCGGCGGTCGCCCGGATGGGCCGGCAAAGGGTCATCCTCAACCGCTGCGACGCGCCGGAGGCCCTGGAGGTCGGCCCGCGCCTGGGGATCGATCTCTACCAGGGCTACCACCTGGACAACCTGCTGGAGGGCTCCGAGCTGCGCCACAAGCCGGTGAAGCTGTTTCGGGAGAACGCGCAGCCGGCAGGCGCAGAGCCCGCTCGCGGCTGAAAAACCGGCGCCCCCGAGGCGCGCCAGGCGCCCTCGTCAGGCGCCCGGGCCGCTGACCCCGGCCTCGGCGAAGGTCGCCATGCCGGCGTGGCAGGCCACCGCCGCCTTCAGAACCTGGACGGCGAGCGCGGCGCCGGAGGCTTCGCCCAGGCGCAGGCCGAAGTCGAGCAGCGGCGGCTTTTCGATCGCCTCCAGAATCCGATCGTGGCCGGCCTCCGCGGAGCGGTGCGAGACGACGCAGTGGTCCAGGGAGCGCGGATCGACGGCGAAGAGCACGGCCGCCGCGGCGCAGCAGGTAAAGCCGTCCAGGAGCACGGGAGTCCGGGCCATGCGGGCGGCGAGCACGGCGCCGACGATGGCCGCCAGCTCCAGCCCGCCCAGGCAGCGCAGGACCTGAAAGGGGTCCGGCCGGCCCGCCGGGCCGGTCATCGCCGCCGCGTTGGCCTCGACGCCCTGCGCGACCGCCGCCCGCTTGCGCTCGAGCCCGCTGTCGTCGACGCCGGTGCCGCGGCCGACCCAGTCCGCCGCCGAGCCCCCGAAGAGCCCCTGGCAGACCGCGGCGGCGCTGGTGGTGTTGGCGATCCCCATCTCGCCCAGGGCCAGGACGTCGAAGCCGGTCTCGACCGCCATCATGCCGTAGGCGATGGCCCGGGCGCAGTCCTCCTCGGTCATCGCCGGGCCTTCGGTGAAGTCGGCGGTCGGCTGCTCCAGCGCCAGCTCGTAGACCCTGAGATCGGCTTCGGCCAGGGCCGCGAGCTGGTTCACCGCCGCCCCGCCGGCGATGAAGTTCTGCACCATCTGCTGCGTCACCTCGGCCGGGTAGGCGGAGACGCCGCGGCCGGCGACGCCGTGGTTCCCGGCGAAGACCGCGATCCGCGGGTGCTCCATCCGCGGCGGATGGCGGCCCTGCCACTGCGCCAGCCAGAGCGTCAGCTCCTCGAGCCGGCCCAGGGACCCCGGCGGCTTGGTGAGCTGGGCCTCGCGGATCGCCGCGGCGCTGGCCGCCGCGAGGTCGGGACCGGGAAGCTCGGCCATGAGGCCGCGGATCTCGTCGAGGGTTGCGGCGGGCTGGCTGTCTGTCATGGCCGGTGAGCCTTCCGTGTCGATTTGCCGGAATCGCGCAGCGAGGACTGTCCGGGCGAAGTATCAGGCTTCCCGGGTGGGCCGCAACCGTCCTATAAGGCTGACAACCGGAAAGTCCCGCCCGAGAGGGCGCCGATCCACGACCGAAGCATGCCAGCGAACCTCGATCTCGCCGCCCTCCGTCAAGATTTCTTTACGGCCCTGGGCTTCCTGACCCGGCTGCCCCTGCCCCGGGGGACGACCCTGGCCGCCGAAGAGCTGCGCCGGGCCCAGCGCCTCTTCCCGCTGGCCGGGCTGGTCGTCGGCCTGATCGGCGCCCTGGCCTTCTGGCTGGCCAGCCACCTCGGCCTCGGCCCCTGGCCGGCCGGGGCTCTGGCGGTCGCCGCCACTGCGCTGGCGACCGGCGCCCTGCACGAGGACGGCCTCGGCGACACCGCCGACGGCTTCGGCGGCGGCGGCGACGCCGGCCGCAAGCTGGAGATCATGCGCGACAGCCGGCTCGGGTCCTACGGCGGCCTGGCCCTGATCCTGTCGGTGCTGCTGCGGGTCGCCGCCCTGGCGGCCCTGGCCGACCCCGAGCCGGTCGGCGCCGCCCTGGTCGCCGCCCACGTCGCCTCCCGCGGCCTCCTGCCGGCGGTCATGGCGGCCGCGCCGGCGGCCCGGCCGGACGGGCTGGCCGCCTCGATCGGCGCCGCCGGCCGCGCCGACCTCTGGCTCGCGCTCGGCCTGACGGCGGTGCTGGTGGTCCTGACGCTGGGCCTGCGCGGCGGCTTCTTCGTCCTGGCCCTGGCGATCCTCGCCGCCGCCGCCGTCGCCGGCCTGGCCAAGCGCCAGATCGGCGGCATCACCGGCGACGTCCTGGGCGCAATCCAGCAGGCCGCGGAGGCCACCGCCCTGCTCACCCTGGCGGCCCTGGCATGACCCGGGTCACCTCCTGGTGGT
>JANQGU010000345.1 GCA_028282935.1 Kiloniellales bacterium
AGCTCGGTCTCGAGGCTCTTGGCCTCCTCGACCGTGATCACGCCCTCGTTGCCGACCTTCTGCATGGCCTCGGAGATCATCTCGCCGATCTCCAGCTCGCCGTTGGCCGAGATGGTGCCGACCTGGGCGATCTCGTCAGTGGTCTTGACCTTCTTGGAGAGCTTGGCCAGCTCGCCGACGACGGAACCGACGGCCAGCTCCACGCCGCGGCGCAGGTCCATCGGGTTCATGCCGGCGGCCACCGCCTTGGCGCCCTCGC
Source organism: Kiloniellales bacterium (assembly GCA_028282935.1). Taxonomy (GTDB): domain Bacteria; phylum Pseudomonadota; class Alphaproteobacteria; order Kiloniellales; family JAKSBE01; genus JAKSBE01. The sequence continues at coordinate 260 of JANQGU010000345.1, forward strand.
GCACGATGGCCTGGGCCAGGACCGTGGCGGTGGTGGTGCCGTCACCGGCGATGTCGTTGGTCTTCGAGGCGACCTCGCGCAGCATCTGCGCGCCCATGTTCTCGAACTTGTCGGTAAGCTCGATCTCCTTGGCGACGGTGACGCCGTCCTTGGTGGTGCGCGGGGCGCCGAAGGACTTGTCGATCACCACATTGCGGCCCTTGGGGCCGAGGGTGACCTTGACGGCGTCCGCCAGGACGTCGACGCCGGCCAGCATTCGCGAACGGGCGTCCGGCCCGAATTTGACTTCTTTGGCAGCCATATCGTCTGTGACTCCTTATGCCTACGCTGTCCTGCCCTTAGGCAGCTTTCTTCTTCGACTTGCTGGGCTCGATGATGCCCATGATGTCGGACTCCTTCATGATCAGGTAATCCTGACCATCGATCTTGACCTCGGTGCCGGACCACTTGCCGAAGAGCACCCGGTCGCCCGGCTTGACGTCCAGTGCCAGGATCTTGCCGTCCTCGGTCCGGGTGCCGGAGCCGACGGCGACGATCTCGCCCTCCATCGGCTTCTCCTGCGCCGTCTCCGGAATGATGATGCCGCCGGAGGTCTTCTCCTCCTGATCCACGCGCTTGACCATGACGCGATCATGCAACGGTCGGAAACCCATGTTCGTTCCTCCGAAACCTAAGCTCTTGATTTCTTTAAGGTGCGAGGCGAGCGCCAGCGCTCTGTTAGCACTCCCTGGCCTTGAGTGCCAGACACTTAGTCACTCCCTCTGCGAGAGTCAAGGTAAGCCGGCAGTAAATTTGCCGGCCTTGGCAGCAGTCTCGGCCGGCGGCTGCTAAGTCATTGATAATTAACATTTATCTTGAAGACTCCCTGGCTTTGCAACTAGCCTTGAAAGGCGTCGGTGCGGGAGGTCACCGATTGCAGGCCGGAGGAGCGCGATGAAACGGCAAGATGGACGCTGCGACCTTGGAAAGCAACTCGCGGGCTACAGGCTGACCACCGCGGAGATTCTCTACCGGCTGCCGGACCATCCGGCCCTGCTGCAGAGCTTCATCTGGCAGGACTACGACCTGGCGCCGAAGTTCCCGGTGCTGCGCCGCTTCCTCGACTTCTGGGAAGAGAACCTGGACGGCAAGCTGCATTCGGTCCAGGTGGCCAGCACCGCCCTGGTGACGCCGGGCGAGCTGTCCCACAAGGACCACGGCTTCAGCCTCCACTAGACGCCCCCGAGAATTGGACCCGGAGCGCGGCGGGGTTCCGCGCGGGCAAGTAAGGTCTTGGCCTCGGGGGCGCCGGGGCCTAGGTATGAGGCAGGGCGCGCGGTCGCAGGGCCGCGCCGAATCTCGCCAGCAAGCGTCCCGGTGCCATGACGGCTCATTCCATCCCCGCCATCGACGTGGAACAGATGCACAGCGACCGCTGGGTCGCGCGCTGGCTGTTCCTCTGCGCCGGCATGGTCTTCGCCATGGCGGTGATCGGCGCGATCACGCGGCTGACCGAGTCCGGCCTCTCGATCATGGAATGGGCGCCCTTCACCGGCGCCCTGCCCCCCTTCAGCGAGGCGGAGTGGCAGCGGCTCTTCGCGCTCTACAAGCAGATCCCCGAGTTCCAGCAGGACAACCCGGACATGACCCTGTCCGAGTTCAAGGAGATCTTCTGGTGGGAGTACATCCACCGGCTCTGGGGCCGGCTGATCGGCGTGGTCTTCGCCCTGCCGTTCCTCTGGTTCCTGCTGCGCCGCAGGCTGGCCAAGGGCCTCCTGCCGCATCTCCTGGCGCTGCTCGCCCTCGGTGGCCTGCAGGGCGGGCTCGGCTGGTTCATGGTCGCCAGCGGCTTCTCGGATCGTACCGACGTCAGCCAGTACCGTCTGGTGCTGCACCTCGGCATGGCGGTCGTGATCTACATCTACCTGGTCCGGGTCGCGCTCGGCCTGCGCCACCCGCGCCGCGAGCCCAGCCCCGACCGCCGGGCGACCGTCCTTCGGCGCGGCGTCCTTTCGCTGATCGCGCTGATCCTCCTGACCATGCTGTCCGGCGGCTTCGTCGCCGGGCTCAACGCCGGCATGATCTACAACACCTTTCCGCTGATGGACGGCCGCCTGGTGCCGGCCGGCTACGGCGCGCTGTCGCCCTGGATCCTGAACCTGACCGAGAACCTGGCCGCCGTGCAGTTCAACCACCGGGTCCTGGCGGTGGCGACGGCGCTGCTGGCCCTGGCGCTGTGGTTCTGGGGCCGCCACCTGCACCTTGCGCCCAAGGTGCGCGGCCTGCTGATGATCCTCGCCGGCTTCGCCCTGGTGCAGCTCGGCCTCGGGATCTGGACCCTGCTGGCGGTGGTCCCGGTTTCGCTCGGCGCGCTGCATCAGGCCGGCGCGCTGGTCTTTCTCACCCTCGCCCTGCTGACCCTCTTCCACCTGCGCCCGGCGCGGGGCCTCTAGGAGCCGTACCGCATGCCGCAGGACGACCGCCCTTCAGACGACCTCGCGATCCCCGAGGGGCCGCTTTCGGTCGCGGTGATCACCGGGTTCCTGGGCAGCGGCAAGACCACGCTGCTGCGCCACCTGCTGCGGCACCCGGAGATGGGCGAGACCGCGGTCATCGTCAACGAGTTCGGCGAGATCGGCCTCGACCACGTCCTGATGGAGAGCGCCAAGGAGGACCTGGTGCTGATGGACAGCGGCTGCCTCTGCTGCACCATCCGCGGCGATCTCGTGAACACCATCCGCGACCTCTACCAGCGCCGGGTCCGGCGCGAGGTGCCACCCTTCGAGCGGCTGGTGATCGAGACCACCGGCCTGGCCGACCCGGCGCCGATCCTGCACACCCTGATGTCCGACCCCCTGGTCGTGGAGCGCTTCCGCCTGGACTCGGTGATCACCACGGTCGACGCCCTGGCCGGCCCGGCGAGCCTCGAGCGCCACGAGGAGTCCCGGCGCCAGGCGGCGGTCGCCGACCGCCTGCTGATCACCAAGACCGACCTCGCCGAGGCGGCGGAGCTGGCCGAGCTGGAGGCTCGGCTGGCGGCGCTCAACCCGGCCGCCAGCCGGCAGCGGATCGTCCAGGGCGCGGTCGAGCCGGCGACCATCTTCAACGCCGGGCTCTACAACCCGCAGAGCAAGAGCGCCGACGTGCGGCGCTGGCTGCAGGCCGAGGCCTACGGCGGCGAAGGTCACGGCCACGACCATGACCACGACGATGAGCACGGGCACGACCACGGGCACGGCCACGCCCATGGGCACGACGTGAACCGGCACGACCGGAGCATCCGGGCCTTCTGCCTGACCTACGACCAGCCCCTGGACTGGGACCGCTTCTGTTCCTGGATCGACATGATGTTCAGCCTCTACGGCCGCGACATCCTGCGCATCAAGGGCCTGCTGAACGTCGAAGGCCAGGAGCGCCCGGTGGTGATCCACGGGGTGCAGCACGTCTTCCACCCGCCGGTCGAGCTGGAGGCCTGGCCGGACGAGGACCGCCGGTCCCAGCTCGTCTTCATCGTCAAAGACCTCTCGCCGAAGGTCTTCGAGGACACCCTGGCCGCCTTCAACGCCCCGGGCAACCTCGCCTGACTCCCCTTCACGCCCCGTTAACTTTGTTTTTTAACAAGGCGTTAACCCGCCAGCCCTATCATGACGCGCACGGGAGAGTCCAAGGAAACAAGACGTGAGTGGAGAGGTAGGTAACCATGTCTCGAGCCTTTTTTGCCGGCTGCTTCGTACTCGTCGGGGTCGTGGCAGCCGGAATCACCGTCCTCGGCCCATCGGGTGAGGGCGAGCTGACGACGCCGGCCACGGAGCCGACCGCGATCAACGCCCAGAAGGCGACCATCGTCGAACCCGGCGCCGAACCCGGCGAAGCCGGGGTCGGCCCGCTGGAGAAGGCCGGCCGCGTTGCGGACGACCTGATCGAGAAGGCGGGGCTGAACGCCGGCAGCGTCGAGGAGATCACGGAGAAGGCCAAGGAGATCGGCGAAAAGGCCGCCGAGAAGGCCGAGGTCGTGGTCGAGAAGGTCAAGGAAACCGCGACCAAGGCGATCGTCAAGGCCGAGGAGCTGGCCGACGAGGGCAAGGAAGCCGCCCGCGATGCCGCCGGCGACCTGGGCGAGACCATCAATACCGGAAAGTGATCCGCCGCGCCCCGGCTTCGGTCTCCGCGTGGCGCGGGACGCTCCGCCTCGCGCCATGCGGGTGACTTCAGCCTGAGGCCTTACGACGCTAGTGTGGTGGTTCCTAAGTTCGTTGTATCTAGGACGGCCTTGCAGGTTTCTCGGCGAGGCGCGGGGGTCGCGGTGATGCTGGCGCATCACAAGAGCCGCGCAACGAAGTCCGAGGGGCCTGCAAGACCGCCCGAAGGGTCGCTTTTGCGGTCCTCTGGGGGCGTCAGCGCCGCTTGCCGATGCGCCAGCATCGCCAGCGCGACGCTTCCTGCCCAGAGGACCGCA
>JANQGU010000355.1 GCA_028282935.1 Kiloniellales bacterium
CACGATCGTCGCGCCCAGCATGCTCCACTTGAAGGTCCGTTTGGGCAGGCCGTCGAGATAGATGATCAGGCCTGTGCTGAACCACCAGACGAAGAGGGCGAAGAGCGCGGGCAGCGCGTATTGGGTCATGCCTCCGGCCTCTCCGCTACCAGGCCGGCGCCAGGCGGACCTGGCTCGGCAGTTCGTTGCGGTTCACCGGCAGGACGTAGAGCCGGGCAAAGGTGGCGGCGCCCGCCACGGCGAGACCCAGTCGCTTGAGCCCGCCTTTCAGGCCGCCCTCGGCCCGCGCGGCGGCACCCGCTTCGGAGAGCCGCCGAAGCCGCTCGAGCCCGGCGTGGAACTTCGGGTTGTCGAGGTCGAGGGTCAGCGGGAAGATCTGCTTCGAGATCTCGGAGGTGATCCGGAAGACGGCGAAGTCGTATTCGGTCGGATCGAGGCCCAGTGCTTCGTGGAAGGCCGGCCGGGAGTGGTCGCGCACGTACATGGTGGCGAAGACGGCGAGCAGGAAGAAGCGGATCCAAAGCTTGTTGAGCCCGCGCAGAAGCTTGGGATCGGCACGCATGATCAGGGCGAAGGCCTCGCCGTGCCGGAACTCGTCGTTGCACCACTCTTTGAACCAGAGAAAGATCGGGTGGAAGCGGAACTCCGGGTTCCGTTCCAGCTGGCGGTAGATCGTGATGTAGCGGGCGTAGCCGATCTTCTCCGAGAGGTAGGTGGCGTAGAAGATGAACTTCGGCTGAAAGAAGGTGTATTTCTTGGCGCGCTTCAGGAAGCTGAGATCCATGCCGAGGTCGAAGTCCTTCAGGGACTGGTTGATGAAGCCGGCATGGCGCGACTCGTCGCGGCTCATGAAGCCCATGAGCTCGCGGATATCCTCGTTCTTGACCTTCTTCTTGATGTCGGAGTAGAGCACGCAGCCGGAGAACTCGGCGGTGCAGGAGCTGATCAGGAAGTCCAGAAACTCCTTGCGCAGGGCCTCCGGCATCCTCTCGACGGCCGCCTCGAACTCCGGTGTCCTTTCGAAGTGGCGGCGGTTGGTGTCGCTGCGGAACTCCGCCATCATCGCGTCCCATTCCGCCCGGACCGGGGTGATGTCGAGACGGTCCATGGCGTCGAAATCCGTCGTGTAGAAGCGAGGCGACAGCAGCGACTCCTTCTTGGCCCTGAGGGTTGCTTCGTTCGGTTCGGTTTTGGCGGCGCTGGTGTTCATAGTCTCCTCCTCGTCGAGAAGCTGACCTCGTAGAGTTCCGTAAGCTCGACTCTCGCGGCGAGCCGGGTCCAAAGGCGGCGCAGCCAACCCGCGCGCCGGATCCTCGCCCGACCGCGGATCAAGCGCCGCTCGCCGAAGGCGATCTCCTCGGGCGGGTTCAGCAGCTGCACGGAATCGCCGGCGCGAATCTCCAGATCGCTCTCCAGCTCGACATGCGCGTGCAGGCTGTCGGCCGTGTGCGCCACATCGAGGATGCAGGGCACCTCGATTTCGCTCCGGCGCAGCGACCAGCCGCCGGTCATCTTGCTAGATCCTTGGCCATCAGGATTTCCGCAAAGGCCTGAGCGTTGCTCGGCCCGAAGCTGTTCAAGGCGATCTCCTGGCTCGTGCTGGGGTCCTCCAGGGACAGGTGGCCGTCGGCCCAGCGCACCAGCCGGAAGGGCGGGCGTGCGCCGATGTCCTGGCGTCGCCTTTCGCGCGCGAGTCCCCGAAGAACGCCCCTGACGAAGCTGCCGTCGCCCGGCTCCAGAACCGTCAGAAGCCGATCCTCCCGGGCCTCGTAGACAACGACCGCCCCGTCCTGGCGGTCCTCGAAACGAAGCTGCAGGGACTCGACCGCCACTTGCGCCGGCGTCTGCGTGCCGACGCCGCCGAAGCGCGCCGCGGCGACGACCAGGAAGGTGAAGCCGATCAGGGCGGCCACGCCGACGAAGACGCCACGGGGCAGGGCGCGATTCTCGAAGGGATCACACATTCCGTCGTTCTCCTAGGACGCCGCGGCGGCGAGCGCCTGCTCGGCCGGCGTCGGGCAGTCCGGCGCCGCCTTCGTCGCGGCTGCGTCCTGTTCAGCGGTCTCGAGACAGGCCGCCAGGGCCCCGGCCAAGGTCGCGGCCACCCGATCGGCGTTCGGCAAGGCGCGGAGCATCGGCTGCGGGCGGCCCAGCTTCCAGGGGCGGGCGTGGGGCCAGAGGACCAGAAAGGCGATCCGCTCCGGGCGCAGCAGCGTCACCGCGATGTCGCCTCGGCCCCCGGCCGCGGACTTCAGCGCGGCGGACTCGATCCGGCTGAAGGGAATGTTCAGGGTCATCGGCAAGGCGATGCCGATCCGCATGACCAGCCGCCGACTCGTGATCGTGTAGACGGTGGTCTTCGCGGTCAGCCAGCCGAGGAGCGCGGCCAGCGCGACCGCGGCCGATCCCAAGCCCAGAAGCCAGAGCGCGGATCCCGCCGCGTCGAGGATCGGACGGGCGTCGGTCAGCGCCGTGGCGGCGCTCCAGACCGCCAGGATAGCGAAGTAGATGGCGATCTTCCGGGCGTGAAAGGCGCTCCGGGACAGATGCCGCCAATCGGGCGCGCCCTGCCAGAGGAGGCGCTCTCCTTTCGGCAGATATGCGGGCAGGCCGGGGATCGGCTCGAAATCGAAGTCGCTCACAGCACCGGCTCCTGACGCCAGGGATGGGCATAGAGGTGGCCGCTCGCGAAGTAGGCGCAGATGCGGTCTTCCTCCCGCATGGTGACTTCGTTGGGGTTCTGGATGCCCGGGACATCGGCGAAGTGATGGGACATCAGGGACTCCACCTTGACGCTGTTGTGCCAGGCCCAGCGGCTGACCCGGGCGAAGCCCATGGGCAGGAGGACGCGACGCGCGGTTTCCCCGGTCGGCACCTCGACTTCGAGATAGCGGACCAGATGCTCGCTGCGGTCGACCCAGATATCGACGACCTTCCCGGCGACCTGATTGTCGGCCGTGACGACGTCCATGCCGCGGGGGTCCTGGTCGCGCAGGTCGACGACAAAGTCCGGAACGGCGTGCAGCGGCACGATCTTGGCGTCGCCCTCGGCGGTGCGTTCCGGCGCTTCGGCGCGCAGGGCATAGGCCGCGGGGCCGACCCCGTCGAGCATGGGATTGCCCGTCGGCTCCAGCGGCGCCCCCGGCCAGGGCGCGACGGGCTCGGCCGCGATCTCGCGCGGCTCTTCCTTGCGCGGCGAGATCTGGGTTCCGCCATGCGGCAGGTCGAAGACCTTTGGCTCGGGGATCGCAGGGAAGCCCTGCACGACGACGCGGCTCGCGCGCTCGCTGCGATCCGACTCGAGGGGATAGCCCTCTCTCTTGTCTTCGCGGCGCAGATAGAAGATGAGCCCCGCGAAGAAGATCCAGAAGGCGTAGAGGACGATCTGGGCCAAGTCGATGTAGCTGGTGAAAGCGCCGAATTGCATGGGTTTTCCTCCCAGGTCGCGCGGGTTAGCCGGGGAACTCGGCCAAGCCGAGCTTGGTCGCTTGCTCTGCCCGCCGTCCGCTTGCGGGCCGCACCAGCGGTCCCATCGCGGCCAGGGTGGCGAAGAGCAGCAGGATTTCGATCAGGTAGACGACACCGTATCCGGTCGTCGGTCCGGTCAGGGCCGGGCCGAGGTGTCCCAGGGCGGCGAGGCCGGAGACGACGTCGCGCACGGCGCCGCCCAAGGCAATGGCTCCCCCTGCAGCGGTTGCCTGGACGGCGCCCCACGCTCCCAGCGCGAGGCCGCTTTGGCCATCCCTGGCCAGGGCCATCGCTGCGGTCAGCATGCAGACGGAAAAGAGTCCGCCCCCGAAGCCGATCAAGGTCGTGCCGGCCCGGAAGAGCAGGGGCGAGTCGAGCGGGGCCGCGAAGATCACGGCCGTGAAGGCGGCGACGCCGGCCAGAGCGCCGATGGCTGCTAAGCGATAGGGGTCGACGCCCTGGCCGAGCGACCGCGCCGCGAGCGCGAAGCCGGTCAACGCGCCCGCCGCGAGCAAGGCCGTCAGCGCGGTCGTCGCGCCGACGGAAAGCCCGAGTATCTCGCCGCCGTAGGGCTCGAGCAGAATATCCTGCATCCCGAAGGCCGCGGTCCCGAGGCCGACGGCGACGAGGAGCCGGCCCGCGCGCGTCGTACGGCCGAACGCGCGCCAGGCCTCCAGGAACGCGGGCCTTGGGCGATCGAATGCTGTCTTTGACGGATCGCGCGCCTCCTGCTTCCAGAGCGCGGCAACGTTGAGGGCCAGGGTCGCGACCGCTGCGCCCTGGATGACCTGAATGAGCTTGATCTGGTTGAAATCACCGAGCAGTGCGCCGAAAGCCAGGGAACTGCCGACCATGCCGAGAAGCAGCATCACGTAGAGCAGGGCGACGACCCGTGGCCGCGCGCCCTCCGGCGAAAGGTCGCTGGCCAGGGCCAGGCCGGCCGTCTGCGCCATGTGAAGGCCGGCGCCGACCAGCAGAAAGGCCAAGGCCGTCGCCAGAGGCCCGACAAAGGCGGGACCCTGGCTGTCGCCGGAAAGCACGATCAGGGCGAAGGGCATGATTCCCAGGCCGCCCCACTGCAACAACGTGCCCATCCAGATGTAGGGCACGCGCCGCCAGCCCAGCAGGGAGCGATGGTTGTCGGAGCGGAAGCCGAGCAGGGCACGGAAGGGCGCGAAGACGAGTGGCAGGGCGATCATGACCGCGACCAGCGAGGCCGGCACGCCCAGTTCGACGATCATGACCCGGTTCAGCGTGCCGTTCAGCAGCACCAGGGCCATGCCGGCGGAGACCTGGAACAGCGAAAGCCGCAGCAGCCGGCCGAGGGGCAGCTCCGCCGTCGCCGCGTCGGCGAAGGGCAGGAACCTGGGTCCGAGGAGGACCCAGCCGCGCGACAGTATGGCGTTGGCCCGCTTCATGTCCGGCGCAGCTCCAAGGCCTGGGAGATGTAGAAGCCGCAGTCGATCCGCTCCGTGCGCGCCGGTTGCCAGGACGCCAGGGCCTCTTCGGCGGCAACCAGTCGCCGGACCGACTTCTCGCGGATCGGCTCGATCGCCGGCGAGCGGTCGCCTCTCGGGAACAGGCGTCCGGCCGCATGCATCAGCGTCAGGGCGGCCGTCCTCGGCGCGAAGGTGATGAGGACCGCTTCCTCGCTGCGGGCGGAGAGGCGCGCCAGGGCCCGCACGGCGTCGCGCGGCCGGTAGTGGATCAGGGAGTCCATGGCGACCGCGTAGTCGAAGCGCCCGAAAGCGGGGTCCGTCAGGTCGCCCACGCGAAAGGCGACGCTTCCGGGACCGAGGTCGGCGGTGGCCCGCTCCTGGGCCAGCGCGATCAGGGTTGGGGAAAGGTCCACGGCGAGCACCTCGGCGCCGCGCCGCGCGGCCTCGACCGCCAGGGCGCCGGTGCCGCAGCCGGCGTCGAGCAGCCGCTTGCCCGAGAGGTCGGCCGGCAGCCAGTCGAGGAGCCTTCGGCGCATGCGATCGCGGCCGGCGCGCACCGTGGCGCGGACCCGGCCGAGCGGCGCGTCGGAGGTCAGGCGCGACCAGGCTTCGGCGGCCGTGCGGTCGAAATAGGTCTCGAGCTGCCCGCGGCGCTCCTGGAAGGTGGCTGTCGGCATCAGTCGAATCCGAGAAAGTCGAAAAGGTCGCGGTCCTTCATCGGCTCGGCGGGCAAGGGCTCGGTCCCGGCCCAGAGGCTTGCTGCCAGCCGCAGGTACTCGTCCTGGACGGCCTCGAGCTCCGGCGATGGCTCCATCTCGAAGAGCGTCGACTTCTTGAGCCGGCTGCGCCGGATGACGTCGAGATCCGGGAAATGCGCCAGGGTCTTCATGCCGACGGCGGCATTGAAACGGTCGATCTCGTCCGTCTCGGCGCTGCGGTTCGCGATCACGCCGCCCAGGCGGACGTCGTAGTTCTTGGCCTTGGCGGTGATCGCGGCGACGATCCGGTTCATCGCGAAGATGGAATCGAAGTCGTTCGCGGCCACGATCAGGGCCCGGTCGGCATGCTGCAGGGGCGACGCGAAGCCGCCGCAGACGACGTCGCCGAGCACGTCGAAGATCACGACGTCGGTGTCTTCCAGCAGGTGGTGCTCCTTCAGGAGCTTGACCGTTTGGCCGACGACGTAGCCGCCGCAGCCGGTCCCCGCGGGCGGACCGCCGGCCTCGACGCACATGACGCCGTTGTAGCCCTCGTAGACGAAGTCCTCGACCCGCAGCTCCTCGGGGTGGAAGTCCACCGACTCCAGGACGTCGATGACGGTCGGCATCAACTGCTTGGTCAGCGTGAAGGTCGAGTCGTGCTTCGGATCGCAGCCGATCTGCAGCACGCGCTTGCCGAGCTTGGAGAAGGCCACGGAAAGGTTCGACGAGGTCGTGCTCTTGCCGATGCCCCCCTTGCCGTAGACGGAGAAGACCTTGGCCGTCTCGATCTTGAGGGACGGCTCCATCTTCACCTGCACGCTGCCTTCGCCGTCGGGCCGCGTCGGCAGGGCGCCTCTTGGCGAGATCAGGTTCATAGCGGTCTCCTCCCGGTCGTCATGCGGCGGCCTCGGCGCCGATTCCTTCGAGACGGTCCTCCAGCTCCTCGCCGGCGCGGCGCAGGGCCTCGAGCATGGACTCGTCCGGGCGCCAGTAGTTGCGCTCCTGCGCCTCCAGCAGTCGGTGCGCCACCTTGGCCGAGGCCTTGGGGTTGAGCTGCGCCAGGCGTTCGCGCATCTCCTCGTCCAGCACGTAGGTCTGTGTGATCTGGTGGTAGACCCAGGGATCGACCTGCCCGGTCGTCGCCGACCATCCCATGGTGTTGGTGACCTGCGCCTCGATCTGGCGGACGCCTTCGAAACCGTGGCTGAGAAGTCCCTCGTACCATTTCGGATTCAGCGTCCGGGTCCGGGTCTCCAGGGCGACCTGCTCGGCCAGGGTGCGGACCTTGCCCTCGCCTTGGGTCTGGTCCCCGATGTAGACCGGTATGGCGGTGCCTTTGGCGCGGGCGACCGCGCGGCTGATGCCGCCCAGCGAGTCGAAATAGTGGTCGACCGTCGTCACGCCGAGTTCGAGAGACTCCAGGTTCTGATAGCTGAGCTGCACCTCGGAGAGGACGCTCTGCAGCAGCTCCGTCTGCTGAACGGACTCGCCGTCGCGGCCGTAGGCGAAGCTCTTGCGCTCCGTGAAGATCTCGGCCAGCTCGTCCTCGTCGCTCCAGCGGCCGCAGTCGACGAGGTGATTGACGTTCGAGCCGTAGGTGCCGTCCGCGTTGCTGAAGATGCGCAGGGCGGCCGTCTCCAGATCGCAGTCGTGGGCCTGCTGGTAGGCGAGGGCATGCTTGCGGACGAAGTTCTCCTCGACCGGTTCGTCCGCGCTCGCCGCCAGGAAGGCGGCCTCGGCCAGCATCTTGGTCTGTACCGGCAGGAGGTCGCGAAAGATCCCGGACAGGGTGATGACCACGTCGACGCGAGGCCGGCCCAGCTCCTCAAGCGGGATCAGCACGGCGCCGGCCAGGCGCCCGTAGCTGTCGAAGCGCGGCTCGGCACCGAGCAGGGCCAGCGCCTGCCCGATGGGACCGCCTTCCGTCTTGAGGTTGTCCGATCCCCAGAGGACGAGGGCGATGGATTCCGGGAAGGCGTTGCCTTCTCCGGTGTGCCGGTCGAGCAGACGCTCGGCTTGCCGTTTCCCATCCGCGGTCGCGAAGGCGCTGGGAATTCTGTAGGGGTCGAAGCCGTGGACGTTGCGGCCTGTCGGCAGGATCTGCGGCGTCCGCAACAGGTCGCCGCCCGGCACGGGTCGGACGTAGCGCCCATCCAGAGCGTGCAGCAGGGCTGGAAGCTCGTGGTCCTCGGCCAAGAGCCGGCTCGTTTCCGACAGGCTGCGGAACAGCGCCAGCCTGTCTTCGGTTACCGTCAAGCCGGCGGCGGTGAGAACGTCTTCCGGCGATCGTCCGGCCAAGAGGGCATCCAAGGCCGCGCGATCGAGTTTCCCGCCCAGGGCGTCCTCGGCCATCGCCTGCAGGTATTCGGCGCGCTCCTCGTCCGACGGCACCTGGCCGACGATGTGCAGGCCCTGTGGAACCAGCGTTTGTTCCAACTCCCGTAGGGCGGCCGTAAGCCGGGCGATCTTACCCTCGGCGTCTTCAAGCCAGGCGGGCTCGGCGTCGGCGAGGTCCAGCGCCGCCGCCTGCTCTTGGATCAGGACGACCAGCCGCCCTTGCTCCTCCGCGGCGTCCGGCGGCAGGCTCCGCCAACGCTCGATGGAGTCCTTCAGATCCAGAAGGCTGCGGTAGAGGCCTGCATGGGCGACGGGCGGCGTCAGGTGGCTGATGAGCGTCGCCGCGGCGCGACGCTTGGCGATCGTGCCCTCGGAAGGATTGTTGGCCGCGTAGAGATAGAAGTTCGGCAGGTCGCCGATGAGCCTGTCCGGCCAGCAGGCCTGCGTGAGCCCCGTCTGCTTGCCCGGCATGAACTCGAGCGCGCCGTGGGTCCCGAAATGAAGCACCGCGTCGGCCCCGAAATCCTCGCGCAGATAGCGGTAGAAGGCCGAGAAGGCATGCGTCGGGGCGAAGCCCTTGTCGAACAGCAGGCGCATGGGGTCGCCCTCGTAGCCGAAGGCGGGCTGGATGCCGACGAAGACCTTGCCGAAGGCCGCGCCGAGGACGAAGAGAGCGCTGCCGTCGCTTTGCTGCCGTCCCGGCGCCGGCCCCCATTGGCTTTCGATTTCCGGAAGCCAGGTCTCGCGACGCACATGGTCGTCGGTCGGGATGCGGCAGTGAACGTTGGCGTCCGTTCCGAAGCGATTCGCGTTGCCCGCGACGATTCGCGCTTGCAGTTCGCCGACCGAGGCCGGAAGCTCGACGTCGTAGCCATCGGCCGCCAGGGCCTGCAGTGTGCGATGGAGAGACTCGAAAACGGACAGGTGCGCGGCGGTCCCCGTGCTCCCGGCGTTGGGCGGGAAGTTGAAGAGGACGACGGCCAGCTTTCGGTCCGCCTTGGCGGTCTTGCGCAAGCTGATCAGCCTGTCGACCCGCGCGGCGAGCATCTCGGCGCGCTCCGGATCGGCCTGCATCTCCCGGCCAGCGCCGGCGGCTGCGTCGGTGGTGCGGCCGCCGAAGACCATCGGCCCGATGGAGCCATCCAGCTCCGGGATGGCGACCATCATGGTGGCCTCGATCGGCAGCAGCCCCCGCTCGGAAGCCTGCCACTGCTCGAGGCTCTGGAACTCGACCGCCTGTGCCGCGAGGTAGGGCACGTCGAGCTTTGCCAGCGTGTCTTCGGCCGCCTTGGAGTCGTTGTAGGCGGGGCCGCCGACCAGCGAGAAGCCGGTGAGCGAGACGACGGCATCGACTCGAGGGCGGCCCTTCTCGATGAAGTAGGCCTCCACGGCGGGCCGCGAGTCCAGTCCGCAGGCGAAGACCGGAAGGGCCTCGTAGCCCCGGGCCTCCAGCGCCGCGACGATACCGTCGTAGTGGCCGGTGTCGCCCGCCAGCACGTAGGAGCGCATGACGATCAGCCCGACCCGTCCCCGGCAGCCCTTGGGCGGCCGCGGCAGCCTGTCGAGCTGCTCGGCGACCTTGCCGCGCAGGCTGGGGTGATAGATTCCCACGTCCGGGTAGATCGCCGGCGGGCCCACCTTAAGCTGCCCCCGCAGGGCGCGCCGCGGACCGTCCGCGTAGCGGTCGACGAGAAGGCGAACCATGTTGGCGACGTTCTTGTCCGAGGCCGCGAGCCAGTATTGCAAGGTCAGGAAATAGCTGCGGAGATCCTGCGCCGTGCCCGGGATGAAGCGCAGCAGGCGCGGCAGGCGGCGCAGCATGGCCATCTGGCGCGCGCCCGAGCTCGCGTTGCGGGTCTTGCTGCCGCGGAGCCGCTTGAGCAGCTCGATCATGCCGCTTTGCTTGCCGTCCATGCTGAGACGGCCGAGCCGCGTGAGACGTATGACTTCGCCTGCGGACATGCCGACCACCATGGCGTCGCAGCGGTCACGGCGGGCTTCGAGCCAGGGCAGGATCGGCTGGATGTGCTCTTCCATGAAGAGCATGGTGACGACGACGATGTCGCCCTCGGCGACGGCCTCGCGGCAACGCCGGAGCGCGTCCTCGCTGCGGCCCCAGTCCGCGGCCGCATGCATCGACAGGTCCAGGCCCGGCAGCTCCCGCTTTAGCCTCTTCGCGGCCCGTTCGACCGTGCCCGCCAGATGGCTGTCGAGCGTGACGATGACGACCCGCAGGGGCGTCGCTTCAGCGGCCGAAGTGCGCTTTGGCATCGTAGAGGGTCTCTATGCTGATGATCGCCAAGCCCTGGTCCAAGGCGAAGCGCTCGGTGTTCCGGCGCGCCTTGCCGCGGACGAAGAAGGGCACCTTGCGGAGCTCCTCCTCCGCGTCCTCCTCCCAAGTTACTGCCGAGGTTTCGGAAAGAGCCGCAGAGGGGAGGGTCGTCCTGCGTTCGTCGCCTTCCGCTGTCGAAACGCCCAGGTGCGAGGGGATTGCCCCGTCATGGAACTCGAAGTCGTCGCGGAACATCGCTAGCAGATGCTCCTCGAGCCCCATCACGAGCGGATGCACCCAGGTGTCGAAGATGACGTTCGCGCCCTCGAATCCCATCTGCGGCGAGTAGCGTGCGGGAAAGTCCTGGACATGGACGGGCGAGGAGATGACGGCACAGCCGATGCCCAGCCGCTTGGCGATGTGCCGCTCCATCTGCGTGCCCAACACGAGTTCCGGCTGCAGCTCGGCGACGCGTGCCTCGACTTCCAGGTAGTCGTCGGTGATCAGCGCCTCGACGCCGTAGCCTTTGGCGGCTTCGCGGAGGCTGCGCGCGAACTCGCGGCTGTAGGTGCCCAGACCGACGACCTTGAAGCCCAGTTCCTGGTCCGCGATCCGCGCCGCGGCGAGGGCATGGGTCGCGTCGCCGAAGATGAAGACCCGCTTGCCCGTGAAGTAGTTGGAGTCGACGGAACGGCTGTACCAAGGCAGCCGGCAGTCCTGGCCGGACAGGAGAGGCGTCGGATCGAGGTCGGCGAGCGCCGCGACCTCGGCGATGAAGTCGCGGGTGGCGCCCACCCCGATCGGCACGGTCTTCGTCCAGGGCTGGCCGAAGCTGCGCTCCAGCCAGCGGGCCGCCGTCTCGGCGACCTCGGGGTAGAGCACGACGTTGAAGTCGGCGTCTCCGAGCCTTGCGATGTCCCCCGGCCGCGCGCCCAGCGGTGCGACCCTATGAACTTCGACCCCGAGGCGCTCCAGCAGCCTGGTGACCTCGAAGACATCGTCCCGGTGCCGGAAGCCGAGCGCCGTCGGCCCCAGGATGTTGCAGCTTGGCGCCGTCGCCGCCTTCCGGCCGGGTCGCTTCTCGCCGGGCGGCGGTGCCTGCGGGCCTGCCAGGGCGCGCACCAGCCGATAGAAGGTCTCCGAGGCGCCCCAGTTCTCCTTGCGCTGATAGGCCGGCAGCTCGAGGGGGATCACCGGGACCGGCAAGGCCAAAGCCCGGGCGAGGCCGCCCGGATCGTCCTGAATCAGCTCGGCGGTGCAGGAGGCGCCGACCAGGATCGCCTCCGGCCGGAAGCGCTCGTAGGCCTCCTTCACGGCCGTCTGGAAGAGCTGCGCCGTGTCGCCGCCGAGGTCGCGGGCCTGGAAGGTGCTGTAGGTCACCGGGGGACGCCTGTCCAGGCGCTCGATCATGGTGAAGAGAAGGTCGGCGTAGGTGTCGCCCTGCGGCGCGTGCAGGACGTAGTGAAGGCCGTTCATCGCGGTGGCGATCCGCATTGCGCCGACGTGGGGCGGGGCCTCGTATGTCCAGAGGGTCAGCTGCATGACGGTCAGGC
This sequence comes from Kiloniellales bacterium, assembly GCA_028282935.1. Lineage (GTDB taxonomy): Bacteria > Pseudomonadota > Alphaproteobacteria > Kiloniellales > JAKSBE01 > JAKSBE01. Next base: position 11,771 of record JANQGU010000355.1, read on the forward strand.
CACCAATCGATCTCTGCGGGTCAGCGGACGTGCGAAGAGCTCGGCGAGGTCACCCGCCTGGTCGTAGCCCTGGATCGGGGTGAAGAGCAGCTCGATCGACCACTTCGTGGCCAGCCCCTCGGCCTCCAGCGGGTTGGCCAGTCCGAGGCCGCACACGGTCAGGTACGGCCGTGCCGCGCGGCAGCGGTCGAGCTGTCGTTCGACGTCCTGGCCTTCGCTGAGCAGGGTGCCGGGCGGCAGGAGGCGAAGCTCCTCGGCCAGATGCTCCCGGTGGAGGTAGGGACTGCCGACCTCAATCGGCTCCATGGACAGTTCGCGCGACAGGAAGCGCGCGAGCGGCACTTCGAGCTGAGAGTCCGGAAAGAAGAAGACGCTCTTGCCCGACAGCTGTTGCGCCGAATGTGCGATGGCGCGGCGGGCCCGGTCCTGTCCGGGCGCCGTCACGGCATGGAACCTTGTCCGAGGGACGCCCCAGGCGTCGGCGGCCGCTTTCAGCCAGAGCGTCGTGCCCTCGGCACCCAAGGGGAAGGGCGCGGCAAGGCGGGTCGCGCCGCGTTCTTCCAGCGCGCGGGCCGTATCGGCGAGGAAAGGCTGGGCCAGCAGGAACAGAGTCTGCGGGCCGACCGGCGGAAGCTCGGGCGACCTCCGGGGCGGCAGGAAATGAAGTGGACCGACGCCCAAGTCCCCGAACAGGCGGCGCAGCTGATCCTCCACCACGTCGGCCAGCGCGCCGACGACCAGCAGAGACGGACCGCTCCGCTGCGGCTCCGCAGGGAGCTCGGGCACCAGCGAGGCGAGGCAGGCGTCCTCGCCCTGGGTGAAGGTCGTCTCGATGCCGCTGCCCGAATAGTTGAGGATCCGGACGCGCGGCGCGAAGCTCTCCGACAGACGCGCGGCCGCGCGCGAGAGGTCGAGCTTGATCACCTCGGAGGGGCAGGAGCCGACCAGGAACAGCAGGCGAATCTCGGGCCGGCGCTCCAGCAGCCGGGTGACCACGCGGTCGAGCTCTTCGTGCAGGTCGGCGAGGCCGGCAAGGTCGCGTTCGTCGATGATGGCGGTCGCGAAGCGGGGCTCGGCGAAGATCATGACGCCCGCCGCCGATTGGATCAGATGTGCGCAGGTGCGCGAGCCGACGACCAGAAAGAAGGCGTCCTGGATCTTGCGATGCAACCAGACGATGCCGGTCAGGCCGCAGAAGACCTCGCGCTGTCCGCGTTCCCGCAGGACCGTCGCTTCGCCGCAGCCCTTGGCCCGAAGGCCGGCCGGCGGGCCTGCAGGGGCCTCGCTCATTCGGCCGTTCCCAGGGCGCGGCCGGCTGCGAGCGGCTGCGCGTGGCGCTCGCGGCGCGCGCTTCGCAGCTTGAGGACGAACTGCGTCGCGTTGACGACGTAGGCCGCATAGGCGATCAGCGCCAGAATCATCTGGTCCCGAACGTTCAGGGCGCCGGTCGCCAGCGCATAGAGGTAGGCGGTGTGCAGCGCCAGCACCAGGATGCTGACCACGTCCTCCCAAAAGAAGGGACGGGCGAAGAGATAACGCCCGAAGACGTCGCGCTCCCACAGCGAGCCGGTGATCATGATCGTATAGAGAACGAGGGTCTTGACCACGATCGAGCCTGCGGCGAGCGCCAGTCCCTCACCGGTGACGAGGTAGCGAAGCACGAGGTAGAGGCTGATCAGAAAGACCGCGAACTGAAAGGGGGCGAGCACGCCCTGCACGAGGGTCCAGCGCGAGCTGTCGCGGCGGCGGCGCTGTTCCGCGGTGTAGAGCGCGCGCGACCGCGCGGGCCGCGGTTCGAGTCTCCGCAGCGAGACCCGCCCGGCATGCGCTTGCCAGGGGCAGCAATCGACGGCACCGATGCATCTGTCAATAACGCTTGCAACGCCATGCGTGTACATCATTTGACAAGTCCTCGTTGCACGTTCCTAATGTCGGGTCATCCGTGCCGTGTAATGGCGCGGACCCGCGTTCAAGATCGACGGTTCTCGAGGTTGACTGGGTCTCACAATATGCATCGCGCCACTCCTCACGCGTGCTGCCCACGTCTCGGGAATCTAGACCGCACATCTCCGTGTGTCAATCATAGTCGACACTTCAAAGCGTCAAATAGTATTGACAAATCTGGGTCGGAAGGTCTAACCAAAACGTTCCTCGTTGCGCATCACGTCGGTGCCAAAGCGGGTCCAAGAACGGAGCTTCCGACCGAAGGACCGTTCCATGAGGGATACGCAAGCAGGCGCAAGCCTGCGATCTCGCTTTCGAGGGAGGCAACTAATGGCCAGCTTCAGGCAGCTGATTTTGGCTTGGGAGAACTGGGAGACAGATAGCTTGGTCCGCTCGGGTGGCCGCCTGGGCGCAAAGGAAGGGGTTGCCACAGAGGGCAGCCAATCAAAGAAGGAGGCCGATCAACTGGTCCGCACGATCGAGGGAGAGATCATTCCCCGGCTCGTGCTGGCACACAGGGCCAGGATCGAGGCACCGTCGGGTCCGGATGGCGACGAGGCGGTACCTGACGCCGAAGACGTGGCCGAGCTCGCCCGGCTGGTGTTGGCCCAGGACGAGGTCGTCGCTTCGTCCTATGTCGAGGCTCTGCAGATGCAGGGCGCTTCGCAGGAAGCTCTGCTGTTGAACCTGCTGGCGCCGACCGCCCGCCATCTTGGAGACCTATGGGTCGCCGACCTCTGTGACTTCACCGAGGTCACGATCGGCCTCGGAAGACTTCAAAGGCTTCTGAGACACCTCAGCCGGGCCTCTCGATTGGACCTCGAGCAGTTGGGGAAGGGACGCCGTGCCTTGCTTTCCGCGACGCCGGGCGAGCAGCACACCTTCGGGATTCTGATGGTGGCGGAGTTTCTGCGCAGCGCCGGCTGGGACGTTTGCGGCGAGCCGGGCCTCTCGCGCGCCGACCTGGTCGGCATCGTAAGCGGGGAGTGGTTCGGGCTGCTCGGCTTATCCTTGTGCGGCGAGCGGCATCTCGACGAGTTGGCGCTCACCATCCGCGCGGTTCGCCGGGCCTCCAAGAATCCCGCCATCGGCGTGATGGTCGGCGGAGCGGTTTTCGTCGACCAACCGGAGCTCGTCTCCCAAGTCGGCGCCGACGCAACGGCCTTGGACGGTCTGCAAGCCGCTTTGCAGGCCGACCATTTGCTGGCCCTCTTGCCAACGCGTTGTTGAACCGAAGATCGGGGGCAGAAGGGGTTTGTGACTTGGCAGTGGAGGCCGCAAGAAGGTTCCGAACACCGCAACGGACGCTGGGCGACCTCGATGCCGAAACGGCCGCCTCCGTGATCACCGCGGCAGCCGACGTCGCGGTGATCCTTGACCAGAAAGGCGTGATCCGGGACCTGGCCTTCGGTGCCGACGACCTGTCGATCGAGGGGCAGGCCGACTGGCTCGGGCAGCCCTTGGCTGAGACCGTGACGGTCGAAAGCCAGCCCAAGGTCGAGGCGCTGCTCCGTGACGCCGCGGCGAAGGCACCACCCAAGGCGCGGCAGGTCAATCACCCCTCGTCCTTGGGCTCGGACATCCCGATCCTCTACTCCGCCGTCGAGGTCGGCTCCGAGGGCCGCGTCCTTGCCCTCGGTCGCGACTTGCGTCCCATGGCCGCGCTCCAGCAGAGGCTCGTCGACGCCCAGCAGGCGATGGAGCGGGACTACCTGCGCCTTCGTCACGCCGAGACGCGCTATCGGCTCTTGTTCCAGATCGCGTCCGAGGCCGTCTTGATCGTCGATGCCGCGACTCAGGAGGTCGTCGAGGCCAACCCGGCGGCCGGCGAGCTTCTGGGCGCGGCGCCGGCGAAGCTCGTCGGACGGCCCTTTCCCGAGGGATTCGAAAAGGAGAGCATGAGGACCCTCCGGACCCTGCTGGAAGCCGTGCGGAACACCGGCCGGGCCGAGGAGGTGCACGTTCGGCATGCCGGGGCAAAGGCGGAGTTCCTGGCCACGGCCTCCCTGTTTCGGCAGGGGGCCGAGGCCCATTTCCTGGTGCGCCTCGCCCCCCTGCGCGCAGGGGACGAGGCCGGCGCCGTCCCGAGGTCGAAGTCCAAGCTGATCCGGGTCGTGGAGACCTCGCCGGACGCTCTTGTGGTGACCGCGCCCGACGGCCGGATACTGAGCGCCAACCGCGCCTTTCTCGACCTCGCCCAGTTGGCAAGCGAAGAGCAGGCGCGCGGAGAGTCGCTCGAACGCTGGTTGGGGCGCTCGGGCGTAGACCTGAACGTTCTGATGAAGAACCTGGGCGAACACGGCTCCGTCCGGCTTTTTGCAACGACGCTGCAGGGGGACCTGGGCGCCAGGGCGGAGGTGGAGATCTCGGCCGTTTCCGTGCTCGAGGGCGAGCAGCCCTGTCTCGGCTTCATGGTCCGCAACGTCGACCACCGCCTGCCTCAAAGCCCCCGAAAGGCGCGGGAACTGCCGCGTTCGGTGGAACAGCTCACCGAACTCGTCGGCCGGGTCGCGCTCAAGGATATCGTCCGCCAGACCACGGATGTCATCGAGCGGCTTTGCATCGAAGCCGCGCTCGAACTGACCAGCGACAACCGCGCGTCGGCGGCCGAGATGCTCGGCCTGAGCCGGCAAAGCCTCTACGTGAAGCTGCGCCGCTACGGCCTCGACGACCTGGCGGCGGGATCCGACTGAGCGTCATCTTCGGCTGGCACCTCGATTGTCGTGTTTAATTGACACTTGTCAGTGTCAAGCTTACTATTCAGGCATGTCGAGACCGGCGCTGACATCGATGCTCGAGCTCCTGAAGCCGATCACCTGGTTCGCACCGATGTGGGCTTTCGGCTGCGGGGTGGTCTCTTCGGGACTCTCCGCCGAGGAACGCTGGCCGGTGATCGTCGCGGGCGTGATCCTCGCCGGGCCGCTGGTCTGCGCCACGAGCCAGGCCGTCAACGACTGGTTCGACCGGCATGTCGACGCGATCAACGAGCCGCAGCGACCGATCCCCTCCGGCCGGGTTCCGGGGCGCTGGGGTTTCTACATCGCGCTCGCTTGGACGGCGCTCTCGCTTCTGGTCGCCATCGCGCTCGGTCCCTGGGTCTTCGGTGCCGCCATCGTCGGCCTCTTGCTGGCCTGGGCCTACTCTGCGCCCCCGATCCGGCTCAAGCGGAACGGCTGGTGGGGCAACACGGCCGTCGCCGTATGCTACGAGGGCCTGCCTTGGATTACGGGCGCCGCCGTCATGGCGGCGGCCTTGCCCGACTGGCGCATCCTGCTTCTCGCCGGGCTCTATAGCGCCGGCGCCCACGGCATCATGACTCTCAACGACTTCAAGTCGGTAGAGGGCGACCGCCGGATGGGGCTGCAGTCGCTGCCGGTCATCCTGGGCGTCGAGAGAGCCGTCAGGGTCGCCTGTCTCGTCATGGCACTGCCGCAGGTCCTCGTGGTGGCCTTGCTGGTCGCCTGGGGCCGGCCCCTCTACGCCGCCGCCGTCGGTCTCCTGCTGGTGGTCCAGGTCCTGCTGATGGCGCGCCTGCTGAAGCGCCCGCGAGAGCTGGCGCCCTGGTACAACGCCACTGGCACCACGCTCTACGTCATCGGCATGTTGGTCTGCGCCTTCGCCCTGCGCGGCGCGGTCCCTGGCCTGTCATGACCGGCGCGCGCCTCGGCTGGATCGGGATCCTGCGTCTCGGCCTGGTCCAGACGGCGCTCGGCGCCATCGTGGTCCTGACGACCTCGACCATGAACCGCGTCATGGTGGTGGAGCTCGCGCTGCCGGCCATGCTGCCAGGCGCGCTTGTCGCCCTGCACTACGCGGTGCAGGTGCTCCGGCCTCGCTTCGGCTACGGTTCCGACGTCGGCGGCCGGCGGACACCCTGGATCGTGGGCGGCATGGCAGCGCTCGCGGTCGGGGCGCTCGCGGCCGCCCTGGCGACGGCCTGGATGGAGTCCGATCCGGTGGGCGGCATCGCCCTGGCGGTCGCCGCCTTCATGCTGATCGGGGGCGGGGTGGGCGCCGCCGGCACGTCGCTCCTGGTTCTGCTCGCGATGAAGGTCGACCCCCGGCGCCGCGCGGCCGCGGCGACCATCGTCTGGCTCATGATGATCGCGGGCTTCATCTTGACGGCCGCCCTTGCGGGCCACTTCCTCGATCCCTTCTCGACCAGCCGCCTGGTCCTGGTCACGGCGACCGTCTCCGGCATCGCCTTCCTGCTGGCGCTGCTGGCGGTCTGGGGAGTCGAGGGCGAATCGCCCTCGGCCCGGCCGGAGCCTTCCCGAGAAGGCCCCTCCGGAGCGGACGGTGACTCCAAGCCGAGCTTTCGCGAGGCCTTGGGCCAGGTCCTTGCCGAGCCCAAGGCGCGCCGTTTCGCGGTCTTCGTCTTCGTTTCGATGCTGGCCTACAGCGGCCAGGACCTGATCCTCGAGCCTTTCGCCGGTCTGGTCTTCGGGCTGACGCCGGGCGAGTCGACCAAGCTCTCCGGAGTCCATCACGCTGGGCTGCTGGCCGGCATGCTGCTCGTCGCCCTGGCCGGCAGCGCAGTCGGCGGACGGCGGGTCGGCTCCCTGCGATACTGGACGATCGGCGGCTGCATCGGCTCGGCATTGTTCCTGTTCGGACTGGCTTGCGCGGGCTTTGTCGGACCCTCCTGGCCGCTGCGTCCCTCGGTCTTTGCACTGGGCTTCGCCAATGGTGTCTTCGCGGTCGCGGCCATCGGGTCGATGATGGGCCTCGCCGGCTCGGGACGCGCATCGCGCGAAGGGGTCCGGATGGGGCTCTGGGGCGCCGCCCAAGCGATCGCCTTCGGTTTGGGCGGCTTCCTGGGGACCGCCGCCGTCGACCTGACCCGCTTCCTTTTCGCCTCGCCGGTGCCAGCCTATGCCACGGTTTTCGCCGCCGAGGCCTTGCTTTTCATCATCGCCGCAAGACTTGCCGCCGGCATCGCTCGGTCGGAGCAGCAGCACAGGCCGCTCCTCGCGCCTCCGGCGGGTGAGGCCTATGCGGCCGGAACGGGAGGACGGTGAAAAATGATCTCCGCTCCAGAGACCTTCGACGCCGTTGTGGTCGGCGGCGGGCCGGCGGGCGCCACGGCCGCGACCGGCCTGGCACGAAGCGGCCGCTCGGTGCTCCTGCTGGACAGGGATGGCCGGATCAAGCCCTGCGGCGGCGCGATCCCGCCGCGCCTGATCCGGGATTTCGGCATACCGGATTCTCTGCTCGTCGCGCGGGTGAAGTCGGCGCGGGTCGTCTCGCCCTCGTCCCGCGAGGTCGACATGCCCATCGACGGCGGCTTCGTCGGCATGGTGGACCGGGACGTCTTCGACGAGTGGCTGCGCGCGCGGGCGGCATCCGCGGGCGCGGAACGCCGGAGCGGGACCTTTGTCGGGCTCTCACGGACCGCCGACGGCACGGCCGAGGTTCACTATAGACCCCGCGCCGCGGCCCGCGGTGCGGCACCGGTCAGGGTCAGGGCGCGCGCTGTCATCGGCGCGGACGGCGCCAACTCGGCGGTCGCACGGCAGGCGCTGCCGGGCGCCGCGCGTGTGCCCCATGTCTTCGCCTATCACGAGATCGTCCGTTCGCCGCCGGAAGGCGCCGCGGGTTTCGAGGGCGCCCGCTGCGACGTCATCTATCGGGGCAGCCTCTCGCCCGACTTCTACAGCTGGATCTTTCCGCACGGGGAAACGACGAGCGTCGGCACCGGCAGCGCCCATAAAGGCTTCTCGCTTCGTGGCGCGGTGGCGTCGCTGCGCGAGTCGACCGGACTCGCCGGAGTCGAGACGCTTCGTTGCGAGGGCGCGCCGATTCCGCTCCGGCCCAGGCGGGTCTGGGACAACGGCCGCGACGTGCTGCTCGCCGGTGACGCCGCCGGCGTGGTCGCGCCGGCCTCCGGCGAGGGCATCTACTACGCGATGGTCGGCGGCAGCCTCGCCGCCGAGGCGGTCGAGGCTCTTCTGGAGACGGGGGACTGCCGCGCCCTGGCGACCGCGCGGCGGCGCTTCATGAAGACGCATGGCAAGGTCTTCTGGATCCTCGGGATCATGCAGCGCTTCTGGTACGCGAACGATCGGCGGCGCGAACGCTTCGTCAGCATCTGTGCGGATCCGGACGTCCAGCAGCTTACCTGGCAGGCCTACATGAACAAGGAGCTGGTCCGGGCGAGACCGGCGGCCCACGCGCGGATCTTCTTCAAGGACCTGGGCCACCTGCTGGGCCTCGTGTCGCCGTGATGGAAATGCGCGTCAGTCCGTGGAAGCCCTTCGTAATCGCGGCGGTCGCGGCGGTCGCCGTCGCGGCCCTGGGCGCGACGGTGACCGACCTCGGGCCGTGGTATCAGGAACTGAATCAGCCGAACTGGAAGCCGCCGGACTGGCTCTTCGGGCCGGCCTGGACACTCATCTTCGCGTTGGCCACGCTCTCCGCGGCTACGGCATGGAGGGATGCGCCGAGCCAGGACGACCGGGAATGGATGATCGGCCTCTTCGCCCTGAACGGCTCGCTGAACATCCTTTGGAGCCTTCTGTTCTTCAGGCTGCAGCGGCCGGACTGGGCGCTTGCCGAGGTCGTGCTTCTGTGGCTTTCGGTGCTGTGGCTGATCGTGGTTCTGGGCCGCTATTCCAGGCCGGCAAGCCTGCTCCTGATACCCTACCTCGCCTGGGTCGCCTTCGCCGGCCTGCTCAACCTGGCCGTCGTTCGTCTGAACGCACCCTTTTGACGGCGATGGCAAGAGGTCGGCGATCCCGAGTCTCGATCGCGGGCCGGTGTCTGCCGGAGGGCGGCCGTGGCTGAGGTCTTCGCAAGCGGTCGCATCGTCGACCTGATCCTCGGGTTCATGGTTCTGGAAGGCCTTGCCCTCGCCGTCTATTGGCGTAGCACCGGGCGCGGCATTTCTCCCGGCGCCTTGTTCGGCATCCTCCTGCCCGGGGCGCTGCTGCTGCTCGCCCTGCGCGCTGCTCTGAGCGGCGAGCCCTGGCCGTGGATCGCCATCTGGCTCGGAACTGCCCTGCTTGCGCACCTCCACGATCTTCGCCGCCGCTGGCGGCGATAGCCCTCTGCCTCGACTTCGATCCTTGCCCCAGCGGTGGTTGGGCGGAGAAGCGTCTGCCCAAGCCGGGAAGGTCCCCACAGCCCAAGATCCGCGGCGCGCTTCCTGATCCGTCGCCTGCGATCGAACGTAATAACTGTCAAGTTTCGCAAGAAAATCGAATGTCAAGTTAGTGCTACAATCGATGCGAAGGCCGCCGTGCGAACGCATCGTGTCTTTGGGGAAGGAGCTTGGAGCATGAAGCCGGAAGCCTTTGCCGGTCGCGAGCCCCGCTTGGTGGTCGAGGAGTTCTTCTCGGGCCCCAGCAAGGCCTGGGGCATGTTTCAGGACAGGTTCGGCAACCTGCGCCGCCAGTTCGAGATCGACGCCAACGGGACCTGGGACGGAGAGACCTTGACCCTGACGGAGGTCTTCACCTTCGACGATGGCGAAAGGGACCAGCGCATCTGGCGCATAAGGAAGCTGGGCCCGCACGACTACAAGGGAACCGCGGAGGGCGTTCTCGGGTCGGCCGAAGGCGCGGTCCATGGCAACGCGCTCCACTGGCGCTATTGGTTTTCGCTCGAAGTGGGAAGCCGGTCCTGGAAGGTTCACTTCGATGACTGGTTGTTCCTGCTCGACAAAGACCTTCTCATCAATCGGGCAAGGGTCTCGAAGTTCGGACTGAGGATCGGGGAGGTGACCTGCGTTTTTCGCAAGATCCCGGCAGGGCAGGACAGGCAGGAACCCCGGGCAGAAGACCTTTCGGAGGAGATCGCCTACTTGAGCCCCGCGGTGCCGGGGCAAAAACGACAATGAAACAGCCATGCCCGGCCCCGAGGATAGAGAGACCGTCACCGAGGTGATCCTTCCGGAAGATCACCCGCAGCGCTCCAGTCTCAACGACGAGGCCCATGCGCGCCCGCCGGAACTGCTCGTGCCGCCTCAGCGGCTGTCGTATCTGGCCCTGTTCGCGGAGGAGTCGGCCCGGGAGCGGCAATGGCGGCAGCTTTGCGACTTGGTGGAGCGCTTCGACGTCCCGCCTCCCGAGCCGGGCGCAAACCACTACGGCTGCGATCTCGGGCCGTTCAGGGTGAAGTGGGAGCGGCACTCCGAGTTTACCCGCTACAAGTTCATCGTGGCGGGCGTTCCCGAGGATCCCTTCTCCGACCCGGCCATCTTGGCGGTGCCGCGCGACTGGTTGTCCGGTCTTTCTGGGCAAGTGATGGCTGCGGCGCATGTTGTTCTGGTCCGCGACGGCGACGAGCCGTCGGACTACGAGGCGATGTCCGGCCGGGTGTTCGGCGGCAACGTCCTGATCGGCGCCGGCGTCGCGGGCGGGGCGGCGACGGCCCTGACCGATTTCCGCATCCACGGCGACCGCTTCAGCCGCTTCATCCTGAAGGACCGCAACATGACGCCGCGGCAGGCCGGACGTACGGTCCAGCGGCTGCTGGAGATCGACACCTACCGGGTCATGGCGCTGCTGGCCTTGCCGGTCGCCCAGGGGCTCTCTCCCCTGCTCGGCAAGTGGGAGCGCGAACTGTCGGAGATCACGGCCGCGCTCGCCGCTGCCGACGAAAGGGATGAACCAGGACTGCTGGATCGCTTGACGCTGCTCGCGGGCGAGATCACCGGCCGTGAGTCGGAGAGCCGCTATCGTTTCGGTGCCGCTGCCGCCTACTACGGACTGGTCCAGCGGCGAATCCTCGACCTGCGCGAGACCCGGATCCAAGGCCTCCAGACCTTCAAGGAGTTCACCGAGCGGCGGCTTGCGCCGGCCATGAGCACCTGTCGGTCCGTAGCCGAGCGGCGGCAGTCCTTGTCCAGGGAGGTCGCGCAGGCCACCCAGCTTCTCGCCACCCGCGTCGGCATGACCCGGGAGCGGCAGAATCAGGCCCTGCTCGAATCGATGAACCGCCGCGCCAAGTTGCAGCTCAGGCTGCAGCAGACGGTGGAGGGGCTCTCTATCGCGGCCATCACCTACTACATCGTCAGGCTGATCGGCTACGCCAGCAAGGGCCTGGTGGGGCTTGGCGTCGCGGTCGATCCCGATCTCGTCATGGCCGCCAGCATCCCGATTGTGGTGGTCCTGATTGCACTGGGCGTGCGTCGGATCCGCAAAGCCGTCACTCAGCCGAAGGCGTGACCCGGGGCAGAGTGCTCCGAGTCACCTCCGGACGGCCCGAAGGGCCCGCGCGCGATAGCCTCCCTCCGCGCTCGTCCGGTGGCCGGATCGTTCAAGTTCAGCCGCCTTGATCTATGTCAACTACAATTGACAATAAGATATGTCACAAGATGTCGACAATCTTGGGAGCTGTTCCGATGCGCATCGTGCTGATCCACCCCAACTATCATTCCGGCGGTGCTGAGATCGCGGGGAGCTGGCCGCCCGCCTGGGTGGCCTACTTGGCCGGATCCTTGCGCGCGGCGGGCTACGACGACATCCACTTCGTCGATGCGATGACCAATCATCTCGGCGACGACGACTTGCGGCAGCGGCTCGGGGATCTCGCGCCCGACGTGGTGGGCTGCACGGCCATCACGCCCTCCATCTACGCCGCCGAGCGCGTTCTCGAGATCGCCAAGGAGGTCTGCCCCGACGCGGTCCGCGTG
>JANQGU010000387.1 GCA_028282935.1 Kiloniellales bacterium
ATAGGAGAGAAAAGGCTTTGGAGAACTGACGAACCCAGGGTGGCAGGAATATCCGCTGAAATGGAAAGGTCTAATGACTGGACGATGCCAAAGCTTAACGGAGAGCCTTTTCTTGAGTATCCTCCTTTATATTACTGGGTAACTGCAGGTTTTTTTGCTGCTTTCGGCAGAACTCCTTTTACAGCAAGATCATGTTCAGGACTTGCTGCTATTTTTGCTGTTCTTGTTATTTATCTATTAACACTTAAAATGGGATTTGATACTCTTACGGCATTTCTAACTAGTGTGGCCCCAAAAATCAGTCTTGAATCACGTTTCGACCAACGCGGGAACCCCTAAAGCGTTAAATCCTCACCACGACCTAGCGCAGATCCCGATCAGACGCTTTCGCCTCAGTGGCCCGCCATGTAGGCGTCGCGCAGCACGGCGGCTTCGAGCTCCAGCTCGTCCAGCCGGTGCTTCACGGCGTCGCCGATGCTGACCAGGCCGACCAGCCGGCTGCCTTCGAAGACCGGCAGGTGCCGGACGCGGTGCCGGGTCATCAGGCCCAGGACGTGGGTCAGCTTGTCCTCGGGCTTGCAGGAGACGACGTTGCGGGTCATCACGTCGGCGACCGGGATCTCGCTCGCCTCGCCGCGGTGGAGGGCGAAGCTGTGGACGACGTCGCGCTCGGAGACGATGCCGACGACCTGCTGGTCCTCCATGACGACCAGCGCGCCGATGCCCTCCAGCCGCAGCTTCTTCGCGACGGTGCCGAGCGTTGTCCCGGGGTCTGTGGTGGCGACTTCATGGCCCTTCGCGGCCAATACGGCTTCCACTTTCATGGCCAAGTACCTCCGGACTCTCGATCCTACCCTGACCAGGACGGCGGTCAATGATGGCGCCGCTCACTCCAAGGCCTCGGCGGCCTGGACGCGGACCAGCGTCTGGTCGCGCCGGCCGCGGGAATCGATCAGCGTGATCTCGGCGAAGCCCGGGCCGGCGGGCCGCCAGCTTGCGGTCTTGCGGCGCGACATCCGGCCGAGCGGCCGGCCGTTGACCAGCCAGGTATAGGGGCCCCGGCCGCCCGCCGCCTGAAGCTGGACACCGCCCTCGGGCGGCAGGACCAGCAGGCTGTCGTCCAGCGGGAAGACGATCCGCGGCGCCGAAGGGGCGGTGGCGTCGGCCAGGACCTCGCCGCGCGGCCGCAGGCGGCGCAGCCCGGGCGGCAGGTCCTGCGCCGCGCTGCGGAGGTCATTGCCGCGCCGGTCCTGCGGCTCCGGCGGCGGAAGCTGGCCGAAGACCTCGAACAGCAGCGGCGCCGCGGTGCCGAGCCCGAAGCGCCCGGGGCTCGGCGTGCCGTCCGGACGGCCGAGCCAGACCGCGACCGTGTAGCGCTCGTCGAAGCCCAGGGCCCAGGCGTCGCGGAAGCCGTAGGAGGTCCCGGTCTTGAAGGCGATCCTGCGCTGCGCGCCCGGCGCCGGCCGGAAGCCCTGCGGGCGCGGCGCCCCGGCCAGGATCTGCGCGACCTGGGTGCGGGCCGCCGGGCCGAGCAGGATCGCGCTCGATCTTTCGGGTTTTGCGTCCCGCGTGAGCTTCAGGGGCCGGACGATGCCGTCGCGGCCGAGGGCCGCGTAGAGCCGGGCCAGGTCCTCGAGCCGGGTGCCGACCCCGCCCAGCGCCAGCGGCAGTCCGGGCCGGGCCGCGCCGGGAAAGCGCAGGGTCACCCCCTGCCGCCGCAGGGCCTCGGTGAAGGCGACCGGGCCCAGGCGGTCGAGCACCGCGACCGCCGGCACGTTGAGCGAAAGCTGCAGCGCCCGGGACAGGCTGACCAGGCCGTGGTGGGTCTTGCCGAAGTTGCGCGGCGCATAGCCGCCGAAGACCCGCGGCGCGTCCTCGACCAGGGTCCGGGGATGGGCGATGCCGCGTTCGAAGGCCAGGCCGTAGATGACGGGCTTGAGGGTCGAGCCGGGCGAGCGCAGGGCGCCGACCATGTCGACCTGGCCGGCGCGCGCCGGATCGTGGAAGTCGGCCGAGCCGAGGTAGGCCAGGACGGAGCGGTCCACGCCGTCGACCACCAGGACCGCGGCGCTGGTCGCCGGGCCGAGGCTGCGGGCGCGCCGCTTGGCCAGCGCCTCCAGGCGGCGCTGGAGGCCGCCGTCGATGGTGGTCTCGATCCTCGCCGCCTCGGGCCGCGCGCGGCGCAGGCGCTCGGCCAGGTGCGGCGCCGTGAAGGGGAGCGGCCGCCGGCGGCCGGCGAGCGGCGTCGCCTTGGCGGCCTCCAGCGCCGCCGGCGTCAGGGCGAGGGCCTCGGCGACCCGTTCCAGCACCCGGTTGCGAGCCTTCCGTGCGGCGTCGGGAAAGCGGTCGGGGCGCAGGCGGCTGGGCGCCTGGGGCAGGGCGACCAGCAGCGCCGCCTCGGCCAGGGTCAGGTGACGGGGCTCGCGCCCGAGGTAGCTGAGGCCGGCGGCGCGCGCGCCTTCGACGTTGCCGCCGAAGGGCGCCAGGGTCAGGTAGAGGCCGAGGATCTCCGCCTTGTCGTAGCGCCACTCCAGTTGCAGGGCCCGTCCCATCTCGATCAGCTTGGCGGCCAGGGTCCGGGGCCGCGGCTCCAGCAGGCGGGCGGTCTGCATGGTCAGGGTCGAGGCGCCGGAGACCACGCGGCCGTGGCGGATGACCTGCGCGACCGCGCGCAGCAGGGCCAGGGGATCGACCCCGGGGTGCGCGTGGAAGCGCTTGTCCTCGTAGGCGATCAGCATCTCGAGGTAGCGCGGGTCCACCGCCTCGACCGCCGCCGGTAGGCGCAGGGCCTGGTCCGCGCTGAGGAAGATCCGGAGCGGCCGGCCCTCGCGGTCGGCCACGACCTGGGCGGCGAGCCGGGCGCGTTCCAGCGCCGGCGGATAGGCCCGGTCGAGGGCCCAGAGCCCGCCCAGGCCCGCCGCCGTCAGCAGCAGCGCCAGCGCGGCGGCGAGGGCGGCCCGGCGGCGGCTCACTCCGCCGCCACCACGTCGATGCGCGCCGAGGGACCCAGGGCCCGGTACTGGCGCTTGTACATGTCCTCCAGGAAGACGCCCGGCAGGGTGTAGCGGCCGGGAGTCACCGCGCGCACCAGGTAGGCCAGGGCGAAGCTGCGCTGGCGCGGGCCGAGGTCGATCGCCGCCACGTAGCGGTCGTCGCGGGCCGCCTCGAAGCGCGCCCGGCTCAGCTCCGGCAGGAAGCCGAAGCGATCCTTGGCCTGGCCGCCCAGCTTGGCGTTCTCGATCTCGAAGCCGGCCGGCAGCAGGTCCACCACCAGGGCTTCGTGGTCCAGGCTGCCGAGCGACTCGCCGCGCAGCAGCACGACGAGAAGCTCGTTCTGGCGAAGCCTCTCCGGTTCCAGGACGCGGCCCTCCAGGTCGAAGTAGGTCCGCGAGACGCGCAGCCCCTCGGCCTCCGGCGGCAGCGCCTCGACCGGCACGCCGCTGACGCTGCGGATCAGGCGCACCGCCTCGGGGCCGTCGTTGCGGACCTCGCTGGCCTCCGGCCCGCCCTTCAGGTAGAGCGTCTCGCGCCGCGCCGGCAGGGCCTCGCCGTCGACGGTCAGGTTCATCTCGGCGGCCTCCGAGCCGACCAGGGCGTGGGTGGCCAGCAGCAGCCAGGCCTGCTCCTGGGTGCTGAGGTGGCGCCGCCCGTCGAAGCGGTCCTCCAGCGCCTGGGTCAGCCCCTTGAGGTCCTTCCGGCCGCCGGCCGTCTCGGCCAGGATCGCCAGCAGCGCCGCGTCGTCCCGAAGATCGGAGCCGTAGTCCCACCACCAGCGCTCCCGCCGGCGCTCCGGCCTCGCCATGGCCAGGACCAGAAGCTCGTCGCCCGGCCGGGCCTCGCCGACGATGTGCAGGGCGGCGGCGAGCTGCCCCAGGCCCAGGCGGGTCGGGATGTCCCGGCCGTGGCGCTCGGCGAAGTAGCGCAGCTCGCCGGCCCGCAGGGCGCCGGTCCGCGCCAGGGTGTAGGCGGCATAGGCGCGGGCGACCAGGTCGCTGTCGTCGCCCCGGGTCACCAGCGCCTTCAGCCAGGCCCGGGCCTGGGCGTAGGCGGCCTGGGGGACGTGGTGGCCCTGCTCCTGGGCCCGCGTCAGGAAGTCGAAGGCATAGGCGCTGAGCCAGGCCTGGGCCGAGCCGCTGGCGTACCAGACCGAGAAGGAGCCGTCGCTGCGCTGCCGGTCCAGGGTTCGCCGGATGGCACCCTCGATCCGCGCGCGCAGGGTCGTCTCCTGGATCTCGTGGTCCCAGGCCTTGGCGACCTCGGCCAGGTAGAGCAGGGGCAGGGCCCGGCTGATGGTCTGCTCGGTGCAGCCGTAGGGATAGCGGTCCAGGGCGCTCAGCAGCGACGGGGCGTCGAACTCGGGCCGCATCGAGACCGCCAGGCCGAGCGCGCGGGTGCCCGGCAGGAAGCGCTCGGCGTCGGCGATCGACATCCGGGCCGTCTGGCCGGGCTCCAGCCAGGCGGTGACCCGCTCCGTCACCCGGGGCTGGGCCGGCCGGACGGCGATCCGCCAGTCGCGGTGGATCGGGTCCAGGCCCTCGGCCTCGACGGCCAGCGCGATCCGCGCCTCGCCCACCGCCCCGGCTTCCAGCGTCAAGGGAAGCTCGCGGCGCTCGTCCTCGGCCAGGGTCACCTCGGCGGGCAGCTCGCCCTCGAGGTCCAGCCCGCCCTCCAGCTTCAGCGCCAGGCTCAGTGTCTGCGCGCGGCCGGAGAGGTTCTGCAGCGAGACCTTGGCCTCGGCCCGGTCCCCCGGCGCAAGGAAGCGCGGCAGCAGCACCTCGGCCACCACAGGGTCGCGGACCACCAGGGGCGCGGCGCCGGCACCGACCGCCGTCTTGCCGTAGGCGACCGCCATCAGGCGCAGCCGGCCGGCGAAGTCCGGGATCTCCAGGCGGACCACGGCCCGGCCCCGGGCGTCCGCGACGATGTCCCGCTCGAAGAGCGCGACCGTGCGCCGGGTCCTGGTGGTGATGCCCTGGGCGTTGGCGTCGGCTGCGTTCATCCCGGCGTCGTCGCCGCCCGAACGCTCCGGGCCGCCCGCCGAGGGGATCAGCTGGCCGTAGAGGTCGCGCAGGTCCATGGCCAGGCGGCGCTGCCCCAGGAAGTGGTCCTGCGGCGCCGGGGTGGCGAAGCCGGTCAGGGAGAGAATGCCCTCGTCGACCGCGGCCAGGGTCAGGCGCAGCGGCTGGCCGGCGACGGCCGGGCCGCCGAGCTGGATCGGCACCTCGATCTCCCGGCGCGGGGTCACGGTCTCGGGCAGCTCCAGCGCGACCTCGATCTCGCGCTGCGCGCGGTCGATGGCGAACCAGCCCAGGCCCAGGGCCCGCACCGGCAGGTAGGACGGCGCCCCGGCCTTGGGCCGGAAGGCGGTGACCAGGAGGTAGGCGCCCGGGCCCCAGTCGCGGTCGACCTCGACGGCGATCTCGGTCCCCGCCTTGGGCAGCGCGACCGTCTCGCTGTGCCGGATGCGGTCGTTGACCACCTGGACCAGGGCCAGGCCGGCGAAGGGCGCCTTGACCTGCGCGGTCAGGCGCTCGCCGTGGCGGACGTCCTTGCGGTCCAGGGTCAGCTCCAGGGCGTCGGGCGTGTCCGGCGACTGGCCGGCGAACCACCAGCCGCTATGGAAGCGGTGGCTCGCCGCGGCACTGCCCTCGACGTCGAAGACGTCCAGGCGATAGCGGCCGTAGCCCGGCGCCTGGGTCAGCCGTGCCAGGCCCCGGGCGTCGCTCTCGACCTCGCCGCTGGCCAGGGGCTCGTCGTGGATGGTGATGCGCGACCGCCAGGTGCCGTTCTGCCGGTACCAGTTGTACTCGTGGCGCTCGCGGACCCACTCGTAGGCCAGGCGCCGGCCGGCGACCGGGCGGCCGTCGCGGTCGAGGGCGACGGCGTCGAAGGCGGCCGCCTCGCCGCGCTGCAGCTTGTCGCCCTGGAACAGCGGGCGCAGGCCGACCTCGACGGCGCGGCCGCGGATCGGCAGGCGCAGGGCGGCGTTGACCGGACGGCCGTCGACGTCGAAGAGCGCGACCTGAATCCGCGCTGCCAGGGGGGCGCTGCTCTCCGGCAGGTTGCGCAGGCGCAGCGGCAGCGCCGCCCGGCCGGCGTCGTCGGTCTGGAAGGTCTGGCTCTGGCCGGTCGTGGGCGGCAGCTCCTCCTGCACCAGGCCGAAGCTGTAGCCCTCGTAGCCCGGATAGGGCCGGGGGTCCCGCTCGATGGAGAGGCGCCACTCGCCGCGCAGCCCGGCGGCGGCGGGGCCGTAGAAGTAGGTGGCGGCCAGGTCGGCGGTGGCCTCGCCCTCCGGGTCCAGGTGGCCGGCCGCGCTGCCCAGCTCCAGGCCGATGCGCTGGGGCACGAAGTCCTCGACCAGGAAGGCGGCCTCGCCGACGCTGGATCCTTCCGGGTCCAGATGGGCGGTGACCGACCAGCTGCCCGGCCGCGCCGAGGGGCTCAGCGGGATCTCGAAGCCGAAGCCGCCGAGCGGGTCGCCCTGGGCGGTGTCGCGGTGGATCTCGGTGCCGTCGGGCCGCAGGACCACGATGGTCAGCGGCAGGCCCGCCATGGCCCTGGCCTGGGCGTCGCGCAGCAGGGCCGAAAGCCGGACCGTCTCGCCGGGCCGGTAGACGCCGCGCTCGCTGTAGAGGTAGGCGTCGACCGCGCCGGCCAGGTGCCGGCCGGCGACGCCGCGTTCGCTGAGGTCGAAGGCGGGGCCGCTGAGCTGCAGGAAGTTGAAGTCGCCGCCCCGGCGCCGCGCCGCCAGGTAGGCCGGCCGGTTGCCGCCCCGGCCGCGGACCAGGCCGGGCGCGAAACGGGCCATGCCCTTGGAATCGGTTCGCGCCGTGGCCAGCACGGCGTTGTTGCGGGCGATCAGCTCCAGCCGCACGCCGGCCAGAGGCTTCGCCGTCTCCAGCGAGCGGGCGAAGACGTTGAGCCCGTCGTCGCCCTGCAGGGTCATGAGCCCCAGGTCCGAGACCAGCAGCCACTGCTTCGCCAGGGCGGGCCAGTGGCGCCCCGCCTTCTCCTCCTCGGGCGTGCGCGCGACCAGGACATAAAGGCCTTCGCTGCGGGTCGCCAGCGCCTCTTTCAGGGAGACCTGGGTGGTGACCTCGACGTTCTTCTGCGACTGGATCGGGACGCGGCCTTCCCAGACCAGGGCGCCCCGGGTGTTCTCGATCTCGTCGACGCTGTAACCGTTGAGCTCCTGGCGCATCAGGTTCGCGAGCAGGGAGCCGACCAGGTTGCGCTCGTGGATGTGGTAGAGCCGCAGCTCGGCCTCCTCGACGTTGACCGATTTCAGCGGCAACCGCTTGCCGCGCGACTTCGGCAGGACGTAGCGCTTGCCGGCGAAGCTGATCCGCGCCTGCCGGTCGGCGACCGCGAAGAAGCGCTGCTGCGTCTGCTCCAGCTCCATGCCCGTCGCCGAGGGCAGGCCGGCCTTCACCTCGAGCCGGTAGTTCCGGCCATGACGCAGGCCGCGGAGGCAGAGCCGCTCGCCCGAGGCCGAGACGTCGACGTCCTCGGCCGGCTCCAGCGCGATGTAGTCGGCCGGTTTCAGGGGCAAGGGCTTGCG
>JANQGU010000290.1 GCA_028282935.1 Kiloniellales bacterium
GCCGGCGCCCCTTCGACTCCGGCGCCCGCGGCGGCTGACGCTAGCGGCTTTGCCGCTTCCGGCCAATGGACTATCTTTCGCGACAGCCCCTGCCGGGCCCCCCACCGGCTCTTGTCCCCGGCCACCGGAGAAGCCATGACCGATCAGGCGCCGCTCGAGATCTACCGCGCCGTCGTCGAGCCGGACTGGATCGACTACAACGGCCACATGAACGTGGCCTACTACGTCCTGGTCTTCGACCGGGCGACCGATGCCTTCCTGGATTTCCTCGGCCTCGACGAGGCCCTGCGCGACGCGGCCGGTTCCTCCACCTTCTCGGTCGAGGCGCACATCACCTATCAGCGCGAGGTCGTCGAGGGCGATCCCCTGCGCTTCACGACCCAGCTGCTCGGCTATGACGCGAAGCGAATCCACTACCTGCACCGGATGTACCACGCCGAGGACGGCTTCCTGGCCTCGACGGTGGAGTGGATGACCCTTCACGTCGATCTCGGCAGCCGCAAGGTCGGGCCGATGCCGCCGCAGATCCTGTCCCGGCTGGCCGAGCTCATGGCGAGCCACGGCGAGCTGCCCTGGCCGGAGGAGGCGGGGCGCGTCATCCGCCGGCCGGCCGGCCCGGCCCAGGGCGCCTGACCGGCGGCGCGCGGGGCGGCGCGGCATGTCCGATGCACCGAAGCCGGGCCGGGCGCCGCTGAAGTCGATCCTCGGCGGGCTCAAGCGCTTCGGGCGCAACGACCTCGTCGTTCTGTCGTCGCTGGCCCTGGTCGTGGGCGCGGCGGGGGGCGGCGCGGCGATCGTCTTCCGGCTCGGGATCGATTTCTTTCAGCAGCTCTTCTTCGGCGTCGATCCCGTCCATCTCACGAGGCTGGCCGCCGAGCTCCCGGCCTGGCGGCTGCTCCTGGTGCCCAGCCTCGGTGGCCTGGCGATCGGCCTCTTCGTCTATTTCGTGATGCCGGGGCGCCGGCCGCGTGGGGTCGCCCAGGTGATCGAGGCCAGCGCACTGCGGGGCGGCCGGATGTCCTTGACCAACGGGGTGCTCGCCGCCTTCGTCAGCGCCGCCTCGATCGGGGTCGGCGCCTCGGTCGGCCGCGAAGGGCCGGTCGTGCACCTCGGCGCCTGCCTGGGCGGCTGGCTCGCCAGGCGCCTGCAGCTCGGCCGCGTGCTGTCGCGCACGCTCCTGGGCTGCGGGGTCGCCGCCGCGGTGGCGGCCTCCTTCAACGCGCCCATCGCCGGGGTCTTCTTCGCCCTGGAGGTGGTCATCGGCCACTATGCGCTCTCGGCCTTCGCGCCCATCGTCATCGCCGGTGTCACCGGCACCATCGTCAGCCGCATGTACTTCGGCGACTTCCCGGCCTTCATCCTGCCGGAGATGCGGGAGATCGCGTCCTTCCTGGAGTTTCCGGCCTTCGCCCTGCTCGGCGTGGCCAGCGCCGTGGCGGCGATCGTGCTGATGCGCTCGGTGATGCTGACCGAGGACATCTGGTCGCGGGTGCCGGTCCCGCCCTGGGCGCGGCCGGCCGTCGCCGGCCTGGTCCTCGGCCTGATCGCGCTCGGCTTTCCCCAGGTCCTGGGAGTCGGCTACGAGACCACCGACGCCGCGCTCTCGGAGCGGCTCGACCTGCAGATCCTGATCGCCCTGATGCTGCTCAAGGGCCTGGCCACGGCGCTTTGCCTGGGCAGCGGCTTCGGCGGCGGCATCTTCTCGCCGTCGCTCTACATCGGCGCCATGCTGGGCGGCGCCTTCGGCATCATCGCGACCTCGGTCTTCCCCCAGCTCTCCTCGGGACACGGCGCCTACACCGTGGTCGGCATGGGCGCGGTCGCCGGGGCGGTGCTGGGCGCGCCGATCTCGACCATCCTGATCGTCTTCGAGATGACCGGCGACTATTCCCTGACCATCGCGGTGATGATCGCCACGGTGATCGCCAGCGTGATCACCCAGCAGCTTCACGGCCGCTCTTTCTTCGTCTGGCAGCTGGAGCGGCGCGGGATCACGATCAAGGGCGGGCAGGAGATCAGCCTGCTGCGGACGATCACCGTCGACGGCTTCACCGACCGGCGCTTCGAGACCATCCAGGCGGAGGCGCCGCTCGCCCGGGTCCGCGAGCGCCTCTCCAAGGCGCCCTGGGGCGAGCTCTTCGTGATCGACGCCGAGGGGCGTCTGGTCGGCACCATCACCTTCTCCGACCTCGCGGACGCCGCCTTCGACACCAGCCGCGACGAGGCGCTGGTCGCCCTGGACGTCGCGCGGCAGCGTCCGACGGTGCTGCAGGTCGGCGACGACCTGGAGGCCGCCATCAAGGTCTACGGCGCCTCGGGCGAGGTCCACGTCGCGGTGGTGGATTCACTGGAGGAGATGCGGCTGCTCGGCGTGGTGCACGAGCACGAGGTCATGCTCGCCTACCACCGGGCGCTGCAGCAGGCCCGGGCGGAAGAGCGCGGCGAGTTGTAGCCTTCAGAGAGTCAGTAGGTCGGCGCCAGCTTCAGCCAGTCGTAGCGGTCGCCGGAGGTCACGGTGACCGGCCGGATGCCGCTGGGGCTGACCAGGGTGAGCGGCACCTCGGTGCCGGCATTCCCCAGGGCCCAGATGGCGCGGTAGAACTCCGCCAGGGTGGCCACCGGCTCGCCGTCAACCTCGGCGATGACGTCGTTGGCCTTGACCCCGGCCCGGGACGCCGGCCCGCCCGGCGCGACCCGGGTGACGATGATGTGTCCCCGGAACTCTTCGCTGTAGACCCCCAGCCAGGGTCGCGAGGTCGCAAGACCGCGGCCTTTCTCCAGCAGATCGGCGTAGATCGGACGCAGGGCGTCGATGGGCACGAACATGTTCCCGGGCCGGGCCTCGTCCTCCACGGCCTCGCCGACGATCAGCGAGCCGATACCGACCAGGCGGCCCTCTCGGGTGATCAGCGCCGCGCCGCCGAAGCCCGGGTGCGGCGGCGAGGTGAAGATCGCTTCCGGCAGCAGGTATTCCCAGTATCCGGCGAAGTCCCGCCGCGAGACGACCCTGGCCGGCACGATCTGCGGCGGGCTGCCGTAGCCGACGGCAAGCACCTGGGCCTGCTCCTGCAGCTCCGCGGATTTGCCGAGTTCGATCGGGGTCACGCCCAGCGGCGAGAGCGCGCGCAGCAGGCCGAAGCCGGTCTCGTAGTCGTAGGCGACGATGTCGGCCGGTATCCTGCGGTCGCCGGGCAGCAGGATCTCGGCCTGCTCGGCCTCCATGATCAGATAGCCGATGGTCAGCACCAAGTCGCCATCGCCGATCACGACCCCGGAGCCTTCCCGCTCGGTGCCGAGGTGCTCGGCGGTGCGGGCGTCCCCCGGCACCCGCGCGGCAACGCCGACGACGGCATTGATCGGGCTGGCCTCGGGAGGGCTTTGGGCGGTCGCAGCGGAGGGCGTCAGCGAGGCCAGTCCGGCCGCAAGGATCGCCAGGACGAAGGCCCCTGCCAACGCGCGCGCGAGTCCGATCCTGGCTTCGAGTGGACGTGCCATGTTAACCATATAATTCTAGCAGGCTTCGTGTGCAAATGACATCGAAGATCCCGCGCGGCGCCTGGCTTTGGGCGAGTTTCAGTCCGGGGGGCCAGCCCCGGGGGGCTCAGTCCTCGAGCAGGTTGCCGTCGCTGCGGTGCGGCAGCGGCTTGGTGCCGACCACCTTGGCGACCGAGATGCCCGGGGTGACGTAGAACTGCACGTGGCGCGACAGCACCAGGCCGTCGGTGCGGGCCCGGATCGGCGTGCGCGCGGCCTCGGGATCGGCGGCCGGATCGATGACCTCCGCGACGAGGTCGCCTTCCTTCACCCGCTCGCCCAGCGCGACCTTGTAGGCCAGCACGCCGGCGGCCGGCGCGCGCAGCACGTCGACCGCGTCCAGGTCGCTCGCCTCGCACAGCGGCTCGGGCAGGGGGCCGGGATCGCCGGCGACGAAGCCGCGCCGCTGCAGGATGCGGAACAGGGCCGCGGCGTCGGCCTCGGCCAGCGCGTCCGAGACGTCGCCCCGCCCGCGCAGCTCGACCGTGGCGGAGAGGCAGGCGGCCGGGATCGGGTGATCGGGAAAGCGCGCGGCGAGCTTGGTCCAGGGGGTCGAGAAGGCCTCGTCGAAGGAGCCGCCGCCGGAATCCGCCGCCAGCAGCGCCGCCCGGCAGCCCAGCTCGGCGACGATGTCCTGGGCCTCCGGCCAGTGCGCCGGGATCAGGAAGACGTGCATCAGCGCTTCCAGGTCGCAGTGCAGGTCCAGCACCAGGTCGGCATCCACCGCCTCCTGGGCCAGGCGCAGCCGATGGTCGATCAGCTCGGCGCCGAGCTGGTCGGGGGGCAGGGCCTCGCGCCGCCCGGCGACGAAGCTGCGCAGGGCGTCCCGGATCACCTCGGTGTTCCTCTCCGGGTCCGGGCCCAGCCGGCCGGCCAGGGTCTCGGCCAGGGCGTCGCTGAAATCGAGCCAGTTGCGGTTGAAGTTGCCGCCGCCGCCCAGGTGCTGGCGGCCGAGATGGTAGCCGTTGACGTTCTGGTCCAGGCCGATCGGGTTGGCGTAGGGCAGGATCACGATCTGCCCGGTGACCTCCTCGCGGGCGGCCGCCGCGTCCAGAAGGCGGACCAGGTGGTGCAGGACCAGCAGGCCGGGCGTCTCGTCGGCGTGCAGCGCCGCCTGGAGATAGGCCTTGGGCCGCGTCTCGGGCGCGCCGTAGCGGTGCAGGGTCAGCAGGCGCTGGGTTCCCGTGGCGCTGGGCAGCAGCGCCTGGCGTTCGGTCGTCCTGGTCACGTCATTGCTCTCCGGCAAGGGGCGCCGTCGCCGCCGCCAGCCAGGCCGCGGTGTCGGGGTCGAGCTCGGGGGTCAGGGCCGAGCGAACGCGGGCGTGGTAGGCGTCCAGCCAGGCGATCTCGGCGGCGTCCAGAAGCGACGCTTCGATCAGGCTGCGGTCGATGGGGGCCAGGGTCAGGGTCTCGAAGCCCAGGGTCTCGCGCTCGCTCTCGGGCGGCGCGCTCAGCGGGACCACCGTCACCAGGTTCTCGATCCGGATGCCGTAGGCGCCTTCCTTGTAGTAGCCGGGCTCGTTGGAGACGATCATCCCGGGTTCCAGCGGCACCGGGTTCGGCGCCTTGGAGA
Source organism: Kiloniellales bacterium (assembly GCA_028282935.1). Lineage (GTDB taxonomy): Bacteria > Pseudomonadota > Alphaproteobacteria > Kiloniellales > JAKSBE01 > JAKSBE01. The sequence continues at coordinate 5,108 of JANQGU010000290.1, forward strand.
TGCGCTGCGGACCCTCGTGGACCGAGAGGTAGCTGCCGACCCCGTGGCCCGTGCCATGGTCGAAGTCGAGCCCGGCCTCCCACAGCGGGCGCCGGGCCAGGGTGTCGAGCTGGCTGCCGGTCGTGCCCTTGGGAAAGCGGGCGGTGGCGATCGCGATGTGACCCTTCAGCACGCGGGTGAAGCGGTCGCGCATCTCTTCCGTCGGCTCGCCGATCGCCAGGGTCCGGGTCACGTCGGTGGTGCCGTCGGGATACTGGGCGCCGGAATCGACCAGGTAGAGCTCGCCCGCGCCGAGGGCCCGGTTGCTCTCCGCGTCGACCCGGTAGTGCACGATGGCGCCGTTGGGGCCGGCGCCGGAAATGGTGTCGAAGGACAGGTCGCGGAAGGCCGCGTCGCCCCGCCGCAGGGCGGCCAGGCGTTCCGCCGCCTCGATCTCGGTCACCGGATCTCCGCCGGCCCGGGCCGGCGCCTCCGCCGTCAGCCAGGCGAGGAAACGGGTGACGGCGGCCCCGTCGCGCAGGTGGGCGGCGCGGGTGCCCGCGATCTCGGTCTGGTTCTTCCGGGCCTTGGGCAGCAGGCAGGGATCGGCCCCGGGGACCAGCTTGGCGCCGCTCGACCTCAGGCGCTCGAAGGCCCAGTCCGGCGCCGAGGCCGGGTCCAGGGTGACCTTGGCGGCGGCCTGGCCCAGAGCCTCCAGGGCCGGGCCGAAGGCCTCCGGCGGCTCGACGGCGACCGCGTTGCCCAGGTGCTGCCGGGTGGCGGCGGTCAGCTTGCGCTCGTCGATGAACCAGGTCGTACTGCCGTCGGCGCGCAGGATGGCGAAGGACAGGGCGAAGGGGGTGTGGGTGACGTCGCCCCCACGGACGTTCAGCAGCCAGGCGATGGAATCCGGTAGGGTCAGGACCACCGCCTCCGCCCCGCGCGTCTTGATCTCGGCGCCGATCTGCGCCCGCTTCTCGGCGGCCGGCTGCCCGGCGTAGGCCAGGTCGTGGGGCCGGACCGGGGCCAGCGGCGCTGCCGGCTGGCCGCGCCAGATCGCGTCCAGGGGATTGCCCTCGCAGGGCACCAGGTGCCCGCCGGCCTTCTCGGCCGCTTTGCGCAGTCCCTTGACCTGCGATTCGCTGTGCAGCCAGGGGTCGTAGGCGAGCTTGGCCCCGGCCTTCAGGTTCTCGGCGATCCAGTCCGCGGGCGACTGCTCGGCCAGGTGGACCGGGGTGAAGAGCGTGGTGTCGACCTCCTGGCGGACCTGCAGGGTATAGCGGCCGTCGACGAAGACCGCGGCCTGCTCGGCCAGGACCAGGGCCGCGCCGGCCGAGCCGGTGAAGCCGGTCAGCCAGGCCAGCCGCTGGGCCCGGGCCGGCACGTACTCGCCCTGGTGCTCGTCGCTGCGCGGCACCAGGAAGCCCTGGAGCCCGCGGCGCTCGAGCTCGGCCCGGAGCTCGGCCAGGCGGGCGCCGTGGTCCGTGCCGGCGCCCAGGCCGTCGTCCCAGGCGGCCGCCAGGTCCCGCTTGAGGGCCCCGAGCTGGGCCGCGAGCGCCGGGCTGCGCCGCTCCGCCACCAGCTCCATCCAGGCCTCGGGGTCCTCGGGCTCGGGGGCCGCCAGAACCCCGGCCAGGAGGTCGCGGACCGCGGCCGCGTCCAGGGCGCTGTCGGCCGCCGCCAGCAGGCGGTCGAGCTCGGCGTCTCCGGCATAGGTCGGGGCAGAATCCGGCACTTCGGGCCTCCGGCTGAGATGTTCGGAACCGGCAAGCTAAGGCGCCTCCGCGGGCCAGGCAAGAACGCTGCCGAAAGCCATGCGGGCCCGGCAATGCTGCAGTGCAAAACGACCGTTCGGAGAGCTTCCAGAGCGCTCGTATATTCCGCTCAACAACAAGAAGAAACCCTCTACCGGGTGTTTCGGGGAGCTCCTTCCAAGCTGGGATTTTGGCTAGAGACAAGGAGTAAACCAATCATGTCCCGCCTGTCAGAGACCGAACGTGCGGAAATTCTAAGGTCGAAGGCCCAGGCGGCTTTCGGCCCCGTGGATGTCGACAGCATCCTTCTGGAAGCGCGCCGTCAGCGCGCGATCTACATGAGACGTAGCGTGGCCAAGCTGTGGCGTGCCTCGGGCCTCGGCGCCCTGGTCTGCGCTGTCAAGCGCGGGCTGGCTCGCCGGCGCACCCTGGCGGCGCTCGAGGACCTCGACAATCGCCAGCTGCGCGACATCGGCATTCAGCGCGGCGATATCGGCCGCATCGCCCTGGAAAGCAGCCAGGCCGCGCATCCCGACCCGGGAAGCTGGCTGTCGCGGCTGCTCGGCGAGCTGAAGCGCGCCGCGACCCGGCGCCAGACCATCGCACAGCTCGCGGCGCTGGACGACCGCCTGCTGCGCGACATCGGCATCGAGCGGGCGAGCATCCCCGAGATGGTCGACGCCCGGCTCGAGGACCGCAGCCCGGCCTGGCGGCTGGAGTCTGCGCCGGCCGACCCGCGGCCGGGCTTCACGGTGAAGCTGAGCGCCGCCCTGCTGCTGCCCTTCTACCTGCTGGTGCAGGGCGCGGCCAACGCCAACACGCCGGCGGCGGAGCACAAGGCGGCCTGAACGTCTTTCCGGCATCGCCTTGCAAGTCTTGCAAATGGAGAGAAGGGCGGCCCTGCGGCCGCCCTTCTTTCATCCAACTCTTCGGGCCTTCAGCTCTTCGGCGCCGCGGCTTGCCCGAGATGGTAGGTCACCAGCTTCTGCACCGTGCTCTCCAGATAGTCGCTGGAGATGAAGACGGTGGCCGGCAGGGCCGAGTTCTCGATGTCGAGATAGAAGCCCTTGGCGATCGTCCAGAACTTGTTGAGGCGCTGCACGCGGTCCTGGAGTTCGGGCGGGTATTTCTTGTAGGCGTTGACGTTCGCGAGGAGGGCCTCGAACTCCGCTGCGGCGCCGTCGACCTGCCGGATGTTGTTCTCGTCTTTGAACCCGGCCACAAAGGCGATGTAGTACTTGGCCATCCGCTCGAGGAGAAAGTTCATCTTTCCGGAAACCACCAGCATCGATTCCTCGGCGTTATCGGAGTTCAGGTACCTCTGCGTGATCGCCTCCGCGCCCTCCAGCAGGGATTCGCTGAGATCCAGGATCAAAGCGCCGTTCTCCCGCGTGTAGGGCTTGACCAAGGTCTCCCGCATCTCGTCCCTGGTGAAGGCCATGAAGAGCAGGATGTTGCGCAGGCTCTTGTCCTCGACGCCGGCGGTCAGCATCTGGATGTTCCGGTCCAGCCCGGCAAGGCCGCTCTTCAGGTCCTCCTTGGCGCGGTCCACGCGAACCTGCCGGACGATGTAGAAGTAGGCCTTCGCGATCTCCTGGCTCATCACCCGGACGTCTTCCGCGGCCTTCACCACGCTTGGCTCCGGCTTGACGGTGGCGAAGGCGAGGGAGGGCAGAACAAGGCAAGCGATCGACAGGATGCAAGCCTTGGCCCAGATCTTCTTCCAGCTCTTCATTCGACGAGCTCCTTTTCGAGCTTCAGGATGTCTCTGAGTTCATGGAACACTTCCGAGGCGCTCTTCTCTGCCAGGGTGGGCACGAAGCGGCCGGACTTGCTTTTCGCCATGACGTGGAAAACGAGGAAGTGCTTCTCCGCCTCCCCGAGCCTCGCCTTGACCTCTTTGGGCACGTGCCGGTCGTCGGCGGCCATCAGCTCGGCAAAGATCCGCTCGGTCTTCGCCAGGACATCGGCGACCTTGTCGTCGTAGCCGTCGTCGGCCGCGCCCCAGGCCTTCATCATGTAAAGAGCCGCCAGTCTCTGGACCTCCACGCCCAGGGTGGCGATCAGCACGACGTCATGCTCGGCGGCGATACCGGTGTCTTCTGCGAGGTGGTCGGCAACCTCCTCGCAGCGCTGGCTGAAGGTGTCGACCAAGGCCTGCAGTTCCGCCATCTGGTCCTTGGTCGGGGGGGCGAGCAGGCGGGGCTCGATGAGCCGCCAGGAGGCCTCGATCTCGCGGACCTCGGCGTCCAGCTCCTGCTTCAAGCCATGGCTCTCGATGTTCGCCAGGTAGCGGTTGAGCATCCTGCTGCTCTTGGCCAGGTCGCCCGCCGGGTCGTGGTAGTCGATGCCCATGCCAATCAGGGCATAGTCCTTGAGGAGGCGTTGCGAGTACATGCAGACGTCCGCCATCTCTTGGACGTCCTGCACGCTGGCGGTCGCTGCGGTGCTGCTCGCCGGGAACATCCATAGGCCTGCGACGACCGCCAGAACGTGCCTCGAAAGGCGGAGCCCGGTAAGGAGTCTTGCTTGCTGCATGGCGAATCCTTGCAATCCTGAGTACGCGGCGCCCGTCGAGATAAGGGCGAGCTAAGGGGACAAAGGCTCTTCGGTGTTTATTCGGATTTCCAGGTATTTGGATCAGTATTTCGCGAAAAATATTCTCATTATTATTATGATCGCAAATTACCGATGATTTTTACTGCGCGACTGCAAGTCGCCACCGCTCTTGCCCGGACTGTCGGCCCAGATGCCGGGGCGCGCTGCGGGGGTGTGCGGGGCGCCGCCTCGAGGCCCTCACTCCACCCGAGCCTCTTCGAGTTCCAGGATTTCCTGGATCTCATCGAAAAGCTCGGAGGCTTTCTTCTCGGCCAAGGTCGGCACGAAACGGCCGGACTTGCTGGCGGCCATGACCTCGAAGACCAGGAAGTGCTGCTCGGCCGTCTTCAGCCGAACCTTGATGTCCGCGGGCACGTGCCGGTCGTCAGCGGCCATCAGCTCGGCGAAGATCTCCTCGTAAGCCTTGAAGACCGCCTCGACTTTCTCGTAGTAGCGATCGTCGGGCACGCCCCAGGCTTTCATCATGTAGAGGGCGGCCAGCCGCTGGACCTCCATGCCCAGTTCCGCGATCAAGACGACGTCATGCTCGGCGGCGATGCCCGTGTCGTCGGCAAGATGACTGGCGACCTCCTCGCAGCGCTGCGCGAAGGTGTCGACCAGGGGCTGCAGCTCGGCCATGCTTTCCTTGCTCGGGGAAGCCAGCAGCCGGGGCCCGATCCGCCTCCAGGCGGCCTCGATCTCGCGGACCTCGGCGTCCAGCTCCTGCTTCAGGCCGTGGCTCTCGATATTGGCGAGGTAGCGGTCGACCAGCTTGCTGCTGTTGGCCAAGTCGCCGGCCGGGTCGTGATAATCGACGCCCATGCCGATCAAGGCATAGTCCTTCAGAAGGCGCTGCGAGTACATGCAGACGTCGGCCATCTCATGGACGTCCTGCACGCTCGCGGTGGCCGCATCCGAGGAGGTCGGGAACAGCCAGACCGCGGCGATCGCCGCAAGGAAGAGCCTCGGGCGGCGATTTCGGGGCGTCAGGTTTTGCATGGCGAAGACCTACGGTGTTCTATAAATTAGGAAATAATACCAAGGTATCTACATACTTTATGCATAGGCTATTTCGCGATTATTAAAACAAACGCGCTCGAATTTTGTTCGACTGACGGTTGCCGTCACCGCTCGGGCGTCACCGCTTGAGCGCCAGCGCCTGGTCGGCGGGGTCTCCGTCGTTTTGAGGCTTGAATTCGCGAAGGCGAAGATGGCAATGCGGCCGCAGTCGGAAGGGCGGGCTTTTCCGCCCCCGGTTGTTACCTTTTCCGCCGCGGCCCGATTTTCGGACGTCAGCGATGCAGGATCAGGGTGGACCATTCGGCCAGGCGCAGCCGCCTGACCAGCCTTAGCCGGAGGGCCCGGTGCGGGTTCAGGACCAGCCGTTCCTGCGTCGTCAGCAGGCCCGAGAGGATCGCCCGGCCGCCGGGCGCCAGGTGGGCCCGTAGCTCGGCCGCCATCGCGGCCAGGGGCTCGGCCAGGATGTTGGCGACGATCAGGTCGAAGGGACCGGAACGACGCAGCAGGCGGTGCCGATAGCCCTCGGAGACCAGAGTCCGCACCAGCCCGCCGGCCCGGTTGATCCGGGCGTTGACCCGGGCCACGGCGACCGCCGCTGGGTCGTTGTCCGCGGCCAGGACCGGGCGTTGCCAGAGCCGCGCCATGCCCAGGGCCAGGATGCCCGAGCCGCAGCCCAGGTCGAGCAGGCGGCGCGGCCGGAACCCGGCCTTGGCGAGGCCCTCCAGGGCCAGCAGGCAGCCGCGGGTGGTCTCGTGCCGGCCGGTGCCGAAGGCGACATTGGCGTCGATCAGGAGCGGGATCGCGCCCGGCGGCGGCGGCGCGGTGACGTGGCTGCCGTGGAGGTAGAAGCGCCCGGCGCGGATCGCCGGCAGGTTGCTCTGGCTCTCAGCGACCCAGTCGGTGTCAGCCAGGGCGGCGATCCGGACCTCGGGGACCGCCGTGCCGGCGGCCTCGGCCGCCGCCGCCAGGCTCGCGTTCAGCGCCGCGGCGTCGGGCGGGGCCTGCAGATAGACCTGCAGCGGCACCAGGCCGTCGCCGTCGGGCAGGCCGATCGAAAGGGCGCCGCCCGCCTCCAGGGCGGCCTCGAAGACCGCCTGCGCCGCCTCGGGGACGGAGAGGTCTATGCGCCAGCCGGAGCCTGCCATGGTCTCACGGCGGGTCAGCCCGCCAGGTGCTCCGGCATGACGAAGCCGGCCATGACCTTCTTGGTGCCGGCCTTGTCGAAATCGATGGTCAGGCGGTCGCCCTCGGCGCTGCTGACCGTGCCGTAGCCGAACTTCTGGTGGAACACGCGGCTGCCCGCCGGAAAGCTCTGGGTGCCGCCGCCCAGGACGGTCGCCGTGCCCTCGATGAAGGGCGCGGCCCGGTCGCGGTTGTGCTGGGCGCGCTCCAGGCCGGGCGACCAGCGGTGGCTCTGCCAGTCCTCGAAGCCGCCCTGGCTGCCGAAGCCGCCGGCCGTGGCGCCGTAGAGCCCGGCGTCGCTCTCGACCTCGACGTGGTCCCGCGGCAGCTCGTCGACGAAGCGCGAGGGGATGGCCGAGGCCCAGGAGCCGTGCAGCCGCCGGTTGGCGGCGAAGCTGACGACGGCCTGGCGGCGGGCCCGGGTCAGGCCGACGTAGGCCAGGCGGCGCTCCTCCTCCAGGCCCTTGAGGCCGGTCTCGTCCAGGGCCCGCTGGTTGGGGAAGAGGCCTTCCTCC
>JANQGU010000065.1 GCA_028282935.1 Kiloniellales bacterium
GTTGCCGGTCCAGTCGGCGAACTCCTCGAAGACCCCGGCCAGGACCGGCTCCATGGTCGAGAAGACGTCGTCCTGGGTGACGAAGGACATCTCGACGTCGAGCTGGTAGTGCTCGGCCAAGCGGTTGGCGCGGCTGTCCTCGTCGCGGAAGCAGGGCGCGATCTGGAAGTAGCGGTCGAAGCCCGACATCATCAAGAGCTGCTTGAACTGCTGCGGCGCCTGCGGCAGGGCGTAGAACTTGCCGGGATGCAGCCGCGAGGGGACCAGGAAGTCGCGCGCGCCCTCTGGGCTGCTCGCGGTCAGGATCGGGGTCTGGAACTCCTGGAAGCCGCCGTCCCACATGCGCCGCCGGATCGAGGCGACCACCGCGTTGCGGAGCCGGATCTTGCGCTGCATCTTGTCGCGCCGCAGATCGAGGTAGCGGTAGGCGAGCCGGGTGTCCTCCCCCGCGTCCTCGTCCGAGTTGACCTGCAGCGGCAGGATCTCCGCCCGGGACTGCACCTCGTAGGCGTCGATCCGCAGCTCGACCTGACCGGTCGGCAGCTTCGGATTGACGGTCTCGGCGCTGCGGGCGACGACCGGCCCGGTGACGGTCAGGACGCTCTCCACCCTCATGGCCTCCAGGCCCTCGAAAAGCGGGCTCGAGACGTCGACCACGCACTGGGTCACGCCGTGGTGGTCCCGAAGGTCGATGAACAGAAGCTGACCGTGGTCCCGCTTGCTGTGAATCCAGCCGGACAGCCGGACGGTCTCTTCGACGTGCTCAGGCCTGATCTCGCCACAAGTATGGCTGCGGTAGGGATGCATCGCTCAGTTCCCGGGATTTCTGGGCTCTTCGCCGGTATTTTTGCAGCCCGGACCAGCCTGCCGGACCGCCGGGAAAAGGCACCGATCCGGCGGCTTTGTCAAGGCCGGGCCGGCACCTGGCGAGGCCGCGGGCGGGCCCGTCGGGCCAGCCTCCGCCGGGTCCCGCCCCCCCTGGCCGCCCCCGGCCGGCTCGGAGGCCTTCGGGGCGCCGTCCGGGGGCCTTTTCGATCCCCCGGCTTCCGTGTATAGCTCCGCCATGACCGTTATCGCCGACAGCGGGGAACTGGCGGCCTTCTGCCAGCGCCAAGCCGCCGCCGACTTCCTAGCAATCGATACTGAGTTCCTGCGGGACACGACCTATTGGCCCAAGCTCTGCCTGGTCCAGGTGGGCGCGGCCGAGGACGCGGTCGCCGTCGACACCCTGGCCGAGGGCATCGACCTGGCGCCCCTGGGCCGGCTTCTGGCCGACCCGAAGGTCCTGAAGGTCTTCCACTCGGCGCGCCAGGACCTGGAGATCTTCTTCCACCTCTTCGGCCAGCTTCCCGAGCCGATCTTCGACACCCAGGTCGCCGCCATGGTCTGCGGCTTCGGCGAATCCGTGTCCTACGACCGCCTGGTCTCGCAGATCGTCGGCGCCCGCCTCGACAAGGTCTCGCGCTTCGCCGACTGGTCGAACCGGCCCCTGACGCCACGGCAGCTCGACTACGCCCTGGCCGACGTCATCCACCTGCGGCCGATCTACGAGCGTCTGAGCCGGCAGCTCGAGAAGTCCGGCCGGGCCGCCTGGCTTTCGGAGGAGATGGCGGTCCTGACGACGCCGGCGACCTACGCGCTGGAGCCCCAGGAGGCCTGGCGCCGGCTCAAGTCCCGGTCCAACGACCGGCGCTTTCTGGCGGTCCTGAAGGCCCTGGCCGCCTGGCGCGAGCTCGAGGCCCAGCGCCGCGACGTCCCGCGCAACCGGATCGTCCGCGACGAGCAGCTGCTGGACATCGCCGCCCACACGCCCAAGGACGCCAAGGCGCTGTCCCGCACCCGCGGCCTCAGCCGGGACTTCGCCGAGGGCCGCATGGGCCGCGGCATCCTGGAGGCGATCAAGACCGGCCTGGCGACACCGGCGGAGCAGCGGCCGAAGGCGCCGCCCCGGCAAGAGCGGGTCTCGGGCCTGGGCCCGGTGGTCGACCTCCTGAAGGTGCTGCTGAAAGCCAAGTGCGAATCCCATGGCGTGGCCCAGAAGCTGGTCGCCAGCGTCGCCGACCTGGAGTTGATCGCCGCGGACGATAAGGCGGAGGTGCCCGCGCTCAGCGGCTGGCGCCACGAGATCTTCGGCGCCGACGCCCTGCGGCTCAAGCACGGCGAGCTGGCGCTGACCATCCGCGACCGCGAGGTCTGCCTCGCCGAGCCGGGCCGAAAGGCGGGCTGAGTGACCCGGCCGGCACCCAGGCGCCTGCTCTCGGCCGCGGTCCTGGCCGGGATTCTGGGCCCGGTTCTGGGCCCAGTTCTGGGGTGGGGGCTCGCCACGGCCGCGGCCGCTGCCGACCTGGACTTCCGCCTCGGGCTGCCGGTCGACTGCGAGATGGGCCGGGTCTGCGTGGTCCAGAACTACGTCGATCAGGACCCCGGCCCGGCGGCCCGGGACCACACTTGCGGCCCGCTGGCTTACGACGGCCATAGCGGCACCGACATCCGGGTGCCCAGCCTGGTCGAGATGCGCGAGGGCGTTGTGGTGCTGGCCGCCGCCGACGGCAAGGTGAAGGCCACCCGCGACGGCATGGCGGACGTCTCGATCCGGGACATCGACCGGGCCGAGATCGAGGGCCGCGAGGCCGGCAACGGCGTGGTCGTCGTCCATCCCGGCGGCTGGGAGACCCAGTACAGCCACCTCTTGAAGGGCAGCGTCACCGTGCGGCCGGGCGACCAGGTGACGCGCGGGCAGGTCCTGGGCCTGATCGGCCTGTCGGGCCACACCGAGTTTCCCCATCTCGAGTTCTCGGTCAGGCGCGAGGGCGAGACCCTGGATCCCTTCACCGGGCAGGCGCCGGGCAGCGGCTGCGGCCGGCCCGGCCGGAGCCTTTGGTCCGAGGCCGCCGCGGCCCAGCTCGCCTATCGGGCCGGCGGCCTGCTGCTGGCCGGCTTCGCGGCCCGCAAGCCGGCGCTGGACGGCGTGCTGAAAGGCGAGTTTCGCCGGGACTCCCTGACCGCCGCGGCACCGGCCCTGGTGTTCTGGGCGGTGAGCTGGGGGCTGCGCGGCGGCGACGAAGAGGTCCTCGTGATCACGCGGCCCGACGGCAGCGAGCTTGTCCGCGCCGAGACCGAGGTTCCGCGAGACAAGGCCCAGTGGTTCCGCTTCGGCGGCAAGAAACGGCCGCCGGAGGGCTGGGCGCCCGGGCTCTACCGCGCGGACTACCGGGTGCTGCGCCGCGACCCGGAGGGCCCACGCGAGGTCGTCAAGGTGACCCGCGAGATCGAGCTCAGATAGCGGCCTGCCTCAGATCCGGCTCTCGACGGCTTCGACGAGCTGGGCGAAGCGGCGCTCGACGACGTTGCCCGAGGGCACGGGGCCGTCCTCGGGAAGGTTGAGCCGCAGGCGGTCCTCCGACCAGTAGAGGTGGCAGTTCCGCAGCACCTCGATGGTGCCGGCCGAGAGCGTATAGGCGAGCCGCAGGGCCAGGCCCAAGACCCTGGCCCGCTCGGCGTCCTCCGGGCTCAGCAGGACCCGGAAGCTCGAGATCTCGTCGGAGCCGCCGTAGCGCCAGGCCACGGTCAGGGCCAGAAACGCCCGCTCGCGGTGGTCGGCGGCGAGAAAGGGCCACTGCAGCAGCCGGTGCAGCGCCCAGGAGGCGCGGTAGTCCGGATGCTCGCGCCAGGCCAGATCGGAGAAGTAGCAGGCCGCCTGCCGGAGCCGGGCATCGGCCTCGCTCTCGTCCTCGAAGAGCGGCGCCGACCAGCCGAAGAGCTCGGGCCCGAGGTCGCCGAAGCGGTTGTCCCGCTCCATCACGTCGCGGGCCACCTCCAGCAGCGGGTCCTTCGCCCGCTCGGCCTTGGAGAGCTGGTTGTAGAGCCAGCCCTCGCGCAGGCCGTAGGCGGAGAAGACCACCTCGCTCGGGCGCAGCCGGCGCAGCAGCCGCCGAAGGATCAGCGCCGCCGGCGGCAGGGTCTCCAGGCGGCGCGAGGAGACGCTCTTGATCCTTGCCAGGGACTCCTTGGTCTGGCGCGCGACCACCCGGGTGAGGTCCTCCAGCTCGCCGGCCGGCATGGTGTAGCCATGGATGACCTTCAGCGGGTAGTTGCGGCTCTCGATGCTGATCCGCGCCAGGGAACGCCAGGAGCCGCCGACGGCGTAGAAGTGCGGCGTGACCTCCGGCTGCAGCCAGGGCAGGGAATCGAGGGCCTCCTCGATGCTCCGGCGCATGGCCTTGCCGTCGCCTCCGGTCTCGCCCAGCAGCCGCAAGGGTCCCAGCGGCAAGGTCGCCAGGTCGGTCACCTTGCCGCCGTCGATCCTCACCAGTTCCAGCGAGCCGCCGCCGAGGTCGCCCATGATGCCCTCGGCCATGGGCGAGCCGGCCATGACCCCCTCGGCGGAGAAGGAGGCCTCTTCCTCGCCGCTGAGGATCCGGATCTCGAAGCCGGTGCGCTGCATGACTTCGGCGACGAAGGCCGGCCCGTCCTCGGCCTCGCGCACGGCGGCGGTCGCCAGCATGGCGATCTCGTCCGACTGCATCGCCTCGGCCAGCCTGGTGAAGCGTTCCAGGTTCTTGAGCGCCGATTCCACGCCCTGGGGATTCAGGCGCCCGGTTTCCCCCAGGCCGCGCGCGAGACCGCAGAGAACCTTCTCGTTGAAGATCGGAACCGGCACCCGCTGCGGCCCCTGGAAGGCGACGAGGCGGATCGAGTTGGAGCCGATGTCGATCACCGCCACCCGGCGCTGGCCGCGGCGCTGATTGCGCATCCCCGGTGACAGGATCGGAAGGCGCACCTTGGGCGCGGCCCTCTTGGGCTTTCGAACGCTGACCATAAAGGCGACTTAGGACTCTTTGAGCATCAGGCGGGGGGCCTTCTTCGCCGACTTCAGGGCGCTGCCGCGTCCGGAGAGGCTGGGATTGGTCATGAAGTAGGTGTGAATACTGAAACTCTCGGGGTGCCGCGGCAAGCGCCGATAGCTGCCGTCTGAATTGAGCACCCAGGACTGCGCCTCGTCCTTCAGGTTGGCGATCATGATCTGCTCCACCACCTGCTGGTGAACGGTGGGGTTCTCGATCGGCACCAGGGTCTCGACCCGCCGGTCCAGGTTGCGCGGCATCCAGTCGGCCGAGGAGATGAAGACCTTGGCGGAACGCGACGGCAGGCCGTTGCCGGCACCGAAGCAGACGATCCGGCTGTGCTCGAGGAAGCGGCCGATCACGCTCTTGACCGAGATGTTCTCCGACAGCCCCGGGATGCCCGGGCGCAGGCAGCAGATGCCGCGCATCACCAGCTCGATCTGCACGCCGGCCTGGGAGGCGCGGTAGAGCGCATCGATGATCTCGCCGTCGACCAGGGAGTTCATCTTGGCCCAGATCGCCGCCGGCCGGCCGGCCTCGGCGTGGCCGATCTCCTCCTCGATCAGGCGCAGCAGGGTCGGCCGCAGGGTGATCGGCGAGACCGCCAGCTTCTCCATGCGCTCCGGGCGGGCGTAGCCGGTCATGTAGTTGAACAGCCGCGCCGCATCGTGGCAGAGCGCCGGATCGCAGGTGAAGAACGACAGGTCGGTGTAGATCTTGGCCGTGATCGGATGATAGTTGCCGGTCCCGAAGTGGACGTAGGAGCGCAGGGCCTGGCCTTCGCGGCGCACGACCAGCGAGACCTTGGCGTGGGTCTTGAGGTCGATGAAGCCGTAGACCACCTGCACCCCGGCACGCTCCAGGTTGCGCGCCCAGCGGATGTTGCGGGCCTCGTCGAAGCGGGCCTTGAGCTCGACCAGCGCGGTCACGCTCTTGCCGGCCTCCGCCGCCTCGGCCAGGGCCGCGACGATCGGCGAATCCTCGCTGGTCCGATAGAGCGTCTGCTTGATCGACACCACCGCCGGATCCAGCGCCGCCTGGCGGACGAACTGCACGACGACATCGAAGCTCTCGTAGGGATGGTGGACGATGATGTCCTTGTCGCGGATCGCCGCGAAGCAGTCGCCGCCGAAGTCCCGGATCCGCTCGGGAAAGCGGGTGTTGAAGGGGTCGAAGACCAGATCGCGCCGGTCCTCGACGATGAGCTGCTTGATGTCCGACAGGCCGAGCATGCCGTCGAGGGCGTAGACGTCGCTCTCCTCGACGTCCAGCTGGTCGATCACGAAGGCCCGCAGGGAGTCCGTGATATCCGCGTTGACGGAGAGCCGGATGGCGCTGCCGCGGCGGCGGCGCTTCAGCGCGCTCTCGAAGACCCGGACCAGGTCCTCGGCCTCTTCCTCGATCTCGATGTCGCTGTCGCGGACCACCCGGAAGTAGCCCAGCTCCTCGACCTCGAAGCCCGGGAACATGCGGTCGAGATGCAGCTCGACCACCTGCTCCAGCCGGATGAAGCGGTGCTTCTCGCCCGGCAGGCGGATGAAACGCTCCAGCTGGTGCGGCACCGGGATCAGGCCGGTGATGTGCTTCTCGTCCTCGCCCCGGTCGAGCTGGATGACCATGCTGAAGCCGAGGTTGGGGATGAAGGGGAAGGGATGCGAGGGATCGACGGCGATCGGGGTCAGGACCGGGAAGATCTCCTCGACGAAGTGGCGGGCCAGCCAGGCCCGGTCCTTCTTGGTCAGCTCCTTGGGATCCAGGACCACGATGCCCGCGTCGCGCAGGGCGGCCCGCAGGCCCCGCCAGCAGCGCTGCTGCTCCTTCATCAGGGCGGCGACCCGGGTGTTGATGGCGCCGAGCTGCTCCGCCGGGGTCATGCCCTCCTGGCTGGGGGTCTTGACGCCGGCCTGCTGCTGGCCTTTCAGGCCCGCGACCCGGACCATGTAGAACTCGTCCAGGTTGCTGGCCGAGATCGACAGGAAGCGCAGCCGCTCGAGCAAG
>JANQGU010000136.1 GCA_028282935.1 Kiloniellales bacterium
GCGGGCAGGAAGGGCGCCATGGCCGAGGTCTTCGCATCTCCTTTCGTGCTGCTGGACGACGGCACCGCGGCGGAGCGGGCCTGCGCGCTCTACCACGGCTTGAAGGAAGAGGTCGTCGCCTGGCACCCGGAGGAGGCCGAAGGCGCGCTCGACCGGCTCGCGGCGGCCCGGGGCCGGGGGCTGCACGCGGCGGGCTTCTTCGCCTACGAGCTCGGCTACCTCTTCGAGCCCCGCCTGAGGCCGCTGCTGCCGCCCGAGAGGACGCAGCCGCTGCTCTGGTTCGGGCTGTTCGAGGCGCGCCGGGACCTGTCGTCCGGGGAGCTGCCCGCGTTGCTGGGCGGCGGCGGGGACTACGCCGTCGAGGCCTTGCGGCCGAGCCTCGGCCGGGCGCGCTACCTCGAGGACCTCGCCCGCATCCGCGCCTGGATCGCCGCCGGCGACGTCTACCAGGTGAACCACACCTTCAAGCTGGCCTTCCGATGGTCGGGCGATCCGCTGGCCTTCTATCTCGACCTTCGGCGCAAGCAGCGGGCCGGCCACGCGGCGCTGGTCCGCGCCGAGGGCTTCTCGGTGCTGTCGGCCTCGCCCGAGCTGTTCCTGGAGACTTCCGGTCGCGCCGTGCGCTGCCGGCCGATGAAGGGCACGGCGCCGCGCGCGGCCTTCCCCGGGGACGAGGCCGAGGTCCAACGGGCCCTGGCCGCCGATCCGAAGTCGCGGGCCGAGAACCTGATGATCGTCGACCTGCTGCGCAACGACCTGTCGCGGGCGGCGAAGATCGGCAGCGTCCGGGTGCCGGAGCTCTTCCGGGTGGAGCGCTATCCGACCCTGCACCAGATGGTCTCGACCGTCGAGGCGGAGCTCCTCGACGGCGTCGGGCCGCTGGAGCTGGTCCGCCGGCTCTTTCCCTGCGGCTCGGTGACCGGCGCCCCCAAGATCCGGGCGATGGAGATCATCCGCGAGCTGGAGGGCGCGCCGCGCGGCGTCTACTGCGGCGCGGTCGGCGCCTTCGACGCGCGGGGGGAGGTCCGCTTCAACGTCGCGATTCGCACCGCCTTCCTGCAGGCGGACGGCCGGGGAGAGCTCGGCATCGGCAGCGGCGTCGTCTACGACTCCGATCCCGAGGCCGAGTATCGAGAGTGCCTGCTGAAGGCCCGCTTCCTGACCGATCCGCCGCCCGACTACCGCCTGCTGGAGACGCTGCGCTGGGACGGGCGCGAGGGTTTCGCCCTGCTGGACCGGCATCTCGTCCGGATGCAGCGCTCCGCCGAGGACCTCGGCTTCCCCTTCGATCGCGGCGAGGCGGAAAGAAGTCTCCGGGCCGCCGTCGCGGACTGCCGGCACCCGGGGAGCTATCGGGTCCGCCTGCTCCTGGACCGCGACGGGGGCCTCTCGGCGGAGGCGGCGGCGATCGCGCTGCCGGCGCCGGATGCCGTCTGGCGCTTCGCGCTGTCCGACCGGCCGAGCGACAGCGACGACCGGCTGCTCTATCACAAGACCACGGCGCGCGTTTTCTACGAGGGCGAGCTGGCGCGCTGGCGGGAGAGCCACGGCGTCGACGAGGTGGTCTTCGTCAACCAGCGCGGAGAGCTGACCGAAGGCGCGCGCACGAACCTCTTCCTGCAGATCGGCGGCGCGCTGCTGACCCCGGCCCAGCGCTGCGGCCTGCTGGACGGCACCCTGCGGCGCGAGATGCTGGAGGCCGGCCGACCTGGCGCGGGCGGAAGCGGTCTACCTGGGGAACTCCCTGCGCGGCCTGGTCCGGGCGGAGAGGCTCGCCTTGGCCAGGGAGCTGCCGGCGGCCGGCGTGTGACTGGTCTTTCTAAGGAGGCCGGTCGACGCAGAGGGCATTTTTAGCGGGGCACGGCGATGGTGCCGGCACAAGGAGGGTTCGAAACAGGGGTCCCAAAAAAAGGGGTCAGAGTCATTTTTTCGAGGCAAGCCATTGCGCCTTGTCGATATGACAGTGCAGCGAAAAAATGACTCTGACCCCTTTTTTTGGGACCCCTGTTTCGAACCCTTCTTGTGCGCTGCCCGCTTTCTCGCCCCCAGAGCCGCTTTCTTGACCCCCGATCAAAAATTTGATCAAATGGACAAAAATAAGCAGGTGGCGCCGGCTGGCTTGCCGTCGCAGCGTCGCCGCGGATCGTCGTATAGGGAGAGTCAGATGGGCAGCAGCGCCAAGGCGCCGGGCATCGCGGCGGGCCGTCTGCCGGCCGAGGAGATCGCCGCCAACTTCGCCGACCTGCATCCGCCCCTGGACCAGCACCAGGCGCTGGTCGAGGCCGACCGCTGCTACTTCTGCCACGACGCGCCCTGCACCACGGCCTGCCCGACCGCCATCGACATCCCCATGTTCATCCGCCAGATCGCGACCGAGAACACCCAGGCCGCGGCCGAGACCATCCTCGCCCAGAACATCATGGGCGGCATGTGCGCCCGGGTCTGCCCGACCGAGACCCTCTGCGAGGAGGCTTGCGTGCGCATGGAGGCCGAGGGCAAGCCGGTCAAGATCGGCCTGCTGCAGCGCTACGCCACCGACGCCCTCTTCGCGGACGGCAAGCAGGTCTTCCAGCGTGGCCCCGCGAGCGGCAAGCGCGTCGCCGTGGTCGGCGCCGGGCCGGCGGGGCTGGCCTGCGCCCACCGCCTGGCGGTGCTGGGCCACGAGGTCGCGGTCTTCGAGGCCAAGGACAAGCCGGGCGGGCTCAACGAGTACGGCATCGCCGCCTACAAGACCGTCGACGACTTCGCCCAGCGCGAGGTCGACTACATCCTGGCGGTCGGCGGGATCACGGTGAACTACGGCCAGCGCCTGGGCGCGGAGGTGACCCTGGCCCAGCTGCGCGACGACTTCGACGCGGTCTTCCTCGGGCTCGGCCTGGGCGCGGTCAACGCCCTGGGCCTGGCGGCGGAGGACCTGAAGGGCGTCGAGGACGCCGTGGCCTACATCGCGGCGCTGCGCCAGGCCGAGGACAAGGGCAAGCTGCCGGTCGGCCGCCGGGTGGTGGTGATCGGCGGCGGCATGACCGCCATCGACGTCGCGGTGCAGAGCAAGCGCCTGGGCGCCGAAGAGGTGACCATCGTCTACCGCCGCGGCAAGGACCAGATGAAGGCCAGCGCGTACGAGCAGGAGCTGGCCCAGATCAGCGGCGTCTCCATCCGGCACTGGGCCCAGCCGAAGCGCCTGCTGGGCGAGGGCGGCAAGGTGCGGGGCGTCGAGTTCGCCTATACCGAGGCCGGCGCTGACGGCCGCCTGCAGCCGAGCGGCGAGACCTTCACCCTGGCCGCCGACATGGTCTTCAAGGCGATCGGCCAGGCCTTCCTGCCCGACTCCCTGGAGATCGGCGGCGAGCGCCTGGAGCTGGCCAAGGGCCGCATCCGGGTCGACCCGGGACGGCGGACGACGCTGGACGACGTCTGGGCCGGCGGCGACTGCGTCGAGGGCGGCGAGGACCTGACCGTGGCCGCGGTCGAGGACGGCAAGGTGGCGGCGGAGTCCATCGACCGCTTCCTGCGCAAAGAGGGCTGAGCGGACACGAGAGACGCCGCCGGGCCCGGGAGAGACGACATGGCAGACATCCGCAACGACTTCCTCGGGATCAAGTCGCCCAACCCCTTCTGGCTGGCCTCGGCGCCGCCGACCGACAAGGCCTACAACGTGGTGCGCGCCTTCAAGGCCGGCTGGGGCGGCGTGGTCTGGAAGACCCTGGGCGAGGACCCGCCGATCGTGAACATCAGCGGCCCGCGCTACGGCGCGATCCACGGGCCGGACCGGCAGATGCTCGGCTTCAACAACGTCGAGCTGATCACCGACCGGCCGCTGGAGGTCAACCTGCGCGAGATCAAGGAGGTCAAGCGCGACTGGCCGGACCGGGCGGTGGTGGTCTCGCTGATGGTGCCCTGCGAGGAGGGCGCCTGGAAGAGGATCCTGCCGCTGGTCGAGGAGACCGGGGCCGACGGCATCGAGCTGAACTTCGGCTGCCCCCACGGCATGTCCGAGCGCGGCATGGGCTCGGCGGTCGGCCAGGTGCCGGACTACGTCGAGATGGTCGCCCGCTGGTGCAAGCAGCACACCCGCATGCCGGTGATCGTCAAG
>JANQGU010000194.1 GCA_028282935.1 Kiloniellales bacterium
TGGCGCCGGCCATGAGGAAGGCGAAGTCGCCGCCGGCCAGGATCAGGCGCATCCCCAGGTCGACGTAGCGCCGGGCGAGGTCCGGCACATAGACGCCGCCCATGCCGGGGTGCTTGCCGTGGCGCCGGCAGGCGGCGATCACGCGCTCGTAGGCCGCGACCACGTCGGCGTGCCCGTAGTCGCCGGGGATGCCCATCTCCAGGCAGAGGTCGTTGGTGCCGATCAGCAGGGCGTCGACGCCGGGCAGGGCCGCGATCTCCTCGGCGTTCTCGATCGCCTCGGGCGTCTCCAGCATCAGGACCAGGAAGGTCGCCGCGTTGACCGCCTCGGCGATCTCGCCGACCGGGTGGGCCTCGAAGCCGATCTGCGGCTGCGCGCCCGCCATGGAGCGGTGGCCCAGGGGCGGGAAGCGGCAGTTGGAGACCATCCGCGCCGCCGTCTCGGCGTCGTCGACATGGGGCACGACGATGCCCTGGGCGCCGCAGTCGAGCACGCGGCTGGCGTGGTGATGCTCGAAGCCCGGCACCCGGACCAGCGGCGTGATGCCGGCGTCCTGGGCGGCGATGCTGATCTGGGTCGCCGTGTCCAGGTCCATGGCGTTGTGCTCCATGTCGATGAACAGCCAGTCGAAGCCGGCGGTCTTCATGGCCCGGGCGATGTCGACCGTGCGCGCCTGGCGCAGCCCGACCCCCAGGGCCAGCCCGCCGGCCTCCAGCCTCTGCTTGGCGACGTTGGGGATCTCGATCATGGGCTTTCCTTCCGGCGCTTCATCCTAATGCCAGGCGATCATAGGCGTTCTTGAAGCGGCGTGCAGAGACGATACCGAAGAAAGGCCCCCTCACCCTCCCAGCGCCTGACGGCGCTGGGCCCCTCCCTCTCCCCGGGGGAGAGGGATGTGGAGGCTTGGCGAGGCCGAAGGCCGAGCCTTAGCCGGAGCTGGGTGAGGGGATCTCGCCTCGGTCGCTGCGCGTCAGCCCTCGTAGGCCTCGTCGAAGAAGGCGACCTCCAGGGCCATCATGCTGCGGAAGAGGCCGGCCAGCCGCTCCTGGCGCGCCGCCGGAAGGTCCGGGCCGCGGCGGTCCATCTCGTCGCGCAGCCAGGCCACGAAGGCCTCGAAGTCCGGGTTGTCGTGCAGCTCGATCCATTCCTTGAGGTAGAAGCGCTCCGGCGTCTGCCCGGCGACGGCCTTGGCCCAGGACAGGTAGCACCACTCCGCCGGCAGGAAGACGGCCAGGACCTCCTCGTAGCCGCCGTCCTCGGCGGCGTCCAGCATGACCTCGCGGAAGGCGCTGGCGGTGGGACCCAGCGGCGCGTTCCGCCAGGCCTCCGCCTCGACCCCGAGGGCTTCGAAGCTGCGCAGGAAGTAGTCGTTCTCCTCGCTGGTCACCGAGGCCAGGAAGGCGGCGAGCCGGCTCTTCGGCGGCATGTCCGGGGCCTTGGCGATCGCATAGGCCACGACCCGGACCAGGACGTCGACGAAGGCGTAGTCCTGGATCAGGTAGCGCCGGTAGACCGCGTCCGGCAGGGCGTCGGCGGCCAGCTCGCGGGTGAAGCGGTGCTCGACCGCCCGGCTCCAGTAGGGCTCGGCCCGTGCCGCCAGCCAGTCGCTGAACCTGGCGTCCTCGCGCGCGCCGCGCCAGGCCGCGAAGTCCGGTCCTTCGCCGTCGCCGGTCATCGGATCAGCTCCACGGCGTAGTCGGCGGAGGGCGGCAGCTTCTCGACCACGCCCTGCTTCTCCAGGAAGCGGCCGAAGGCCTCGTAGCGGCCGCGGTCCAGCGCCGCCGGCCTGAGGGCGAAGCGCGGCAGGGTGTCGCGCCAGGCCCGGCGGTTGAGCTCGTCGTCGAGCTCGGGCTTGTAGGAGACGAACAGCTTCCAGCTCTCCTCCGGATGGTTGATCAGGTACTGCACGCCGCGCTCCATCGCCGCGACGAACCTGGCCAGTGCCGGGTCCGCCAGGCGCTCGCGGTGGGTGACCGCGATCAGCTCGTCGTAGGCCGGCACGCCCTCCTCCTCGACGTAGAAGGCGCGGCCCTTACGGCCCTCGATCTCGAGCTGGTTGAGCTCGAAGTTGCGATAGGCGCCGATCACCGCGTCGACCTGGCCGGACATCAGGGCCGGGCTGAGGGAGAAGTTGACGTTGATCAGCTCGATGTCCGAGAGCGAAAGGCCGTTCGGCTCCAGCATGGCCTTGAGGATCGCGTCCTCGAAGCCGCCGACCGAGAAGCCGACCTTGCGGCCCTTGAGGTCGGCGATGGTCTTCACCGGGCTCTCGTCCAGCACCAGCAGGGTGGTCAGCGGCGTCGCCACCAGGGTCGCGAAGCGGGCCAGCGGCAGGCCGGCGCCGACCTGGATGTGCAGCTGCGGTTGGTAGGAGATCGCGATCTCGGCCTTCTTGGCCGCGACCAGGCGGGGCGGGTCGTTGGGATCGGCCGGCTCGATCATCTCGACCGCCAGGCCGGCCTCGGCGAAGAAGCCGCGCTGCTGGGCGACGATCAGCGGCCCGTGGTCGGGGTTGACGAACCAGTCGAGCAGGACGGTCAGCTTCTCCTCGGCGCGGGCCGCGCCGGGAAGCAGGAACAGGACGAGCGCCGCCGACAGCAGCGCGGCCTTGAGGTTGCTTGGGAGCTTGGCTGGGTTTCGGGACATGGACGGACCTCCTTCGTCGAAGCGGTGACAGGAGATCCGGGGAAAGGGGCGGGACGGATGGAGCTTCGTCCAAAAGGTCGCTTCCGTTCCCTGCGCCGGCATTACCCGGATCAGGTTCGAAGGGTCCCCGCGCGGCGCCGCGCGCCGTTGCGGAATCTCAGCCCTGGATGAAGGCCGATCGGCCCTCGGGCACCCCTAGGAATGCGACGATCATGGGCGCCGGCCGCGCGGCGGTCAAGCGGTTGGCTCGGCGTCCGGGCGGGCCCTGGGTGGACCGCTGCGCAGGCCGCTCGGAAGACCGGGGGGATTGAACAAGCGGCGCCGGCCTGCTATGCGGCGGCCCAAGGCTGTCGCGCCCAGCCCCAAGCTTGTCGCGCCCAGCAACGGGTTCATGCTATCAGAGCGTTGCATGCACAACTTTCTCGATTTCGAAAAGCCGATCGCCGAGCTCGAAGGCAAGATCGAAGAGCTCAGGCACCTCTCCGACAGCGGCGACGTCAACATCGCCGACGAGGTGTCCAAGCTGCAGGGCAAGGCAGACCGGCTGCTGAAGCAGACTTACGCCAAGCTCAGCCCCTGGCAGAAGACCATGGTCGCGCGCCATCCCGACCGGCCGCGCTTCACCGACTATGTCGCCGGGCTGATCGAGGACTTCACGCCGCTGGCCGGCGACCGGCTCTACGGCGACGACAAGGCGATCGAGGGCGGCCTCGGG
>JANQGU010000209.1 GCA_028282935.1 Kiloniellales bacterium
GTGGTCAGGCGCGGAGGGGTGTTGCATCACCCTTTCGCGCCGTCTCTGCGCCCAAATCCCGAAAGAATGAGATTTGAACTCTAAATTGGCGTATGTGAAACATATGAACTGGTAGGTGAGGTGTCAACATTTCAACTAACAAATTTGTTAGTTGAAATACCAAAAGGAGCCCCGGTGCTGACGGGTGAGCAAATACGAGCGGCGCGCGCGCTGTTGCGCTGGGAGCAGAAGGACCTCGCGCAGGCCTCCGGCGTCTCTGAGCAGACGATCATCAGGCTGGAGAAGATGGTCGGCCAGGTCTCCGGGCAGATCGGCACGGTCCAGGCCATAAAGGACGCGCTCGAAACCGGCGGCGTGGACTTCATCCCGGAGAATGGCGGCGGCCCCGGCGTGCGCCTGCGGAAATGAAGCCCGCCGGCCTATGACGAGGTGACCCTTTCTTCGGCCAGCATCGTCCGCTGCGCCGCCTCTGCAAAGAGACGGCAGCCTTCGCGCAGGGCCTACCTGGCCGCCTGCCGGACCGGCAAGGGTGAGGTCCGCTTCGACCGCCGGTGCTCGGGAGCGCCTCAGGAGATCGCGAAGATTCCCGAGATCTCCACGGAGGCGTTCAGCGGCAGCGTGTTGGCGCCCAGGGCGAGGCGCGTGTGGCGCCCGGCGTCGCCGAAGACCTCGACCAGGAAGTCCGAGGCGCCGTTCATGACCTTGGACTGCCCAGTGAAGTCGTCCGCGGATGCCACGAAGCCCTGGAGGCGCAGGCATCGCTGCACCCGGTCCAGATTTCCGTCGCAGGCCGCCTTGACCGCCGCGATCAGGTTGATCGCGCACTGGCGGGCCGCTTCCTGCGCCTGTTCGATGGAGACGTCGGAGGGCACCTTGCCCGGATGCAAGAGCTCGCCGTCCTTGAAGGCGAGCTGCCCGGCGCCGTAGACGAGGCCGTCGGCGACCGTGTAGGGCACGTAGTTCGCGACGGGCGGCGGCACCTCCGGAAGGGTGACCCCGAGCTCCTTCAGGCGCGCATCGACACCTGCGGCGGCCGCCCTGCGGAGCGGCAGCGCCGCGAGCGCCGTCGCGGCGAGCGCGCCGCCCAGCAAGCGACGCCGCGTGACGTCCGGCGTCGAAGACGCCCAGCGAGTCCGGTCGAGTTCCTGTCGTGTCATTTCTTTCTGCCCCCCTGGTTTCTGGTTGGGTTCCTGTTTGGGTTTCTGGTTGGGTTTCCGCTTGGCGATGCGGCCGCCGCGGGCCCGAGGTCGAGCCCGCGACGGATCCGCGCTCGCGGCCCGCAGGCTAGGCGCCCACGGCCATTCTTTCCGAAAGATCGATCGCCGCATCGATGACGCCGTCGACATCGTCCAGATCGTGGAACAGATGGGTCGAGATGCGCAGCGGGCGGTGGTTCGGCCCGCCCTGCGGCATGGGCACGCTGGTGTTGCGGACGACGAAGCCGTACTCCTCCCGCAGCCTGGTCACGAACTCGGACGACCGCGTGCCGTCGGTCGGGGCGAAGGCGTTCAGCGGGACGAAGGAGGTCAGGGCCGAGACGAGCGCCGGGTCGTCCTTCGGACAGCGGAGAGCCTCGAGCCCCCAGTAGTCGATGATCCTGGCCTTGGCGTAGTCGCTGAGGCCCAGGATGTGGTCCTCGATCCGCAACCGGCCGATGGCGGTCCAGAAGTCGCAGGAGTCGACCAGGGCCTGGTTCGCGGGATAGTTCGGATTGCCGTGCGACTGGTTGAAGAGCCCCACGTCATAGTCGCTGGAGGGCTCGCGGTCGCCGTCGGGAACCGGCACGTCGCCGCCGAAGACGTCGTAGACCAGCGTGCGTGTCGGGTAGAAGGCCGGCAAGGGCAAGGGATTGGAGTCGGTCTGGTTGCGGATGTACCAGACGCCGGTGCCCCCGGGACCGCATTGCCACTTGTGTCCCGATCCCGCGAAGAAGTCGATTCCCAGGCCGTGGAAGTCCAGGTCGAACATGCCCGAGGCGTGGGCGCCGTCGACCAGGGTGTAGATCCCCTCGGAGATCGCCAGGTCCGCCAGCAGCCGGATCGGCAGCATGGTCCCGGTCACGAAGGTCGGTGCCGAGAACGCCATCATCCTCGGGTTCAGCCCCCTTGCGCGGGCGTCGGCGATGGCCTGCGCGAAGAGATCCACGTAGTCGAAGGCGCTCTGCTCGGTCCCGACCGGCAGCGTGACCGGAATCACCGCGACGCCGCGGCGGTCCCGCAGCAGCGACAGAGGAGCCCGGCCGGCGGGGTGCTCGTGGTTCGTCGTGATGATCGCGTCTCCGGCCTCCAGCGTCAGGCCGTTGAGCGTCATGCACATGCCTTCCGTGGTGTTGCCGGAGATCACGAGCTCGTCGGGGTTGCAGCCGAACTGCGGCGCGATCCGCGCGCGCATGGCCGAGGTGCCGCCGAGGTTCTCGCGCGGGTTCTCGGCGATCAGGCGGTTGTTGCGCTGGTAGGCCCTCAGAACGTGACGGGGCATGGACCCGGTCGTTCCGATGTTCATGTAGGTGGTGTTCCTGTCGAGCACGAAGGCCCTGCGGACCTTTCTGAAGAGCGACCGCTCGGACAAGCGATCCGCGTTGTCGAGCCACCCCGGAGTCCCCTCCGAAAGATCATCGGTCTCGGCCCGGGCCGGCTTCGGCACCCCCAGCGCGGCCAAGCCGCCGGCGCCGGCCACACCGAGCGCGGTTCCTTTCAGGAAAGTCCGGCGCGACGTCCCGCCTCCGCTTTCCTCTTTGCCGTCTTGCTGCTCGGACGCCGCCAAGCGCTCCCAGTCGGTCATTGCCCCCTCCGTTCGTTGGTGTTTCGTTGGTGTTTCGTTGGTCTTTCAGCAATCCGACCATTGCCGGAGCGCAGCAAAAAGAGGCAGAATTGCCTATCCGGGGGCAAATCGACCACGATAGGTTGTCGAGGAGACCGTCGTGCCCGGATCAGAGAGACCCATTTCCGTAAGCTTGTTCGCGTCCGAAATGACGTCGGCATCGGGGCTCTTCGGCCTCTACGACGTCTTGTCGTCCGTGGGCGTGGGCTGGGAGGCCTTCGTCACCGGCAAGCCCGGAACGCCGCGATTCAAGGTCCGGATCATCGCGGCGAAGGACGAACCCTTCCGCTGCGCCAGCGGCAACCTGCTGACGCCCGACGCCGGTTTGCACGAGGTGGAGCAAGGGGACATCGTCGTGTTCCCGGGCATCTTCGCCTCGGCGTCCGAGCCGCTCGGCAAGACCGACGCCGCAACCTTTGCGTGGATCCACGAGGTTCACGACCGGGGAGCCCGGCTGGTCGGCGTCTGCACCGGCGCCTTGTACCTGGCGGAAGCCGGACTGCTGGACGGCGTCGAGGCGACGACCCATTGGGCCTACGAGGGCTTGTTCAGAACCCACTACCCCCAGGTTCGGCTTCGCCTCGAGAAGAACCTCTGCTTTACCGACGCGAACGACGGCGTCGTGACCTCGGGCGGGACAACGGCGTGGCAGGAGCTGGCGCTCTTCCTGATCACGAACTATCTCGGCGTCGAGCACGCCGTGCGTGCGGCAAAGCTCTGGCTGCTCCCGGATCAAGGCGAGCTGCAGGCGCCCTTCATGGCAATGCCCCTCGGCATTCCCCACTGCGACGCGAGCGTGCGCCGCAGTCAGGTCTGGATCGCCGAGAACTACGCCGTCGAGAATCCCGTGACGTCGATGATCGCGCACTCCGGTCTCGCGCCCACGACCTTTGCCCGCAGGTTTCGCCGCGCAACCGGCTACTCCCCGATGGACTACATCCAGGCCGTGCGCGTGGAGGAGAGCAAGCAGATGCTGGAGACCAGCGGCGAGAGCGTCGAGAGGATCGGCTTCGCGGTCGGCTACGAAGACGCCACCTCGTTTCGCCGCCTGTTCAAACGCAAGACGGGACTCAATCCCGGCGACTATCGTCGAATGTTTGGACGGGGCCGGTTCAAGAGGTATGCCTAGGCCCCGATGCCAGGGCATTATCCGGCCAGACGCGAAGGCGTCTGATCGGAAAGTGCTCTACTGACCGGCTTCTAACGTCATCCCTGTTTATGCCTTGCCGTCCGCAGGACCGCATTCTGATCCGATTCCGGCCCTCCGGCATGACCAGATCTTCCTGGCCGAGCCAAGGGCGGCGAGGAGGCTGGGGACCTCTGCCAACCTGCGGCGCTGGGAACTCGCATTGGCCTAGTATGCCGCCAACTGCTCGACAGCCGACAATGCAAGCAATGAGCAAAGGATAGCCAACAGCATTCGCTCGACTCTAGCACTTTCTCAGCATAGCTTCCGGCAAGGGGGGATTGATTGAAGTTCGCTTCGCCCGACGCTGTGATCCTCTAACTAGGTCGATACAGCTAGACGCTCCAAGTCGTGCAGCGCCGACATCAGAACGTCGGCATCGCAGTCCGGTGCGGCAGCGTAGAGCGTGTCGCAGTAGAAGGCGGGGCGTAGTTTGAGGACGAGGCCGCGGAGACTTGCGGGGCGTGACCGGGCCAGAGCCTCGGTCGTCTTACGGTCGAGCGCGACGAGCGTCTCATAGCGTGCGAGGTATTCTGGCCGGTTTTCATAGGCGAGGGGGCCGTGGCGTCGCTCGGCCTCGGTGACCCAGTCGACCAGGGCGGTCGTCGTTCGGCGAAAGCGTGCAGCCAGGGCGGCGATTCGGACGTCGCTGTCACCGTAGGCGCCGGCCGGCAGGGCCGGGATGGCGGGAAGTGTGGCGGCACCGGCCAGCATGGAACGTCGGGAAAGTCTCGTGCTAAGGGTAAGCTCAGCCATGACCGGACTCCTCTGAAGTCGGGTTGTGGTCAGGCGCGGGGCGGGTGTGCCATCACCCCCTCGCGCCGCTTTCTCGCCGAGCGGTCGAAGGGTATATCCGTCCGGCAAGCTATCGAGCGCCGACCATACTATCCTCCAAGTGCCATTCGAGCAAACTAAAAACAAAATATTTTAGATAATGTCGATATCTGCAGCTCAGTGCCGCGCAGCCAGAGCGCTGCTGAACCTTTCACAGTCGGACGTCGCAGAGTCTGCTCATCTCTCTGCGCCGACTGTCGGCGCGTTTGAGCGGCATGGAAAGGCTCCTTCCCACAATAACCTCCAGGCAATCCGCACAGCCTTGGAGGCTGCCGGCATCCTGTTCGTTCCAGCGAACAACGGTGGTACGGGCGTGCGCCTGCGCGATCCGCGGGACCGGGACCCCCCCGGCAAAACGGAGTTGTCCCCTGACCTTTGCCGCGCCGCCCGCAACCTGCTGGACTTATCGCAGCTCGACCTTGCCGAGGCCGCCGGTGTCGGCCGCTCGACGGTCTCCGACTACGAGCGCGGCGCGCGGCGCCCAACTTCTGCTAACCTGACCGTTCTGCGCGACTCCCTGGAGGCCGCCGGCGTGACCTTCATCGAGGCCGACGAGGCAGCAGGTCCCGGCGTGCGACTCCGGAAATGAAGCCGATCAGGCAATAACGGTCTTTATCGAGGACATGACGGACGCCGAGCCACCCTTCCAGGACCCCGCCGTGGAGGCGGCCTTCGCCGCCTTTCCGGCGCCCGCGCGGAGAGGTCTCCTGACCCTGCGCCGCCTAATCTTCGAGACGGCGGCGGAGACGCCCGGGGTCGGCGCGCTGGAGGAGACGCTGAAGTGGGGCCAGCCCGCCTACCTGACGCCGGAGACCGGGTCGGGCTCGACGATCCGGCTCGGCCGGCCCAAGCAGGGCGGCTTCGCCCTCTACACCCACTGCCAGACCTCGATCCTCCTGGACTTTCGCAGCCTCTTCCCGGAGGACTTCGTCTACGAAGGCAACCGCGCCGTCCTCTTCGAGGAGGGCGCGGCCCTGTCGCTCGACAAGCTGCGGCGGCTGGTCCACAGCGCCCTCACCTACCGCCTCCGGCGGCGGTCCGGCCCTTGAACCGGGGGTCGGCGAGGCCCGGCCTCGGACGCGGAAGCGACCCCGGGCTGGCCCTCCCCGCTTGCAAAGCCCCCGTTTTGCGGCCAAGTCTTGAGGCATGGTTTCGCGTCCCCGGGGCCGGATCACCGCGGTCCTCGGCCCCACGAACACCGGCAAGACCCACCTGGCGATCGAGCGCATGCTCGGCCACGCCAGCGGCATCATCGGCTTTCCCCTGCGCCTGCTGGCGCGGGAGAACTACGACCGGGCCCTGAAGGCCAAGGGCCGGGGCCAGGTCGCGCTGGTCACCGGCGAGGAGAAGATCGTCCCGCCGGGGGCGCGCTACTTCTTCTGCACCGTGGAGTCGATGCCGGTCGACCGGCCGGTCGACTTCCTGGCCATCGACGAGATCCAGCTCGCCGCCGACCCGGAACGCGGCCACGTCTTCACCGACCGGCTGCTGAACGCCCGCGGCCTGGAGGAGACCATGTTCCTGGGCGCGGCGACCATCGCCCGCCTGATCCGGGCCCTGGTGCCCGAGGCCGAGCACGTCTCGCGGCCGCGCCTCTCGACCCTCAGCTACGCCGGGCCGCGCAAGGTGACCCGCCTGCCGCCGCGCTCGGCCGCGGTCGCCTTCTCGGCCGCCGGGGTCTACGAGCTGGCCGAGGTGCTGCGCCGCCAGCGCGGCGGCACGGCCGTGGTCCTGGGCGCGCTGAGCCCGCGCACCCGCAACGCCCAGGGCGGCATGTTCGAGGCCGGCGAGGTCGACTACCTGGTCGCCACCGACGCCATCGGCATGGGCCTGAACCTGAGCCTGGACCACGTCGCCTTCACCAAGCTGGTCAAGTTCGACGGCCGCCATCCGCGCCGCCTGAGCCCGCCCGAGGTCGCCCAGATCGCCGGCCGCGCCGGCCGTCACATGAGCAACGGCACCTTCGGCACAACCGTCGAGCTGGGCCCGATGGAGCCGGAGCTGGTCGAGGCGGTCGAGAGCCACCGCTTCGACCCGATCACCGGGCTCTACTGGCGCAACAGCGAGCTGGACTTCCGCTCCGCCACGCAGCTCCAGCGCAGCCTGGACCGGCGCCCGCCCGATCCCTGCCTGCTGCGGGTCCGCGAGCCCGACGACCAGCGCGCCCTGGCCGCCCTGCTGCACGATCCCCAGATCCGCGAGCGGGCCGGCAACCCCGGGGCCCTGCGCCTGCTGTGGGAGGTCTGCCAGATCCCCGACTTCCGCAAGATCCTGTCGGACCAGCACGCCCGCCTGCTGGGCCAGGTCTTCTGCCACCTGCGCGACGGCGAGGGCCGCCTGCCGGACGACTGGGTGGCGCGGCAGATCGCCCGCATCGACCGCGACGACGGCGACATCGACACCCTGGTGGCGCGCATCGCCCATGTCCGCACCTGGACCTACATCAGCCACCGGGCCGACTGGCTGGAGGCCGGCGCCGAATGGCAGGAGCGCACCCGCGCCCTGGAGGACAAGCTGTCGGACGCCCTGCACGCCCGCCTGACCCAGCGCTTCGTCGACCGCCGCGCGGCCAACCTGGTCCGCCGCCTGGCCGAGGGCGGCGAGCTGATCGGCGCCCTGCGCAGCAACGGCGAGGTCGTGGTCGAGGGCGAGTTCGTCGGCCGGCTGGCCGGCTTCCGCTTCGAGCTCGACCCCGAGGTCGCGGGCGAGGATGCCAAGCCCCTGCTGGCCGCCGCCCGGCGGATCCTGGCCGGGGCGGTCCCGGCGCGGCTGCGCGACCTGGAGGCCTCGCCCGACGGCGTCTTCAGCCTGGCCAGGGACGGCCAGGTCCTGTGGCAGGGCGCCGCCATCGCCCGCCTGGCGCCGGGGCCGGAGGTCCTGAAGCCGGCGATCCAGCCCCTGGCCAGCGACTTCCTCGACGGCCCGGAGCGCGAGCGCCTGCGCCGCCGCCTCGACACCTGGCTGCAGGCCCTGCTGCGGCGCAAGCTGGCGCCGCTCTACCGGCTGCGCGAGGCCGGCCCGACCGGCGCCGCCCGCGGCGTCGCCTTCCAACTCGCCGAGGCCCTGGGCTGCCTGCCGCGCAGCGCCTTCGGCGGCCAGCTCGAGGGCCTGGACAAGGCGGAGCGCAAGGCCCTGGCGGATCTCGGCGTCCGCCTGGGCATGACCGGGGTCTACCTGGCCGACCTGCTGCGCTCGCGCACGGCGCCGCTGCGCGGCCTGCTGTGGTGCGTCCACGCCGGCCGGCCGGCGCCCGAGCTGCCGCCGGCCAAGGCCCGGTCCTTCGCCGTCCGGGACGGGCTCGACCCGCGCCTCTGCCAGGCCATGGGCTTTCGGCGCCTGGGCCGCGACGGCGGCCGGGTCGCGGTCCGCGCCGACGCCCTGGAGCGCCTGGCTCGGGAGGCGCGCAAGCTGAGCCGGCAGGGGCCCTTCGCGGCGACCCCGGCGCTCTGCGGCATCGTCGACCTCGGCGAGGCCGAACTGGGCGCGGTGCTGGCCGAGCTCGGCTACCGGGAGCAGAGCGACGACCAGGGCAGCCGCTTCGAGCCCCGCAAGGGCAAGAGCGGCACCAAAGGTAAGGCGGCGGCGAAGCGGCGCCGCAGCAAGACGCCCGCGCATTCGCCCTTCGCCAAGCTGCGCGACCTGGGGCTCGCCAAGTGACGGGCGAGGCGCCCGGCCAGGGGAGCGGCCAGGGAAGCAGGGGGGCGGAGCCCTCGATCCGGGCGGACAAGTGGCTGTGGTACGCCCGCTTCTTCAAGACCCGGACCCTGGCCAGCAAGCTCTGCGCCTCGGGCCAGCTTCGCCTCTCGGGCAGCCTGGTCGCCAAGGCGCACCAGAAGGTCAAGCCCGGCGACGTCCTGACCTTCCCGCAGGGCCACCACATCCGGGTGGTCAAGGTCCTGGCCCTGGGCAGCCGGCGCGGCCCGGCGAGCGAGGCCCAGGGCCTCTACGAGGACCTCAAGCCGCCGACCGCCGAGACCCGGCTGCCCCGCGACACCCCGGTCGCGCGGCGCGCGGCCGGCAGCGGCCGCCCGACCAAGAAGGAGCGCCGCGCTCTGGGACGCCTGCAGGGCGAGGAGTGAGGAACAAGGACTAAATCCGCCGGAACACGACCGAGAGGTTGTTGGCGGGCATCTCGATCGCCTCGGCCGGGCCGAAGCCGGCGGCGGCCGCGAGCGCGGCCACCGCCTCCAGGTCGCGGACCCCCCAGGCCGGGTCCCGAGCCCGCAGGCTGTGGTCGAAGGCGGCGTTGCTGGGCGCGGTATGGCGGCCCTCCCGCCGGAAGGGACCGTAGAGGTAGAGCACGCCGCCCGGCGCCAGCAGGCGGCCGGCGCCGGCGACCAGGCCCTCGGCGGCGGCCCAGGGGGCGATGTGGATCATGTTGATGCAGACCACCGCCGCGGCCGCGGTCACGGGCCAGACCGCGCTGCGGGCGTCGAGGTCCAGCGGCGCCTCGAGCGCGGGGCAGGCGGCCTGGCGGGCATGGGCGGCGATGCTGCGGCGCAGCTCCGGGTCGGGATCGCTGGGCTGCCAGAGCCGCGGGGCCAGGCGCGGCGCGAAGAAGGCGGCGTGCTGACCGGTGCCGCTGGCGACCTCGAGGACCCGGCCCTCGGCCGGCAGCACCGCGCGCAGGATCTCGAGGATCGGCCCGCGGTTTCTTTCGCTGGCGGGGGCGTGGCGGCAGTCCGCCCATCCGCCGTCGGTAGGGCTTCCGGTGGTCGGCATGGCGGCCAGCATGACCACGGAAGAATGGCCCGGCAAGCCCCTGCAATCCCACAATTTAGCCGGGGTTGAGCGGTCCGGGCACGCATGATAGGCAAACGCATGTTCGCCCGTATCAAGGCCCTGCTTTCGGAGAACACCTCCGCGCTGTCCGGGGAAGCCGCCGAAGACCTGGGCGAGCTGGAGGTCGCGGCGGCCGCGCTCCTGGTCGAGGCGGCGCTGATGGACGGGAACTTCGACCCGGTCGAGCGCGGCAAGATCGCGCAGCTTCTGGCGCGGCGCTTCGAGATCGCCGCGGAGCGGGCGGAGGCGCTGATCGAGGCCGCGGAAGCGCAGGTGCGGCGGACGCCGCAGCTCTACGGCTTCACCCGGGTCGTGAAGGACAAGTTCGCCTACGAGGACCGTGTCGAGTTGATCGAGATGCTCTGGGAAGTCGCCTATGCCGACGGGGAACTGCACGATTTCGAGGCCAGCCTGATGCGCCGCATCGCCGGCCTGATCTACGTCTCGGACCGCGACAGCGGCGCCGCCCGCAAGCGCGCCCTGGACCGCGCCGAGGCGGAAGCCGACACCGGGACCGAGCGGGGGCCCAAGCGGGAGACCGAGCGGGGGACCGAAACATCTTCCGAGAAGGGGAGTTAGCGCACTATGACCTACGTCGTCACCGAAGCCTGCATTCGATGCAAGTACATGGATTGCGTCGAAGTCTGCCCGGTCGACTGCTTCTACGAAGGCGAGAACATGCTGGTCATCCACCCGGACGAATGCATCGACTGCGGCGTCTGCGAGCCGGAATGTCCGCCCGAGGCGATCTTGCCCGATACCGACCCCTCGGCCGAGAAGTGGCTGGAAATGAACCGGCAGTACAGCGAGTCCTGGCCCAACATCACCCGCAAGGGCGACTCTCCCGAGGACGCGGACGCGCACAAGGACGAGGCCGGCAAGTTCGACAAGTACTTCAGTGCCAACCCCGGGCAAGGCAGCTGAGCGGCGCCTTTTCCGGCGGAATCGTGCCGATTCCGGCGGCCGGGCGGCTGGCGTGCAGGCGGCTCATGCTGCACTGCAGCGTTGTCTTTCATGTAAAATTCGTGTATAGGTAATCTGCGGTTAAGGTGGAACGCCGAGTGGGCGAGTCTATCAGTACAAGTGGGGGTCAGGAGGGGGCGCGAAAGCGCCCTCTTTGCGCGATACCCGGTTTCGCGAAAGAGGTCAACGCGGGCGACTTGCGCGGCCGTGGCGGTAGCCGGCCAAGCTTCAGCGCTGCGGGACGGCCCGACCGGGACGCCGGAAGCATATGGAGATAGGCTGAATGACAGCGAAGACCAAGGCGAAGAAGAGCGACTACGCGGCTGGCGACCATGTCGTTTACCCGACCCACGGTGTCGGGCGGGTTCTGGGGGTCGAGACTCAGGAGATCTCCGGGATCACGTTGGATTTGATCGTGATCAAGTTCGAGAAGGACCGGATGACCCTCAGGGTCCCGGTCGAGAAGGCCGAGAACTCGGGGCTTCGCAAGCTGTCGACGCGGAAGGTCATGGACAATGCGCTGCAGACCCTGAAGGGACGCAGCCGGGCGAAGAAGACCATGTGGAGCCGCCGGGCGCAGGAGTACGAGGCCAAGATCAACTCCGGCGATCCCGTCTCGATCGCGGAGGTCGTGCGCGACCTGCACCGCGGCGACGACCAGCCGGACCAGTCCTACAGCGAGCGGCAGATGTACCAGGCCGCCCTGGAGCGCCTGGCCCGCGAACTGGGCGCCCTGGAGCACATCGACGAGGCCTCGGCCCAGGCCAAGCTCGAGAAGGCGCTGCGCGCGGCCTGACGCCTTCGAGGGTGTTCGCTTCGAACGGCCAGGGCCCGACCCTGGCCGTTTGTCGTTTAGGGGCCGTTTGCCGTTTTGGGGCCGCTCGTCCCTTCGGGGCCAGAAGTCACAGAATTCCAGCGGGCCGGCGGCTATAGAAATGAGTTAAGTAATTAAGAGTTCATCTACCGACGCGGAATACTATCCGGTGCCACGATCCCAAGCAAAACCCCCGGCCCAGACAAAGCCCCCGGCAAGGCCACGCGCGAACAAGGCGGTTATGCCCAGGAAGCTCCGATTGCCGCGTCTGATCGACAGGTCACGCCTGTTCTTCGGCTTTCTTGTCGCCGCCTTGCTGCCCGGCACCATGTACGGGCTGATCGAGGCGACGAAGAGCATCCCCGACCAGGGCGTCCTGCTCAGCGTCGCCGACGTCGGCAAGTTCGCCCTGCTGTTCCTGTTCTTCACGATCCCCGCGATCCTGCTGTTCGGCCTGCCGATCTTCCTCGCCTACCGGCGCCTGGCCTGGGAGAACACCCTGGGCTACGTGCTCGCCGGGGCCGCCAGCGCCATGCTCTGGATCGTCGCCTTCGCCTCGCTCAAGGCGGGCGAGTTCCCGGCCCTTCAGCTTCAGGACCTGCGGCTTCTGGTGCTGAGGGTCGCGATCCCCGGGGCCATGGCCGGCCTGGCCTTCTACCTGACCGTCTACGTGAAGTTCCACCACATCAAGTGGAGCTACAACAACATCGACAAGCGATGGCTGTGGATGCTGCTGATCCCGGCGCTGCTGGTCCAGGAGCGCCTGCTCGATTGGGCCAACAGCAAGATCGACGAGAACTCGGATTCGCTGGTCGAGGTCATGGGCATGGCCTGGGACTGGCTGGCGCACGACCTCTTCTGAGCCACCGACCGACCGCGCATCCGCACCTCTCTTCGCCCCCTCGCGCAGAGGCCCCGTCGCGGCCTCACCCGACCCGCGATCTACCCTAGACGCGGCTTGTCTTTCACCCTCCGCCGCGACATCCTCGCTGCCGGGGGAGACCTCGCGCCCGCGGCGCGAGGGGGAGCGCGCCCGGGGGGCGCAGGAGAGAACGGCAAGCCACGACAGGATCCTGTGTCCAGCTTTAAGAGTCAGAAGTTCGCCGTCCTGCGCCGCGCGGCGCGGGTCTGGGCGATCGCCTCGGTGCACGGCGAGGCCGAGCGCCTGAAACGCCTGCAGGCGGAGATTCGCGAACGCTTCCAGCCGGGCGACAGGCTGGTCTATCTCGGCAACGTCATGGGCCGGGGCCCGGCGGTGCACGAGACCATCGATGCGCTGCTGACCTTCCGGACCGCGGTCCTGGCGCAGCCGGGAATCTTCGTCTGCGACATCGCGATCCTGCGCGGCCGCCAGGAGGAGATGTGGCAGAAGCTTCTGCAGCTTCAGTTCGCCGCCGAGCCGCGCCAGGTCCTGACCTGGATGCTGGACCAGGGCCTGGCCTCGACCCTGGAGGCCTACGGCGGCGATGCCCAGGAGGGCCTGCGCGCGGCCAGCAGTGGCGCGGTCCACCTGACCC
This sequence comes from Kiloniellales bacterium, assembly GCA_028282935.1. GTDB lineage: Bacteria > Pseudomonadota > Alphaproteobacteria > Kiloniellales > JAKSBE01 > JAKSBE01. Next base: position 12,917 of record JANQGU010000209.1, read on the forward strand.
GCTGGACCGGCAAGCTGCGCCAGGCGATGAAGGCCAGCCCGGGCCACTTCGAGGTCCTGACCAGCCTGCGCCGCGCCGCCTTCACCGACGACGGCTGCCTGCTCTTCGTCAACGCCGGGCTGGACCCGGGACGGCCGCTGGAGGCGCAGAAGGACAGCTTCTGGTGGAGCAACCAGGGCTTCGCCGAGATGTCCGAGCCCTACTACGGCTTTCGCCGCGTGGTGCGCGGCTTCGACCGCCGCCACCCCGGGTTGGACCTGCTGGAGCACAGCGCCACCCTGGACGGCGGCGCGGGCTTCGGCGGTCCCCTGCTGGCCGCCTGCCTGCTGCCCGACGGCGAGGTGAGCGAGCTGCTCGAGGCCTGACCCCGGCCGCCCCCCCCTTTCGCCCCCATGGCCGCTGCGTGCCACGCCGCGGGATAGAAATCCTAGAAATATTGCCTGAAGAGCACACCGCCGGGGCGGATTTCATCCTATTTTAAGCCTGAGACTCCAGAGTGTTTCTTGGCAGTGGCAGGGCAAACAAGGCCTTCGCCCTAAGAATTTCTTGGCGGCGGCCGCCAGACATAACAAGGCTTCATCAGGAGACACCCACATGACGCACAAGAAAGACCGCATCTTTCTTGGCTCGGTACTTTCGCTCGCCCTCCTGGCAGCGGCTGCGACGAATGTCAGCGCCGAGCCCGGCGTGCTCAACGACCGAATCGTCTTCGGTCAGTCGGCCGCCCTGGACGGGCCCGCGAAGGCCCTTGGCCAAGGCATGCGCGAGGGCATCCTCGCCGCCTTCGCGGAAGCGAACCACGCCGGCGGGGTCGGCGGCCGCCTCCTCGACCTGATCAGCTACGACGACGGCTACGAGCCGACGCGGGCGATCGACCAGACCGCCAAGCTGATCAACGACGACCAGGTCTTCGCCCTGATCGGCGGCGTCGGCACGCCGACCTCGAGAGCCGCCCAGCCGATCGCGACCGACGCGGGCGTGCCCTACATCGGGCCCTTCACCGGCGCCGGGTTCCTGCGCTCCTCGAACCTCACCAACGTGGTCAACGTCCGCGGCAGCTACGACCAGGAGACCGAGGCCTGGATCAAGCACCTGACCGAGGATCTGAAGTTCGACCGCATCGCCATCCTCTACCAGAAGGATTCCTTCGGCAAAGCCGGGCTTTCCGGGGTCAAGAAGGCGATGAAGAGGCGCGGCATGTCGCTGGTCGCCAAGGGCACCTACAAGCGCAACACCACGGAGGTCGACGCCGCCTTCCAGAAGATCCGCAGGTCCAACCCCCAGGCCATCGTCACGGTCGGCGCCTACAAGCCGATCGCGGCCTTCATCAAGCAGGCCCGGGACGCCGGCATGGAGTCGGTCTTCATCAACATCTCCTTCGTCGGCAGCAAGGCCCTGGCCCAGGAACTGGGCGCCATGGGTGACGGCGTCGTCATCACCCAGGTCGTGCCCTTCCCCTGGGACACCTCGCTGCCCATGGTCGCGCGCTACCAGCGGGCGATGAAGGCGACCAATCCGAAGTCGGAGTTCGGCTTCGTCTCGCTGGAAGGCTACATGGTCGGCCGGCTGACCCTCATGGCCCTGCAGCGGATACAGGGCGAGCCGACGCGGGCGAAGCTGTTGAAGGCCTTCAGCAGCACGGGGCCCTTCGACCTCGGCGGGGTCACCCTGACCTTCGGCCCCGGCGACAACCAGGGCATGGACCGGGTCTTCATGACCGTGATCAAGCCCGACGGCACCTTCAGGGCGGTCAACGCCCTGGACGAGCTCGGCTAGAGCCGCCCGCGTTCAGATGAACGCGGATAATATGAAAGAGATCGAACTCTCCCCGTTCAATCGATTCCGATTGAACGGGGTTTGATCCAGGGCGTTTTCCGGCCAGACCTCTCGCATCGGGGCAGGGCAGCCTGCGTTCATCCGAACGCAGGCTGTTTTCTTTTGGTCGAGCGGGCCCTTCGGGCCGGAACGGGCGGAGGCGTCCGAGACGATCCCAAGCCGGCGCCGCGGACGGCGTTGCCTGCCTCGCGTCTTGCTGCGCGAAGCCGAGGTCCGGGCAAAGCCTCTAGCCGAAGGGCTTATTCCTAAAATTATGCCCACAAGACCTTACCCCTTTAGGGTATATTAAGGACGTACTCCGAAAGTGTGATGTGATGGTGGCGAAGCTCTCGGAGCCTTCGTCCAAAGGCATGTTGCGCCTCAAAAAGCCAAACAAAGCTCACCCTCAGGAGACACCATATGACCAACAAGAAAGACCGCATCTTTCTTGCCTCGGCGCTTTCGCTCGCGCTCATTGCGGGCGCGGCGACCGGTGCCGGCGCCGAACCCGGGGTCGATGCCGACCGCATCGTCTTCGGCCAGTCGGCCGCGCTGGAAGGCCCGGCGAGCGCCCTCGGCCGGGGCATGCGCGAAGGCATCCTTGCCGCCTTCGAAGAAGTCAACCGCAACGGCGGCATCGGCGGCCGGCGTCTGGAGCTGAAGAGCTACGACGACGGCTACGAGCCCGAGCGGGCGATCGCCCAGACCAAGAAGCTGATCAACGAGGACAAGGTCTTCGCCCTGATCGGCGGCGTCGGCACGCCGACCTCGAAGGCCGCCCAGCCGATCGCCACGGAGTCCGGCGTGCCCTACATCGGGCCCTTCACCGGCGCCGGGTTCCTGCGGTCCCAGGACCTCGGCAACGTGGTCAACGTCCGCGGCAGCTACGACCAGGAGACCGAAGCCTGGATCAAGCACCTGACCGAGGACCTGAAGTTCGACCGCATCGCCATCCTCTACCAGGACGACTCCTTCGGCCGCGCCGGGCTTTCCGGGGTCAAGAAGGCGATGGAGAAGCGCGGCATGTCGCTGGTTGCCGAAGGCACCTACAAGCGCAACACCACCGCCGTCAAGACCGCCCTTCTGGAGATCCGGAACGCCAAGCCGCAGGCCGTGGTCACGGTCGGCGCCTACAAGCCGATCGCGGAGTTCATCAAGCTGGCGCGCAAGGTCAAGATGGACTCGGTCTTCCTCAACATCTCCTTCGTCGGCAGCAAGGCCCTGGCCAAGGAGCTGGGCGCCAATGGCGACGGCGTCGTCATCACCCAGGTCGTGCCTTTCCCCTGGGACACCTCGCTGCCCCTGGTCAAGCAGTACCAGGCCGCGATGAAGGCCCAGGACGCGGGCGCCGACTTCGGCTTCGTCTCGCTGGAGGGCTACATGGTCGGCCGGCTGACGATCATGGCCCTGGAGAAGATGCAGGGTGAGCCGACGCGCGACGGCCTGCTGAAGACCTTCGCCAACACCGGGTCCTTCGACCTGGGCGGGGTCACCCTGACCTTCGGCCCCGGCGACAACCAGGGCATGGACCGGGTCTTCCTGACCGTCATCAAGCCCGACGGCAGCTTCCAGCCGGTCAACAGCCTGGACGAGCTCGGCTGAACCCGTCCCGGAGGAGGAGCGGCCCTAGATCAAACTGCGTCTATTTGAACTCAATTAGGCGCAGGTAATTTGATCTATTTCATAGAGTTAGAGCCGTCCACGTTCCAATGAACGCAGACGGCTCTAGGGCCGCTCCTCCACACGGCCCACAGAGAGAGTCCAAACACCCGCTCCCCAGGAGCAGCGAAGCGAGAAGGCGAAGACGAAAGCCATGCGGTTTAGGATCCCCGGCATCGGACGCACGGACAACGAGCTTCCTACCCACCCCCAGCAGCCTGAGAAAGGTCCCGCGGACCGCAGCCGCTTCGGCATCGGCCCGCGGCTGCTGATCGCCTTCGGCGCTTCGGCCTTGCTGACCTTGATCGCCAGCACGGTCGCCTGGATCTCCTACGGCCAGATCTCCGGCGCCCTGACCGCGACGATGGACAGGAGCGTGCCGGCGATGGTGCTGGCCCTCGAGATCGCCCAGGAGAGCGAGGCGCTGGCCGCCGCGGCGCCGCGTCTCGCGGCGGCGGCCTCGCAGGAGGAGCGCACCCGCCAGAGCGCGATCCTGCTGGAGCAGTCCGACGCCTTGCGGCAACGCCTGTCCAAGCTTTCCATGCTGCTCCAGGACCCGGGCAAGGCCGAGGCCCTGGGCGGCCTGGTCGATATATCGGTCGGGAACCTGCGGCAGATCGGCACGCTGGTCGACGAGCGCCTTCGCCTCCAGGCGCAGCGGGCGACCATACGCAACGACATCGGCAACATCCAGAAAGGGATCCTGGCCAAGATCGCTCCGGCGATCGACGACGCCAACTTCGAGCTGATCATCGGCGCCGAGAGCGCGGCCGAAGGCGGCGCGGCCGCGACCCAGGCCTTCCTGGAGGAAGGCGTCGGCGCGCTGAGCGCGCTTCTGACCGTCAAGGGAGAGATGAACCTCGTCGCGGGCCTCCTGGGCGAAGCCCTGGGCGCCAACAACGTCACCGATATCCAACCGGTCAAGGAGCGCTACACCGCGGCCCGGGCGCGCCTGGTCGACAACCTCGGCAGCCTGCCCGAAGGGGAGACCAGCGCGGAGATCCGGGAGTCGCTGGAGAGGCTGATCGGCTTCGGCGACAGCGCGGAGGCCAACGTCTTCGAGCTTCGGCGCCGAGAGCTGATCGCGGGCGCCGAGGCGCAATCCCTGATGACACGCACGCGAGAGACCTCCGAGGCGCTCGGCCAAAGGGTCGAGGAGCTTGCGAAGGGGGCCCGCGACCAGGCCAAGGTGAGCGGCGACCGCCTGGCCGAGACCATCGCCACCGGGCGCTTCCTCCTGATGCTGATCGCGGCGATCAGCCTGACCGCGGCGGCCCTCATCGCCTGGCTCTACGTCCTGCGCAACCTGGTCCGCCGCTTGACCGGCCTGGCCGAGTCCATGTCGAAGCTCGCCGGCGGCGACCTCAGGGCCGAGGTCGAGACCGCCGGGAACGACGAGATCTCGGTCATGGCCAAGACGCTGGGCGTGTTCCGCGACGGCCTGGCCGAGGTCGAGAAGGCCAACGCCCGCGCCGAGGAGGAGCGCAAGGCCGCCGCCGCACAGCGCCGAGACGCCATGCTGCAGATCGCCGACAACTTCGAAGGGCGGGTCAGCGGCGTGGTCGACGGCCTGTCCTCGGCGGCGACGCAGCTCCAGGGCACCGCGCAGACCATGTCCGAGGCGGCCGAAGCCACCACCGACAACGCCCGCAAGGTCGGCGTGGCCTCCGACCAGGCCTCGGACAACGTGAACACGGTCTCCAGCGCGACCACCGAGCTTAGCGGGTCGATCGACGAGATCAGCCAGCAGGTCTCGAAGTCCTCCTCGATCACCCGCGACGCCGTGTCCCAGGCCGAGCAGACCAACCGCCAGGTCGAAGGCCTGGCCGAGGCCGCCCAGAAGATCGGCGAGGTCGTCAGCCTGATCTCCGACATCGCCGAGCAGACCAACCTGCTGGCCCTCAACGCCACGATCGAGGCCGCCAGGGCCGGCGATGCCGGCAAGGGCTTCGCCGTGGTGGCCAACGAGGTCAAGTCGCTGGCCACCCAGACCGCGAAGGCCACCGAGGAGATCAGTCAGCAGATCGGCCGGATTCAGAGCGAGACCAACACCGCGGTCTCGGCGATCAAGGACATCACCGGCACCATCGTCCGGATCGATGAGATCGCGACGACCATCACCGCCGCCGTCGAGGAGCAGCGCGCCTCGACCGGCGAGATCGCCCGCAGCGTCGACCAGGCGGCGAACCGGACCGCGGACGTCTCCAAGACGATCCAGGGCGTCGCCGACGCCGCCGGCCGCACCGGGCAGTCCGCGGGCCAGGTGCTCTCGGCCGCCGAGGAGCTGGCCGAGCAGTCCTCGACCCTGCGCACCGAGGTCGACCGCCTGCTCGAAGAGGTGCGGGCCGGCTGACGACCTTGCCGGCCGGCCGCCGCCGGGCCTACTGGACGACCAGCTTGACCTTCTCTCCCGCCTTGAGGCCGGCTCCGGGGGCCAGGCCGTTCAGGGTCCGGAAGCGCTTCTCCGGCAGGTCGCTGAAGGGCATCCGCCCGGCCAGGGCGGACACCGTGTCGCCGCGACGGACGGTGTGGATGCGCAGGCGGTTGGGCTTGATCGCCGCCGCCTCGGCGTCGCTGAGCCGGCGGAAGCTGTAGGTCGTGCGCCGCAGGTCGACCGAGAGGCTCCGGGTCGCCGAGGGCGGCGTCGCGAAGAGGAAGCGGTAGATCGTCCCCTCGTCGTAGCCGATCGCGACCAGGCGGCCGTCCAGCGCCCCGCCCCGGGAGTTGATGGTGGTGGTCGCGGTCGCGGCGGGCATGCCGTTGATGTCCAGGTTTTCGACCCTGGAGAGCTTGGCCTTGGGCGCCCAGATCTCGCGGATGTGGCGGGCCGGCCCGATCCCCCTGTCGTCCGCCGCGCCGCTGAAGATGATCCGCGCATCCTGCGGCCCGAGGGCCAGCACCGCGTTCGAGCTGTTGAACAGCCGGAAGCTCTCGGGAACCTCGAAGGCGAAGCCCAGCTCGGGATGGCTGAAGCTGTTGTCCTGGATGATGCCCTGCTCCGGATCGTCGCCGTAGAGCATGCCGTCGATCTTGCTCAGGTAGATGTCGCGGGCGACGATGGGATTGGCGACCGGCTTCTCGCCGGCGGCCTGGGCCGCCTTGCGGATCCGGTCCGCGGTGCGCGGATGGGTCTGCATGATGTCGAACTTGTCGGCCTCGCCGGGCTTGCCACGCAGCTCCGCTTCGAGCCGGCTGTGCGCCTGCAGCTTCGCCAGGAAGCTCGACATGCCGCCGGGGTCGTAGCCGGCCCGCGAGAGGTAGCGGACGCCGAGCATGTCGGCCTCGAACTCCTGGTCCCGCGAGTAGCTCTGCAGGGCCAGCCCCGCGGCCCCTCCGGCGGCCTGCGCCGCCGGGCCGCCGATCAGGACGCCCGCCACCGCGGCCGCCACCCCGGCCACCACGGTGTTGCCGTAGCGCTCCGCCGAGTGGCGCGCCGTCACGTGGCCGATCTCGTGCGCCAGGACGCCGGCGACCTCGGCCTCGTTGTCGGCCAGGGCGAGCAGACCGCGGGTGATGTAGACGTAGCCGCCGGGCAGCGCGAAGGCGTTGACGATCGGCGTGTCGAGGACAGTGAAGGTGAACTTCTGGTTGGGCAGCTCGGAGGTCTTGGCCAGCAGGTTGCCGATGCTGGTGACATAGGCCGAGAGCTCGGGCACCTCATCGTAGTCGCCGCCGAACTCCTTAAGGATCTTGGGGTGCTCCTGCAGGCCGAGCTTCTGCTCGTCCTCGGGGCCCAGCCCGGCGGTGAAGATCTGTCGTCCAGTCGCCGGCGCCGTCTGGCAGGCGGCCACCAGCGGCAGGACCAGGACCGCCATTCCGACAAGAACTAGCTTTTGAACGCCTCGAAGCATCGCCTTACCTGCCTCTCGTTCTCCACTACGCCCTACGGATATAGGTACATCCCCGCCCCGCCGCATCTTAACCACGACACGGAGGGCTGGCGACCCGCCGGCGCGTGGCAAGCCAGCGACAAATCGGGAACATCGGCAGGAGAGCTACTCGGCCAGCACCTCGATCTGCTCGGGATGGGTGGCGGCGATGGCCGGGCCGTTGAGCGCCTTCAGCCAGCCGCGCACCCGCAGGCGCCGGCCGCGGTAGTCCTCGGGGACGATGCCCTCGGCCGCGAAGAGCTTCCAGGCCTTGGGCTCGACCGAGATCGTGAAGTCGGTCTTCCGGTCGGCGCCGAAGTTCAGGTAGACCCGGCCCCGCACCTTGGCGGCCTCGAGGACGCGGCCCTCGACGAGCTGGAAGCTGCCGATGTCCGCGGCCGCCGCCTCGGCGCGCCGCGGGGCGTAGAAGGGATGGCCCCAGATGCCCAGGCCCGCGGCCCGCGCGGCCCGCTCCCGGGCCAGCATCTCGGCGACCAGGGCGCGGTTGTCGGCGAAGCTGTAGACCCGGGCCAGGCCGCGCTCCAGCAGCGCGCCCTGGATCCAGAGCCCGTCCTCGCGCCGCAGGTGGGCGAGCCGGCGGCCGTGGCGGTCCTCGCGCCGGCCGGTGAAGGCCAGGCCGAGCCGGTGGCCGAGCGCGAGCGCCTCCAGCGCGGCCTTGGCCTCCTCGGCCAGGGGCCAGGCCCGGAAGCCGCGCCGGCCGAGCGGCAGCTTGGGCGCCTGCAGGCCGACCAGGCGGAGCTCGCGGCCGTCGTCGAGGACCAGGGTGTCGCCGTCGACCACCGCCGTCGCCCAATGCCAGGCCTCGGGTCACAGGGACTCGGGCGCCGCAAGCGCAGGACCGGCCAGCAGGAGCAGCAGGAGCAGTGTGCAAAAGGAAAGCAGGGCGGCGCGCGAAAGGGGCGAAGACAA
>JANQGU010000245.1 GCA_028282935.1 Kiloniellales bacterium
TCGAAGGTCGTCCTCTACGACGACAGGGGCGGGTTCCACGCCGCCCGGCTGTTCTGGATGCTGGAGTACTTCGGGCATCGCAGGGCGGCGATTCTCAACGGCGGCTTTCCCAAGTGGCAGGCGGAGGACCGCGAGGTCAGCGACCGCCCGGTCTCTTTCGCGGCCAGGGACTTCGGCCTGACGATCACGCCGCGGCGCCTGGCCACCGCCGAGTGGCTGCTCGACCACCGCGATCACCCGGCGGCCGTGGTCATCGACGTGCGCCCGCCCAAGCTCTTCCAAAGGGGCCACATCCCCTGGGCGCGCAACATCCCCTGGAAGCAGAACCTCGCCGAGGACGGCACCCTGAAGACGGCTGCCGATCTGCGCGCCCACTTCGCGGCGCGGGGCGTGACCCCGGACAAGACCGTCGCGGTGCACTGCCAGAACGGCAAGGCCTCCGCCCACTCCTACTTCGCCTTGCGGCTGCTCGGCTTCCCGCGGGTACGCAGCTACGACCGCTCCTGGGCCGAGTGGGGCGCGGCGGACGACCTGCCCAAGGCCAGCGAGCCGCAGGCGGCGCTCGAGGACGGCGCCAAGCAAGGCCTCAAACTCTAAGGACGACAAGGGACGTGGCCGGGGCGTCGCCGGCCCCGGTCCCGGTCCCGGCCGGAACGAGGATCCCACGGCATGATCTTCCGCCAGCTTTTCCACCAGGGCTCCTGCACCTACAGCTATCTCGTCGCCAGCCGGCGCGGCGGCGAGGCCTGCCTGGTCGATCCGGTGCTGGAGCAGGTCGAGCGCTACCTCAGGCTGCTCGAGGAGCTCGAGCTCTCCCTGGTGATGGCGATCGATACCCACCTTCACGCCGATCACGTCACCGGGGCCGGCCGGCTTTCCGCGCAGACCGACTGCGTCACCGTCATGGGCCGGGAGACCGAGGCCGAGCTGGTCTCCCTGCGCGTCGCCGACGGCGAGCGCCTCGACCTCGACGGCGTGACACTGGAAGCCCTGCACACGCCGGGGCATACGCCGGACTCCTACTGCTTCCTTCTCGGCGACCGGGTCCTGACCGGCGACACGCTCTTCATCCGCGGCACCGGGCGCACCGACTTCCAGGGCGGCGATCCCGCCGCCCAGTACGACTCGATCTTTGGCAAGCTGCTGCGCCTGCCGGACCGGACGCTGGTCTTTCCGGGTCACGACTACAAGGGCGACACGGTCAGCACGATCGGCGAGGAGCGCGCCTTCAACCCGCGGCTCCAGGTCGGCTGTGTCCAGGACTACGTGGCGGTGATGAACGGCCTCGACCTGCCCAAGCCCAGGCTGATGGAGGTCGCCTTGCCGGCCAACCGGCGGCTCGGCCTGCCGCCGGTGGCGCCCGAGCCGGTTTCGGTCCTGGACCTGCCCGGCGCCTACTTCATCTGAGCCCCCAAATCTGAGCACCGCGCCACGGCGGCGACCGAGCCTCAAGGAGACGAAAGACATGCTGGACAGCCTCGATGCGGCCAAGGCGAAGGCGGCCGCGACCTACAACGCCGCGGCCGACCACTTCGACGCGCCGCCGCTGTCCTTCTGGGACCGCATCGGCAGCCGGACGGTCGAGCGCCTGGCCCCGGCTGCGGGCGCCAGCGTGCTCGATGTCGGCTGCGGCACCGGCGCTTCGGCGCTGCCGGCGGCGCGTGCGGTCGGGCCGGCGGGCCGGGTGATCGGCGTCGATCTCGCCGGGGCCATGCTCGAACGGGCGCGCGGAAAGGCCGAGGCGCTCGGGCTGCGGAACGCGGCCTTCCGCACCGGCGACATGACCGATCTCGGCTTCGCCGAGGCGAGCTTCGATGCCGTGGTCTGCGTCTTCGCGATCTTCTTCGTGCCCGACATGGAGGCCCAGGTCGCCAGGCTCTGGCGCCTGGTCCGTCCGGGCGGGCACCTGGCGGTCACCACCTGGGGCCCCGAGCCCCTGGAGCCCGGCGGACGCGCCTTCTGGGACGCGGTCCGCTTCATCCGCCCGGACCTGGTCGCGGACTTCCGGCCCTGGGACCGGATCACCGAGCCGGAGGCGGTGACGCAGCTCTTCCTCGACGGCGGTGCCGCCGCGCCCGAGGTCGCGGCGGAGGCCGGCGTCCAGCCGCTGGAGCGTGTCGAGGACTGGTGGACCATCGCGCTCGGCGCCGGCTTCCGCGGGACCATCGACCTGCTCTCGGCGGAGGAGGCCCGCCAGGTCCGCGAGGCCAACCTGACGCGCCTGCGCCTCGAGGGGGTCACGGAGGTCCAGGCCAACGCCATCTACGCGGTCGCCCGCAAGCCCCTGTAGCGCTCCGCGGCTCGACAGGCGCCTGCACCGCGCTAGCAGGCTGCTGAAGAACCCTCCTTGAGGCTTGGGATTTGGGTTCTGGCGGGCGGTTTCCGGGTTGCTGGTCTGGGTTGTCTGTGTGTTGGTCCT
>JANQGU010000247.1 GCA_028282935.1 Kiloniellales bacterium
ATCGCCTCGGGCGAGGTCCTGCCGACCGCCGTCTTCACCGAGCCCAACACCGGCTCCGACCTCGGCTCGCTGCGCACCCGCGCGGTGCGAGAGGGCGAGGTCTACAAGGTGACCGGCAACAAGACCTGGATCACCCACGCCGCGCGCAGCGACGTCATGACCCTGCTCGCCCGTACCGATCCCGGGGAGTCCGGCTACCGCGGCCTGTCCATGTTCCTGGCCGAGAAGCCGCGCGGCACCGACAGCGAGCCCTTCCCGGCCGCGGGCATGACCGGCGGCGAGATCAAGGTCCTGGGCTACCGCGGCATGAAGGAGTACGAGATCGGCTTCGACGGCTTCGAGGTCGCGGCCGAGAACCTGCTGGGTGGCATCGAGGGCCAGGGCTTCAAGCAGCTCATGGCGACCTTCGAGTCGGCGCGCATCCAGACCGCGGCGCGCGCCGTCGGCGTCGCCCAGAACGCCCTGGAGCTGGGCTTGGCCTACGCCCGCGAGCGCCAGCAGTTCGGCAAGGCCATCGTCGCCTTCCCCCGGGTCGCCGGCAAGCTTGCCTGGATGGCGGTCGAGACCATGCTCGCCCGCCAGCTCACCTACTTCGCCGCCCGCGAGAAGGACTCCGAGCGGCGCTGCGACATCGGGGCCGGCAAGGCCAAGCTGCTCGCCGCGCGCGTCGCCTGGTCCAACGCCGACAACGCGCTGCAGGTCCACGGCGGCAACGGCTACGCCGAGGAGTACAAGATCAGCCGCGTCCTCTGCGACGCCCGCATCCTCAACATCTTCGAAGGCGCCGCCGAGATCCAGGCCCAGGTCATCGCGCGGGGGCTGCTGACGCCGGGGCGGAACTGAGGAGACTTCGGGAAAGGGGAGAGCCCGACCGGACCTTCAGGCGACACAGGCTTGCCCCGCATACCCTCGTTGACAGGCCCTCGCTCCTGGGCCTAGGACTCTACACGCGGAAGTTGTTCGAACCCCTCGCGACGGCGAGAGCAAGAGGAGGTCCAACATGCTCAACCGCCTGTCCAGGCGCCTCGCTCGGCGCTACCGCCGCGCCGAGGTCGCCCTGGCACGCTGGAACACCGCCAAGCCCCTGCGCCGCCGCCTGTCCCGCTCTTCGGACCGAGAACTCGACCGCGCGCTCAGGGTGGCGCGGATGCGGCGCGCGGATCTCTTCACCGCCTTCAAGGGCAACGCCCGCCACCGCAAGCGCCTGGCCGCGATGATGGCCCACCTGGGGGTCGACCGTGCCACGGCCGTCGAGGCCTTCTGGCCGCAGCTCCGGGAGGCCGACTCCCTCTGCGCCGACTGCCCCAACGTCCGCCGCTGCACGCGCCTGCTCAAATGGGGCCTCCGCGACGACGCGGCCCGCGTCTTCTGCCCCAACGCCGCCCTCCTCGACGACATGGCGCGCGTGGGGCGGAGTCCTTCGCCAGCGTCCTAGCGGCCTCTTCAAGGTTCTCTAGAACAACCTCCACTGTCATGCCCGGACTTGATCCGGGCATCCATGGCGCAGCGGCACGATGGATTGCCGGGTCAAGCCCGGCAATGACAGCAAATAACCAGAAGCGCATGTTCCTGGTAGTTCTTCAAGTACGGCCACCGGCCAGACCCCTGGATCAATCCGCTATAGCCGATAGCCCCCGGCCAGGTAGCGCGCCCGGAAGTTCCGCGTGACGCCGGCCAGGCGCGAGTCGAGCCGCGCGAAGACCTCCGCCTCGATCTCCTCGGGCAGGCCTTCGTAGTAGGCCTCGGCGATGGCGCCGGCGATCGCGGCCTGGGTGTCGGCGTCGCCGCCGAGGGAGACCGCGAGGCGGACCGCGGACTCGAAGTCGGCCGATTCCAGGAAGGCGAGGATCGCCTCGCCGACCGAGCCGGGGCAGGTCGCGTCGAAGCGGTAGTCCGGCCGGACGTCGTCGAGGCGGCGGTCCAGATCGTAGGCGAAGCGCTCGTCGAGCCAGGCCTTGATCGCCGCCTTGTCCGCGCCGGCCCGGGCCAGGAAGATCGCCGCCGCCACGGCCTTGGCGCCGGCCAGGCCGTCGGGATGGTCGTGGGTCACCGCGGCGCTGGCCTCGGCCTCGGCCAGGACCGCGTCGAGGTCGTCGTGGGCGTAGGCGACCGGGCTGACCCGCATCGCCGAGCCGTTGCCGTAGCTCTGGTAGGGCTCGGCGATCTCGCCCCGGCCCCAGGAGCTGAAGAGGTAGCCGTAGCCGGCCTTGGGATAGTGCCGGTAGAAGGCCCTGAGGTTGTCCGCGTAGGGCCGACCGTGCAGCAGCGCGTCGGCGACCGCGACGGTCATCACCGAGTCGTCGGTGAAGCGCGAGGCTTCGCTGAACAGCGCGAAGTCCGTCACCTTGACGTGCTTCTGCTCGTAGACCGAGCCGATGACGTCGCCGGCGATCGCGCCGAGCATGGTTATCGGAACTCCCCTGTCTTGGGCTCACGGCTCATCGTCAGATCCCTGTGAACAGCAAGTCGAGCGCGGCAACAATGTCCGCGCGCCTGGCTTCGAGGTTGCCCACGCATTCTCCGAGCACCGATCGCTGAACGGCGGCGAGTTCTGGAACCGAAAGGTAGAAGACGCCGTTGTCGCCCGGGACCTCAATTTCCGGATTCAATCCCTTCAGCAGTTTCTGCCCCAGAGGCAGTGGATAGAGCGGCGCGACCACCCGCGTCGCCATGGGTTCAAGCAGACCGCTCTGGAGATCGACGACGAAACGGGCCCTGCTGCCGGCACGGCGATAGTGGTGGATGTCGAACTGAGCCATCAGAAACTGCGTTCGTCGTCCCCGAAGACGCCTCGCTCCGCAACGGCTCGATTGTAGTCCTCCATGGCCTCTTGATTCTCGACGAGCCACGCACGCCGACGTGCCGCCGCGACCTCCTCCTCCAGGCGCGCTTCCAGCGCCTTCGAGAGGTTGATCTTCAAAGCCTTCGACTGGTCCAGCAGATCCGCATTGACGCTGACGTTGACGGCCCGCTTCCCGGCCTTGCGGTCGAACCCCATGGCAGCCTCCAAAGCTTTATGCGCACAAACTATAGGGAAAGATTATGCACATATCGTTCAAGGCGTCCAAGGGCCCCTGCCGGATGACACATCAGGCCAGCATGACCGTCTCGACCACGATCTCCGGCTCGCAGCGGACCGGGAAGTTCATCGAGTTGGCGATGTAGCACTCGTGATGGGCCCGCTCGTGCAGGCCGCGCGCCGTCTCCGGGTCGCTCGCGGCGGTGATGGTCACCCGGGGGCGCAGGATCACCTCGGTCATGCGGCCCCTGGGGTCACCCGGCCCCGAGGCCTCGACCATGGTGCCGACGGCGTCGTCCTCGTAGGCGGTCACCGCCACGCCCTTGACCGCGCAGAGGTGGAAGTACCAGAGCATGTGGCAGGCCGAGAGCGAGGCGACCAGCAGGTCCTCGGGGTTGTGCCGGCTCGCATCGCCCAGGAAGGCGGGGTCGGCGGAGCCCTCGATGGGCGGCTTGCCGGCAATCTCGATCCGGTGGGCGCGGGAGTAGGTCTTGTAGTCGCGGGTCGGCCCCTCGACGGCGCCGGTCCAGACGACCTTCGCCGCGTAACGATGCTCCTTGCCTCCGGCCATGGCGCATCCCCTCTCATGTCGCTGAAGCCTGGAAGTGTGGAACAGGACCGCTGCCGCGACCATTGCCGAATTCGGGACCCAGGCTCCCGCCAGGGTCTTGGAGCGCCGACGTCATAGAGCGCCGACAAGGCCCTTGCCAGGGCGCGCCGGAGCGGGCTCGATAGCCCTTCGAGCCAAACCTTCGAACCCGCGAGCGCGATCCCATGCTGAACCCGGAACTTTTCATCGGCTACCTCCTGGCGACCACGGTCCTGATCCTCATGCCCGGGCCCATCGTGACCCTGGTGGTCGCGAACTCCCTGGCCCACGGCCAGCGCACCGGGCTGGCGACCGTGGCCGGCGCCAGCACCGGCAACGCCGTCCTGGTCGCGGCCGGCGCCCTGGGCCTGACCACCCTGCTGGCCCTGGCCGCCGACGTGCTGACCTGGGTCCGCTGGATCGGCGTCGCCTACCTGCTCTGGCTCGGCATCAAGGAGTGGCGCCGGGCGATCCAGGCCGGCCGGGAAGAGGGCCTGCCGGCGGTGGCCAAGCCGCGCGGCGTGTTCTGGTACAGCGCGGTGATCGCGATCACCAACCCCAAGACCATCCTGTTCTACGCCGCCTTCTTCCCGCAGTTCCTGGACCCGGGCCTGGCCGCCGGGCCGCAGCTCCTGGCCATGTCGATCGGCTTCATCGTGATCGCCACCACCTTCGACGGGCTCTACGCCCTTCTGGCCGGACGCCTGCGCGACCGCCTGCTGGACCCGAAGCGGGCC
>JANQGU010000252.1 GCA_028282935.1 Kiloniellales bacterium
ATCGGCAACTCGCCCCTGGTCAAGACGGCCATCGCCGGCGCCGACGCCAACTGGGGCCGCATCGTCATGGCGGTGGGCAAGGCCGGGGAGCGTGCCGAGCGCGACCGCCTGGCGATCCGCATCGGCGGACACGAGGTGACCCGCGACGGCCTCGCGGTGCCCGGCTACGACGAGGCGCCCGTGGCCCGCCACATGCAGGGCCGGGAGATCGAGATCGAGGTCGACGTCGGGGTCGGCGGCGGGGCGGCGACGATCTGGACCTGCGACCTGACCCACGGCTATATCGACATCAACGCCGACTACCGAAGCTGAGCGCGGCGGGACGACGACCCCATGGAGCCATCGGACCAGGACAGCGCCTGCCTCGCGGCCGCCGAAATCCGCGGCGGGGCGCCGGCGAAGATCGTCCTGGTTGCGGCCGTGGCCCTGATCGATCCGGACGGCCGCGTCCTGCTGGCGCGCCGGCCCGCCGGCAAGTCCATGGCCGGCCTCTGGGAGTTCCCCGGCGGCAAGCTCCACCCCGGCGAGACGCCGGAGCAGGCCCTGGTGCGGGAGCTGAAGGAGGAGCTGGACATCGACACCAGCGAGAGCTGCCTGGCGCCCTTCGCCTTCGCCTCGCACGGCTACGACGACTTCCACCTGCTGATGCCGCTGTTCCTCTGCCGGGTCTGGAAGGGCACGCCGAGGGCGCTGGAGGGCCAGGAGCTCGCCTGGGTGCGGCCGGTCCGCCTGCGCGACTACGAGATGCCGCCGGCCGACGAGCCGCTGGTCGCCCTGCTGCGCGATTTCCTGTGAGGCTTCTAAAGCAGCCCGCGTTCGCTTGAACGCGGATAAGCTGCGCTATCTGTCTGATCTAGCCAGCCAGGGCCGCGTCCGGGGCCGCCGGAGCTTGGGCGGCGCTTTCCTGCTCCAGCGCCCTGGAAAAGAGTGACAGCAAGGTGCCGGTGACCATGATCAGCAAAAGGATGAAGCCCGAGGCCAGCAGGGCCGCCGGCCAGTGGAGCAGGCTGTCGGCGAGGCTCTTCGCGAGCTGGACCGCGGCCAGGTAGCCGAGCTGCATCGGCAGCATGACCAGCAGCGAGGCGGCGACCAGCCGCCAGCCGCTGCCGGCGCTGAGCTGCCAGGCACCGCCGAAGGAGCGCTGCTGGTCGGTCGCCAGCGCCGGCAGGATCAGCGAGAGCCGGGTCGTGGCATAGGTGGCGGCGGGCAGGGCAAAGACCACACTCAAGGTCAGCAAGGCGACGAACTGGGCCTTTTCACCCAGCGGGATGCTGCCTGCCGAGCCGGCGGTGACCAGGGCGACTTCACCGCCCAGCATCAAGCCGAAGCCCAGCGCGACGATCAGCAGGACGGACAGGACTGCGACCAGGATGAAAAGCAGGCTGAGCAGCAGCCAGGAGGCCAGGTATCTCGCCTCACGGACGCCGATGTGAAGGCTGAAGAGGCCGGGGACGGCGGCTTCACCCATGAGCACGATGCGATGCCAGGCGACCAGGACCACTGCTGCGATCATCGACTGGAGCAGGACGAGAGCCGTGCCCCGACCGAGGCTCGGCAGCAAGGTTGCCAGGTCCTTGCCCAGGAGAGAGGCGTCGAAGCCACCGAGGGCCAGGTTCAGCCCAAAGATCAGCAGCAGAGGCAGCCAGCCGACGCGCAGCAGCGCGCGGGGGTGGGAGAGTAGGAAGCCGTAGCTGTCCTTGACCATCCGCCAGATCCGGATCTTCGCGTTCTGCATCGACCGGGTCCTTTGCTCGAGGAACAGCCAACCTTGAGCCCCGAGCCTGGCAGCAGGCCGTTAGGATTCGTTAAACGTGCGGGCAGGAGGGGGACCCGGGCGGTCAGGGCTTCGGCGCCTTGCCGCCCGGGCCGGGGCGGGCCGGCTCGCCGGCGGGCCGCTCCTCGCTGTCCAGCGCCGCGGCCAGGCGTGCCTGGGCGCTGCCCGGGGCCAGGGGCTGCTGCTGCGAGGCATGGGGTGCCCAGCCGGTCAGGTAGAGCACCTGGAAGCTGGCCGGAATCCTGCCGTCAGGCCGGCCGTGACGGGCCTGGTACAGGGTGGCGGCGCGCAGCAGGGTCTCGCGCCGGCTGGCGCCGCGGCGCTGTGCCGCCACCGCGTTGGTCTCGCCCAGGACGCGCAGGTCCTGGATCAGGGTGAAGGCGTTCTGATAGTCGAGTGTGAGGCTGTCGAGATCGGCGACCGGCAGGGCAAAGCCGGCGCGCTGCAGCAGGCCGCCCAGGTCGCGCAGGTCGGCGAAGGGCGAGACCCGCGGACTGGCGCCGCCCTCGACCTCGAGCTCCGCCTCGAGTAGCGCCTGGCGCAGCTCCTTCAAGGTCTCGCCGCCCAGCAGCGCCGCCAGGAACAGGCCGTCGGGCTTCAGCGCGTGGCGGATCTGGACCAGGGCGCCGGGCAGGTCGTTGACCCAGTGCAGCGAGAGGCAGGAGAGGACCAGGTCGAAGGTCTCGGCGCCGAAGGGCAGGAACTCCTCGTCGGCGGCCAGGGTCGGGCCGCCGCCGGCCGCCCGCGCCGCCATCTCGGGGGCCAGGTCGCTCTGCACCAGGGTCTCGACCTCGCCCCGGCCTTTCAGGGTCCGGGCCAGGGTGCCGCCGCGGCAGCCCAGGTCCAGGGCCAGTGGGAAGCGGCGGTTGACGTCGTCCAGGCGGTCGGCGAGGCGCTCGGCGACCTCGCACAGCAGGGCGGTCTCGCCGCCCAGCTCGGCGGCCCGGGCCCGGCGTCGGCGCAGCAGCCTGCGGTCGAAGATGGTCATGCCTTCGGTCACGTCCCCTATATGGCACTCGCGGCGGCAGCGGAAAACCTCGGCCTTTCCGCTGCAGACCGGCTTCTCGGCGTTGACGCCGGCGGGCTGGCGGCCAAGACTTGCGCCATGGCCGCGCTGTCGAGATTGGGGGCTGCCGCCGGCCTGGCGGGCCTTTCCCTGTTCAATGCCCTGCTGCCGCCACGCTGCCTCGCCTGCGGGGAGCTGGTCTCGGCGCCGGGCAGCCTCTGCCCGGGCTGCTGGCAGGGGATCAGCTTCCTGGCCCCGCCCCACTGCGGGATCTGCGGCCTGCCCTTCGCCTACGATCCGGGACCCGAGATCTTCTGCGGCGCCTGCCTGCGCCGGCGGCCGGATTTCGGCCGGGCCCGGGCGGTGATGCGCTACGACGACGACAGCCGCGGCCTGGTCCTGGGCTTCAAGCACGGCGACCGGACCGAGGCCGCGCCCGCCTTCGCCGACTGGATGGCGCGCGCCGGGTCGGAGCTGCTGGCCGAGGCCGAGATCGTCCTGCCCGTGCCGCTGCACTGGCGACGGCTCTTCACCCGACGCTACAACCAGGCTGCCCTGCTGGCCCAGGCGCTCGGCCGCAAGACCGGGCTGCCCTACCGCCCGGACATCCTGCGCCGCTGCAGGCATACCCCGCCGCAGGGCCGGCTGTCCCCGGCCGCGCGCAAGCGCAACCTCCGGGGCGCCTTCGTGGTCGACCCGCGCCGGCGGCCGGAGGTCAAAGGCCGCCGCCTGCTGCTGGTTGACGACGTGTTAACCACGGGCGCGACCCTGTCGGCCTGCGCCCGGGTCCTGCGCCGCGCCGGCGCCGCCGAGGTCGACGCCCTGGTGCTGGCCCGGGTCGTGCGGCCGAGCGCCCGGTGATCGTCAAGTGATCATCACCTGTAAATCTGCGGGCGCTAGGCTTACATTGAGGCAGGGATAGAGGGGATCCCTGTGGTGTCGGGATGTGGGAGTCCAGGATGGCCGAGGTCGAGATCTATACGACGATGTTCTGCCCGTACTGCTTTCGGGCCAAGCGGCTCTTGAAGGACAAGGGCGTGCCCTACCGTGAGATCGACGTGAGCATGGATCCGGGCGGCCGCCAGAAGATGATTCAGAGGGCCGGCGGACGGACCTCGGTGCCGCAGATCTTCATCGATGGGCAGCATGTCGGCGGCTCCGACGAGCTCTATGCCCTGGAGCAGAGCGGCAAGCTGGACCCGCTTCTGGAGCGGGTGGGATGACCGCGGGCTTCACCGTCGGCCTGGTGCAGATGACCTCGGGCCGGGATCTCGGCCCCAACGTCGAGGCCGCTTCGGCCCTGATCCGCGAGGCCCGGGGACAGGGCGCCGACTTCGTGCTGACGCCCGAGACCACGACCATGATGGAGCCGCGCCGTAAGCTGACCCTGGAGAAGGCGGCGCCGGAGGCCGAGCACGAGGGGGTCGCGGCCTTCGCGGCCCTGGCGGCCGAGCTGGAGGTCTGGCTGCTCATCGGTTCCATGACCGTGGGCCTTGACGGCGAGAAGGTGGCCAACCGCTCCTTCCTCTTCGATCCGGCCGGCCGGATCGCGGCACGCTACGACAAGATCCACATGTTCGACGTCGAGATCCCCGACGGCCAGAGCTACCGCGAGTCCTCGACCTACCGGGCCGGCAGTGCCGCGGTGACGGCGGCCCTGCCCTGGGGCACCCTGGGCCTCAGCGTCTGCTACGACCTGCGCTTCCCCCACCTTTACCGCAGCCTGGCCCAGGCCGGCGCCGATTTCCTGACCGTGCCCGCCGCCTTCACCGAGTTCACCGGCCAGGCCCATTGGCACGTCCTGCTGCGCGCCCGCGCCATCGAGACCGGCTGCTTCGTCTTCGCGCCGGCGCAGTGCGGCGAGCACGCCGAGGGGCGCCGGACCTACGGCCATTCCCTGGTGGTGGCGCCCTGGGGCGAGGTCCTGGCCGACGGCGGCGAGGCGCCCGGCGTGGCGCTCGCCGAGGTCGACCCCGCCCGGATCGCCGAGGCCCGGCGCATGGTCCCCGCGCTGGGCCACGACCGCCGCTTCGAGGCCCCGACGGCCACGGCCCACCTCCGCGCGGCCGGCGAGTAGGCCGGCCCCGGTTCGGAGGCGGCTCCTCGAGACAGGTCACGGCGATGTCTGACGCGACGACCATCCTCTACCGCCCGGTCGGGCCGAAGGAGCTGGCGCTGATCGAGGCCGCGGATTGGCGCGCCTTTCCGCCTCGTCTGCCCGAGCAGCCGATCTTCTACCCGGTCCTCAACGAGGCCTACGCGACCCAGATCGCGCGGGACTGGAACGTGAAGCACAGCGGGGCCGGCTATGTGACCCGTTTCGCGGTGCGCAGCGAGCACGTCGCCAAGTACGAGGTCCAGCAGGCCGGAGCTTCGACGCACCTTGAGCTCTGGGTGCCGGCCGAGGAGCTCGAGGCCTTCAACCACAACATCGTCGGCCGCATCGAGGTGATCGCGAGCTTCCCCGAGGCGGCCGGCGAGTAGGCCCGCTCTCGGGTTCTCCGGGTCCCCGATCCTCAGCCGGGCAGGCGGCCCTCGATGAGCTTGCCGTAGAGCCGCTTGCGGGCCTCCGGGTCCCTCGGCCGTATCCAGTCCCGCCCGATGCCTTCCCAGTCGGGGTCCTCGGCATCCAGGCCCAGGGCCCGGATGTAGTCCGCGTCCACGATCAGGTAATGCCTGCGGTAGGCCAGCAGATAGCCGCCGTGCTTAGCACGGATGTCCCGCGCCTCGGCGTAGGAGGCGGATCAGATGTTGAGGGTCGGACTGTGTTGTCCGGTGTAGAGAAGCTCGCCGAAGTCCGCCGCTTTCCGCCCCTGCAGGACGGCGAGCGCATGGGGCCAGCCTTGGAAGCCCAGCTCGCGGGCGATCGCCGACAGGCAGTGCCGGCGCTTGACCACAGCGGGCAGTTCGGCCGGGTCCAGCCGCCGGAGCTCCGGCAGCAGCCGGACTCGCGAGACGGCTTCGGGCTCGCCGAAGGCGACGGCACGGTGAAGGTGGCGGGCGCGTGTCTTGAGCGCGGAAACGACGTCAACCATAGGCGTTTCTCCCGACCCGGATCTTTCCCGCTCCATGCGATCCAGGAGAAGCCTGAGGGTTGCTCTGTCGAACTCGTCGCAGGGTGTCGAGGCTTTCGGCGGGCGAGGCGCCCCTGCGCACCTCCGCCGCTGTCAGATAGGACAGGAGGCGCGTTCGCGCAATCCGTATTATCCGCGGCCGGCGATAGGCTGTCCGGCCAGGGCCTCGGCCCGTCCCTCCAGCAGGGAAAGCAGGTGATCGCGCAGGACCCGGACCCGCGGCGCCCGGCCGACCCTCTCGTTGACCAGCAGCAGCATCTCGAGACGGCCCAGCTCGGCGCTGGACCAGAGCCGCTGGAGGCCGGCCGCGCTGTCGCCGGTGATCGAGGGCAGGAGCAGCAGGCCCAGGCCGGCTTCGGCCGCGGCCCGCCGGGCGTGCAGGCTGTTGCTGCGGAACAGGACCCGGGCCTTGCGCAGGCTGCGGCCCAGCCAGCGGGCCGGGGCGGCGTGGCCCTGGCTCTCGTCGAAGTCGATGACGCCGTGGCCCTCCAGGTCGAAGGGCGAGGCGGGGGCGCCGTGGCGGGCCAGATAGGCGGGCGCGGCGTAGACGCCGAAGCCGACGGCGAAGCTGGCGACTGCCTGGAAGCCGCCGCGCTGCGGCCGCTCGAAGCGGAGGGCCAGGTCGGTCTCGCGCTGGGCCAGGCTGGCGGTGGGGCTCGCGGTCACCAGCTCGACCCGCAGCAGGGGGTGCGCCTCGGAGAGCCGGCCCAGGCTCTCGGCGATCACCGCCTCGCCCAGGAACTCGGGCGCTGTGACCCGGACCTCGCCGCCGGCCTCGTCCTTCAGGCCGCCCAGGTCCCGGGCGGCGGCGCCCATCTCCGCCTCCATCTGCTCCACGGTCTCCAGCAGGCGGCGGCCGGCGGCGGAGAGCGCATAGGGGCTGCGGCGGCGCTCGAAGAGCCGCGCCTCGAGCCGGGCCTCCAGCGCGGTCACCCGCCGCCACACCGTGGCTGGCGAGCTGCCGAGCTGGCGGGCCGCAGCGGCCAGGTTGCCGGCCGAGGCCAGGGCGGCGAAGAAGCGCAGGTCGTCCCAGTCCATGTTGTTACGAATATGAAATAGAGCTTTTCAGATCCAGATCTTTTGTTTCGTGGGTGTGCGCCATAGTCTGTCTTGGCGATCTTGTAGGGGCCGGATTCGGGGAGCCTTGTCGGATGAAGACCTTGGGGCTGATCGGCGGGATGAGCTGGGAAAGCACCGCGATCTACTACCGCCACCTCAACGAGCTGGCGCGGCAGCGCCTTGGCGGCCTGCACTCGGCGCGGCTTCTCCTCTGGTCCTTCGACTTCGCCGAGATCGAGGCCCTTCAGGCCGCCGAGGACTGGGCCGCGGCCACGGACCGCATGGTCGAGGCCGCGCGGCGGCTGGCGCGGGCCGGGGCCGAGGCCATCGTGATCTGCACCAACACCATGCACCGCATGGCGACCGAGGTGGAGGCCGCGGTCGAGATCCCGCTGATCCACATCGCCGACGCCACGGCGGTGGCGATCGAGGCCTCGCCGGCGCGGCGCCCGCTGCTGCTCGCCACCGGCTACACGATGACGCAGGACTTCTACAAGGGCCGGCTGCGCGACCGCCACGGCATCGACGTCACCGTGCCCGACGAGGCGGGCCGCGCCCTGGTTCACCGCGTGATCTACGAGGAGCTTTGCCAGGGTGTCGTCCGGCCCGAGTCCAAGGCCGCCTACCTCGACCTCATCGAGGCCCAGCGGCGCGACGGCGTCGACGGCGTGATCCTGGGCTGCACCGAGGTCTGCATGCTGATCGGCCCCGACGACCTCGACCTGCCGGTCTTCGACACCACGCGGATCCACGCCGGGCGCGCCATCGACTTCGCCCTGTCGTGAGGCCCGACACCTTGCGATCAGAAAACCCATAGGAGTTCGCCATGGGCGGCTTTCCTCAGAAGATCCGGGGCCTAGAGCCCTTCTCCGAGCGCTTCGACGCCTTCCGGCTGCCTGCCGAGGGCGCGGACATCCTCTTCGCGCTCTATCCGGCGGGGACGACGATCCCGCCTCACGACCACGAGACGGAGAACCACGGGGTGATCACCAAGGGCGAGCTGATCCTGATCCGCGGGGGCGCGGAGGAGCGCTACGGCCCCGGCGACTGGTACCACGTCGCGGCCGGGGAGGCGCACGCCGCCCGTTTCGAGGTCGAGACCGAGGAGATCGAGTTCTGGTTCCAGGACTGACCGGCCGGCCTCAGCCGGTCTCCCTCCGCGCGCAGATCCGCTGCACCGCGGCCGGTTTCGGCTCCTCGACGACGAGGTCCTCGTAGGCCAGGACCCGCAGCCGGCCCCGTAGGGCCTCCAGCAGCTCCCCCGGCTCGAGCAGGAAGTCCGGGTTGCTCGGGCGGCCGAAGCGCTCGTTGCCGCGGGCGAAGGTCTCGTAGATCAGCAGCCCGCCCGGGGCCACCGCGTCGACCAGGGCGGGCAGCAGCGGCCGGTGCAGATAGTTGGTCACCACCACCCCGGCGAAGCGGCGGCCGGCCAGCGGGAAGGGCCGGCCGTCCTCGAGGTCGGCCGCGATGGCCTCCAGGCCGTCCTGCCCGGCCAGGTCGGCAAGGCCTGAGGTGTCACGGTCGATCGCCGTGACCGGATGGCCGGCCGCCAGGAAGAGCCGGCTGTGCCGGCCGCAACCGCAGGCCAGGTCGAGGACCGCGCCGCCGGCCGGGACCAGGGGCGCGAAGCGGCGGACCCAGGCCGAGGGCCGGCTCGGGCCGTGTGGGCGGTTGGGCTTGGTCTCGGACATGGCGGCCATCCTATACGGCGCCGGCGAGTCCGATAAAGGACACGCGCGAACGCCGCTTGAGCGGGTGCGTGCCGTCCTCCGATCGGGTAAAGTTCCGCCGGCTCGAGGACCCATGACCCAAGGACCGCGGAGGAGGGAAGAAATCGTGCGCGCAGGCCTCGCGACTCCCGCCGCGGTTCTTGCCGGAAGCCTGATCCTGATGGGCTGCGCGCCCGAGCAGGGCGCCAGGCCGGCCTTTCCGAGCTCGGAGCTCCAGCTCGCGGCGGCCTCGGCGCGCATCAGCACGCCCTCGCGTCCGCTGCAATGCGTGCCCTATGCGCGCCGGATCTCCGGCATCCAGATTCGCGGCGACGCCTGGACATGGTGGCAGTCCGCCGCCGGCCGCTACAGCCGCCGGCAGCAGCCGATGGCCGGCTCGGTCCTGGTCCTGGGGCGGAGCCGGCAGCTGCGCGGCGGCCATATCGCCGTCGTGGATGCCGTGCTCGGCGACCGGGTGATCCTGGTCAGCCACGCGAACTGGCTGAACCGCGGCCGGGTTCACGAGAAGACCCCGGTCCTCGACGTCTCGCCGAAGAACGATTGGTCCCTGGTCCGCATCTGGTATACGCCGGGGCGGACCTTGGGCAGGCGAAGCTATCCGGCAAAGGGATTCATCTATCCTAAACGTCCCTCGGCCTAGGAGCACTCGCGATATATCGCTAAAAAATCATCTGGTTGCGGATTTTTGTGGCGGATTTGCAACAGCGATGCAATTCCGCTCGAATTTGCGTAAAAATTCTTTAACGCTTTCGACTTCGAGGCACTAAATTAAAAAGGGCGACGCGGATTCGCGTCGCCCCCGACGACAGGTTTTGATTCTGCGTCTTTTGAATCTGTCGTCCCTTTATCCTCCCTGTGAACTCGGGGCCACTTCTTATGCGGTGGCCCCTTATTTTTGACTCCGCTTTGAAATGATTGCAACAGAATCTTCATCTTGACTCCGCCTCGCTAGACCGTCCGGGGCAGGCCGAGTCCCTGGACTTTATTTTAATCGCGGTGGCGCCTGGGCCTTGCCAGCCCCTCACGACGTGTAACACTGGACCTGTGGATAAGCCGAGATTCTGGCTCTTCCGGGACCCGATATCGACATGATCCGTTTCGACCTCAGATGCCGGCGCGATCACCACTTCGAGGCCTGGTTCCGCGACAACGCCGCCTACGACGCGCAGGCCGAGGCCGGCGACCTGAGCTGTCCGGTCTGCGGGTCGGACAAGGTCGAGAAGGCGATCATGGCGCCGCGGATCGCCAGGTCGGACCGCGGATCGAGAGCCCTTGACGCCGAAGCCCCTGAGACTGGAGCCCGGGAGACCGGAGTCCCGGAGACCAAAGCTCAGGAGCCGAAGGGGGCGGTGGCGAAGGGCGGATCGCCCGAAGAGGCGCAGGCGCTGCGCGCGGCCCTGGAGCGGCTGCGCGATCACGTGGAGGCGACCTGCGACAACGTCGGCGAGGCCTTTCCCGAAGAAGCCCGGAAGATCCACTATGGCGAGGCCGAGGCCCGCGGGATCTATGGCCAGGCCAGCGAGCCCGAGGCCGAGGCCCTGGCGGAGGAGGGCATCGAGTTCAGCCGCCTGCCGCTGCCGCGCCGCGATTCCTGACGCTTCGAGCCTCGCCGGCCCGCTGTCTGTCAGGCCCGTTGTCGGTCAGGCCCGTTGTCGGTCAGGCCCGTGTCGGTCAGGCCCCTGGCGGTCAGTCTTGGGGCCGGATCGCCGAGAGCATGTAGTTGACGTCCAGGTCCCGGGACAGCCGCCAGTCGTCGCTCAGCGGGTTGTAGGCGACCCCGATCATGTCGGTCACCGCCGCGCCCTGGGCCCGGAGACCGGCCGCCAGCTCCGAGGGGCGGACGAAGCGGCGCCAGTCGTGGGTGCCGCGCGGCAGCCAGCGGAGCAGGTACTCGGCGCCGACGATGGCGAAGAGATAGGACTTCGGCGTCCGGTTCAGGGTCGCCAGGACCAGGGCGCCGCCCGGGCGGGCCAGGGCCACCGCGGCGCCGAGGAAGGCCGTCAGGTCGGCGACGTGCTCGACCACCTCCAGCGAGACCACCGCGTCGAAACGCTCGTCGCCGGCCGCGAGGTCCTCCGCCGTGCCGTGACGGTAGGCGATCTCGAGGCCGGAGAGCTCGGCGTGCCGCCGGGCGACCTCGACCGAGGTGGCGGAGGCGTCGAGGCCGGTCACCCTGGCGCCGAGCCGGGCCAGGGGCTCGCAGAGCAGGCCGCCGCCGCAGCCGATGTCGAGCAGCGACAGGCCCTCCAGGGGGCGCGGCTGCAGGGGGTCGCGGCCGAACTGGGCGGCCAGGCGGTCGCGGACATAGGTCAGCCGGACCGGGTTGAGGCGGTGCAGGGGCGCGAACTGGCCCTCCGGATTCCACCAGTCCTCCGCCAGGGCGGAGAACTTCTCGATCTCCCGCGGGTCGGCCGTCGACGCCGTCGGCTGGGCCCGGTCTTCCGCTGTGCTCTCCTCGGGTTCGGCCAAGGGACTCGCTCCTCGCCTCCGCTTGTCAGCTCTGAGGTGAGGGAGTATGGATAGCCGCCCTTCGCGGGGCAAGCCGTCGTGGGCCGCGCCGCGGCCGTCGCTTCCTACCGGGACCTCAGGACCATGGCCCGAATTGTCATGAAATTCGGTGGCACCTCGGTGGCCAACCTCGAACGCATCCGGCACGTCGCCAAGCGGGTCGAATCCGAGGTCGCGCGCGGCAACGAGGTGGCCGTCGTGGTCTCGGCCATGTCCGGCGTCACCAACCAGCTGGTCGACTACGTCAACGACAGCGCCAACATCTTCGATCTCAGGGAATACGACGTCGTGGTCTCCTCGGGCGAGCAGGTGACCGCCGGGCTGCTGGCGGTGGTGCTCCAGGACCGGGGCGTCATGGCGCGCTCCTGGCTCGGCTGGCAGCTGCCGCTGCGCACCGACGACTCCCACGGCAGCGCCCGGATCCAGCAGATCGAGGTCGCCGAGATCTCCCGCCGCATGGCCGAGGGCCAGGTGGCGGTGGTCGCGGGCTTCCAGGGCGTCGATTCCCAGGGCCGGATCACGACCCTGGGCCGCGGCGGTTCGGACACCTCGGCGGTGGCCCTGGCGGCGGCGCTGCAGGCGGAGCGCTGCGACATCTACACCGACGTCGACGGCGTCTACACCACCGATCCCAGGATCGTGGCCAAGGCCCGCAAGCTCGATAAGATCACCTACGAGGAAATGCTCGAGATGGCCTCGCAGGGCGCCAAGGTCCTGCAGACGCGGGCCGTCGAGGCGGCGATGAACCACCGGGTCCGCGTCCAGGTGCTGTCCAGCTTCGAGGAGCTGCCGGGCACCCTGGTCGTCGATGAGGACGAAATCATGGAACAGCAGGTCGTCAGCGGCATCGCCTACAGCCGGGATGAGGCGAAGATCACCCTGGTGAAGGTCCCGGACCGCCCCGGCGTGGCGGCGGCAATCTTCGGTCCCCTGGCCGATGCCTCGATCAACGTCGACATGATCGTGCAGAACGTCTCCGCCGAGGGCGGCAAGACCGACCTGACCTTCACCGTGCCCAAGGCCGATCTGGCCGCCGCGGTGCGGGCGCTCGAGGACCGGAAGGACGAACTGGGCGCGGCCGAGATCGTCTCGGACCCCAACGTGGTCAAGGTCTCCGTGATCGGCGTCGGGATGCGCAGCCACGCCGGCGTGGCGCTCAGCATGTTCCAGGCGCTGGCCGGAAAGGGGATCAACATCCAGGTCATCTCGACCTCGGAGATCAAGGTCAGCGTCCTGATCGCCGAGGAGTACACCGAGCTGGCCCTGCGCAGCCTGCACACCGCCTACGGGCTCGACGCGGACTAGAATCCTCTTCGCCTGTTGCTCGGAAAGGCTGCGGGCGCCGCAAGCCCGCTTTGAGGTCCAAAAATGTGACGTTTTTGGGGCAGGGCGCCAAGCGCCTAGGTGCCGCCATGACGATTTGTTACAACCGACCGGCAAGTTTCGCCTTCGGCAAACTTGGAAAGCTGGCGTTAACCACTGAGCAGTAACTTCTATGGTCTGCTCGGCCAGGGCAGGGCGGTCGCGCGCCGTCTTCGCACCGGTTGCCGAGTGTCGGTTTGTGAGATCAGAAGCGGAAACTCGTGTCGTCTACGGAAAACAGGGACTCTCTCACGCCGGCCTGGTCAGGCGATGACGCGGAGCCTCGGCCGCTGTCCGCCGACAGCGTCGCCCGCAAGCTGCGCGAAGCACGGACCGATGCTGATCGGGACCTGGACGATATCGCCCACGCCCTGCGGATTCGCTACGACTACCTGCTGGCGATCGAGGAGGGTCGTTTCGAGGACCTGCCCGGGCCGACCTATGCCGTCGGCTTCGTGCGCGCCTATGCCGACTACCTAAAGCTCGACACCGAGGACATCGCCAGCCGCTTCAAGGCCGAGGTCGCCGACTTCACCCGCCGCACCGAGCTGGTCTTTCCCAGCCCGGAGCCGGAGACACGGATTCCCGGCAGCCTGGTCTTCCTGGTCTCTGCGGTGCTGATCGCGGGCGCCTATGGCGTCTGGTACTTCTCGTCCTCCGGCTCGGACCAGGTGGCGACGCCGCCCCGCGTCGACGAGCTGCCCGAGGTCTCGACCGCCGAGGCGCCCCCGCCGCCGCCCATCGCGGAGGTCGTCGAGCTGCCCGAGGCGCCGGCCGACTTCGTGGATCCTTCCGACACCGATCCGATGTCGCCGGAAGCGCCGGCCCTTGAGGGCGATGCCGCGCCGGCCGACGCCGGGCCCGGTGCCCAGGTCGCCTCCGCCGATTCGACGGCCACGGACGCGGTCGAGCCGCCGGCCGCCCAGGGGGCCGCCCAGGAGCTGGAAGCGCCGGCCCCTGAAGAGGACCTGGCTGCGGCTTCCGAGACGGTCGAGGCCCCCGCCGTCGAGGCCCCCGCCGCCGAGTCCCAGAGCCAGCCCGAGGCGCCGGCCGAGGCCGCGAGCGAGAGCCCGAGCCAAGCGGAAGGCGACAACGACGCGACCGCGGCGGCGGTGCCGCCGGCGACCGAACTGGAGGCCTCCGAGTCCCCGGCCGAGCAGGCCGCGGCTGCGGCGGCCCCGGCCCCCGTCCCGGCCGAAGAGGCGCCGGCCGAAGAGGTCGCAGCGGCGCCCGCCTCGGACACCCCGGCCGAGCCCGCCACCGTCGTGGTCGCGCGCGGCGCCGAGACGGCGGAGACCGAGGTCGAGGCCGCGCCGGCCGCCGAAGACACCGCCGCTGAAGAGTCCGGGGAGCCGGCAGGCGTGGAGCAGCGCGACGGCGTGACCATCGCGCCCCTGCCGCCGCAGGCGCCGGCGCGCCAGCCCGCGCCCCAACCCGAACCCGTTCTGACCGCCGAGCTTGGCCAGCCCGAGCCGGAGGAAGCGGCCGTCTACGGCGCCGTGAACGGCGAGTCCCGGATCGTGGTCCGGGCGATCTACGATTCCTACGTCCTGATTCGGGACGCCGACGACAAGCTGATCCTGACCAAGGTGCTGCGGCGTGGCGAAACCTACCGGGTTCCCGACCAGCAGGGCCTGACCATGCTGACCGGCAATGCCGGCGGGCTGCAGATCGAGGTCGACGGCCAGGCCACGCCCTCGGTCGGCGAGGTCGGCGCCATCGTGCGCAACATCAACCTCGATCCGGCGCGCCTGAAGAGCGGGAACGCCACCAACCCCTGATCCCGAAGCCGGTCGCAGGTCCGCCGCCCGCCCCGGGGCCGGAGATCCGCACTATTTAAGATTTGTGACCGGGTCCGCAGAGCCTTGAGTTTTCGGCGCGAAGGACGCATCTTGCGCCCCGACAGGCGCCGGGCGCCTCCGGAGCGGACCAGGGACAGCGGCCGCGGGAGGCCGCGGTACAGGCGGCCCGGGCCGAGGTCCGGCGCCGGCCCGGCGCGGCGCAATCGAGAGCGGTGTTCATGAGCGTTCGGCCCTATCGCGATATCCATCGCCGCAAGTCACGGCAGATCCAGGTCGGCAAGGTGGCCGTGGGCGGCGACGCCCCGATCACGGTGCAGTCCATGACCAACACGCTGACCACGGAC
>JANQGU010000277.1 GCA_028282935.1 Kiloniellales bacterium
GCGGCTAGGGATTCTTGGCCAACCAGGTGCTGGCGGCGGCGAAGCGCTGCCAGCCCGGGACCTCCGAGCGCAGGTCGACCTCCTTCCACTTCGGATGGAAGGGCGTGGCCTGGAAGGTGTCGAACTTCTCGAAGAAGCGCTTCACGAAGCGCTTCACCTTGGCGCTGCGCGGATGGTCCTCCGGCCAGCTGTAGGCGGCCATGACGGCGCCCACGGCGACCGTCGGCACCGTCTTGCCGGCGGCGATCAGGTTGGGATAGCTCTCCGAGGTCAGGGTCGTGGCAAGGTAGGCGCCCGTGATCTGCTCGGCCGGGATCGGCAGCAGCGCAAGGTTGTCCTCCGCGGCGACCTCGCGCAGCAGGGTCACCGGCTTGCCGCCGACGAAGACCAGGGCGTCGATCTCTCCGGCGCGGAGCTTGTCGAGCGCGATCGGCTCGGAGAAGGTCGTGGCGTCGACTTCGATCCCCAGCTCGTCGAAGATGATGCTGGCGGTCATGAAGGTGCCGCTGCCCTGGGTCCCGAAGTTGACCTTCCGGCCGCTGAGGTCGGCGGCCTGGGCGATGTCCTTGCGCGCCAGCAGGTGGACCTCTTCGTTGTAGAGCTTGGTGATGTAGGCGATCTTCTTCTCGACGTCGGGATAGAGCATCGAGCTGCGGTAGAAGTCCAGGACGTCCGACTGCACGATCGCGATGTCGATGCCCTTCAGCATCAGAAGGTCTTCGATGTTGCGGACGGATCCCTTGCCGAGGACCGCGAGGACACGGTGCTCGTAGCCGTCGTCGAGGGCGGTCGAGAGATCGGGGGCGAAGCGGGCGTAGGTCCCGGTGACGCCGCCGGAGATGATCCCGACCGTGCCGGCGTTCACAAGCTCGGCCTGCTTGCGAAGGTCGACGCTCTGCGCCCTGCCCTCGCCGACCCCGGCCAGGATCAGAACGGCCAGGAGCGGTAGAAGAAAACGACGGCTCATGTCTTTAGACTCCCTGCTGTCCAAGGCAGTCACCGTCCCGCGATCTGCGCCCGACGGCCTGCCGTTTTCTTGGGCGGTCGGCCCGATTGCGCCGGCGCGGCCCGCCTAGTTGTTGGCCGAATCCCCCTGCTCTTCCAGGGCCGCATTCAGCCTTGCGATCTCCTGCCTTGCCGCCGCCAACTTCTCTTTCAGTTGCTGGATGTCGCTTCCGGGCTCTCCTTCCGCCGCCACGGCGAAGAGCTTTCCGATCCGCTGGGAAATCTCCCCCCGCGCCGCCTCGACCTCGGCCTGGCTGCGGGCCAGCTCCTCCCGCATCCGGGCGCGTTCCTGCTCGCTCTCGGCGAGCCGTCGGCGCAGGGCCTCGCGCTCGCGCGCCGAGGCCTGGGAGGCCTCCAGCGCCTTGGCCTGCGCCTCCGCCCGCGTCAGCGCGGTCTCCAGTTGCTGTCCCATCTCCTTGCGCGCCGCGAGGGATCGGCTCAGGGAGTCCTGCAGCTCTTCGGCCTTCTGCTGCGTTTTCAGCAGGACTCCGGCGATCTCCTCGATCTCCGCCTTGGCGGCGTCCCTCTCCGCGGCAACGGCCTTGGCCCGCCCCTTGGTCGTCTCCAGGTCCTCGCGCAGCGCCTCGCCGCCCGCCAGAGCCGTCTCCGCCTTCGCGACCGCGGCCTTCAAGGCCTTCGCTTCATCCTGGAGCGCGGCCAGCTTCTGCTTGAGCGCCTCCGCCTCGCGGCTCGAGCTCTGGCTGGAGGCTTCCAGGCTGGCGATCTGCTTGTTGCTGGCTTCGAGCTCCTTTCGCAGGCTGTCGACCTGCGAGGGGGCATCGCCCGAGGCCGCCGCGAAGACCTTGTCGATGCGCTGGCCGATCTCGCTTTCGGCCTTCTCCAGCTCCTGCTTCAGGACATCCCGCTCGCCGCCGACCTCGTCCAGCTTCGCCTGGACGCCGTCGAGCTTCTCGCGCAGCGCTTGCGCGTTGGAGGCCGCGATCAGTGCCGACTTGTTGGCGCCGATCAGGCGGTTGGCCCAGACGTCCTGCTTGGCTCGGGCCTGCTCGGCGATCTCGGCGATCTCGGACCGGGCCACTTCCGCCTCGGCGACGGCGGCCTGCAGGCCTTCGATCTCCTTGTCCTTGGCGTCGAGCCGCCCCCGGACTCGCGCCGCCTCCGCGCGCGCCGCCGCCTCGAGCTCCTGGACCATCTCGTTCATGCCGCGCAGCCGGTTCTCGAGCCTGGTCGCGTAGGCCTTGGTGTTCTCCTTGGCCTTGGCGAGGCCCGCGATCTCCGCGCCGGCGGAGTCGAGCTTCTTGCGCAGGACGGCCACTTCCGGGTCGCTCTTCCAGGTCACGCTCGCGAAGAGCTCCTCGATCCGGGCGGCGGCGTCCTCCCGGGCCTTGTCGATGCGGTCCTGCATCTCGTTGCGGGTCTTCTCGAGATCGGCCTCGAGCGCGTCGGCCTTCTGCTTCTCCGCCTCCAGGGCCTTGCGAAGCGTCTCGACCTCGCTGGCGCCGAAGGCCGCGCCGCCGCCCGGAAGGCCGGGCAAGGACAGCGCGAAGACCAGGGCAAGCGCCAGACGGGAGGCGGACCTGCAGGAGAAGCGGCGCCTCGGCGCCGCCGACGACCGCGGGGCGCGCCCGGGGCAACCAGCGGGATGTCGGTTCCTGTTGGGATCGCAACTGACCGTCAGCCCGGTGACGGAGACCGCCCTGCTCATGCCCCCTCCCAAGTCTACGTAGTATTTGTTAGGACAAAACCTCCGCAACTCAAGGTAGAATGAGGAAGTTTTATCTCTTATTTTTGTAATGTTAATGCAAATCCCTAGGAATTAACAGCGAGGGTTATCCCCAATACCAAGTATCATATGTGGGATAAGAACTTTTGGCAGATTTAATTATACGAATAGGAAGAAGCCCCACAACTTTCACTTGAATTCGACCGCGTCGAGGACCGCCGGGGCGCTGGCTCTGCCGGCGCGCGGACACCGGAGGCCAAAGGCCTGGAGCAGGAACGAGATGGGGGCGGAGCGGCCCTTGGCCGCGCTCCGCCCCCGTCGCAAGTCGGCTTTGCGGGAACCCGCCGAGGCGCGGCGCCCTTTCCCGGCGCCGCTCCCCGCCGCGCGGGTCAGCCGCCGGTGATGTGCTTCAGCAGGTTCTGACTCGGTTCGCCGTCGATCGGCAGGTTGTTCTCCTGCTGGTACTGGGTGATGGCGCCGCGGGTGCCGCGGCCGTAGAGCCCGTCGACCGAGGAGTTGTAGTAGCCGCGGGCCTTGAGCTCCTTCTGGATCGCGGTGACCAGGGCCTTGTTGCCGCGCTCGCTGCGAGCACCGGGGGCGACCGCCGCCTCGTTCGGCTGGGTCGCGCGGACCTGCTGGACCAGCTTGTTGTGGGCGTCCATGAAGGCGGCGGCGATCAACTTGCCCTCGTCGGTGTTGCCGTAGGCCCCGAGCCCGCCGCGGCCGAAGATGTCGCTGCCCCAGCCGCGGATGCCGCCGCGGCCGCTGAAGTCGGTGACGCTGGCCGAGCCCTCGGAGGCGGCGGTCTGGATGCCGCTCTGGGCGTCGGTCAGGAACAGGGTGGTCTGCGCTTCCTGGACCCGCATCGAACCGGCGACCGAGCCCGCGATGGCGCCGCCGGAGCCGAAGTAGTTGCCGATGGAGCTCAGGATGTTCGAGCCGCCGGCGTTCTGGTTCGAGAAGATCACGTTGGGAGTCACGACGTACTGGGCGGTGACCAGACGGCCCCGCGCGGTGGTCGAGCCCTGCTGCAGCATGCCGGATTGCTGCAGGTTCTGCTCGGTCTGGATGTTCCGCAGCGCGGCGCCGCGATCGACGACCTGGAAGCAGTTCGACTGGGTCATCATCAAACGCAGCAGCGGCAGCGGAGATTCCAACCCGACCGAGCGCAGCAGGCCCAGGGCGTTGGAGTTGGTCTCGACCAGGGCCGCGGTGCCGAGCGGCTGGCTGCAGCGCTCCAACTGGGAGCTTGCGCCCTGCGCGCCGGCGGCACCGCCGGAGCCGCTGACCGTGGAGCCGCCGGAGCCCAGCTCCGGATTGCCCTGGCAGCCGGCCAGGACCAGAAGCGAAATGCCGGCCAGAAGCGCGGCCGAGCGCTTGATGCCTTGCGGCCGTTCTGATGCGATCTTCGTCATCCCAAGCATGCTTGTCATCTCCGTGTCATCCCGTGAAAGGCTGATGGCTGGATCTGTTCTCCTAGTCGCTTCCATCGGGGAAAGGGTTCAGATCGGAGGGAAATCGAGAATAGTCGCTGAACCGCCGGAGTATGGCGGCACGGAATGCTCAGGTAAGACCAGAGGCACTTAACAGGTCCTTAACCCCGTTTTTCCTGTTTTTTCTGTTTCCCCCGTCGCGAACACTGGCGTGTCGGCAATGGGCTTAGGTCGGCGCCCGGATTTCGCATAGCAGCGGGGACCGAAGGTGGCTGTGCGATTGGTCACAAGGCGCCGGGGCGGGCCCACTCCCGGATATCTGCCCGAGCCATGCTAGAGACCCCTTGCCAAGCAACCGGCGAGCTTGGGACAGTGGCCGCGAGCCATAGAGGCGGAGAGACCCGGGGAGGGCCGAGATGGACTTGGTGATCAAAGGCGCGACGGTCTTCGACGGCAGCGGCAGGGAACGGCAGGA
>JANQGU010000130.1 GCA_028282935.1 Kiloniellales bacterium
TAGCCCACAATTCTCACCCTGGTCACGGTCTGCGCGGCGATTTCGGGTCGACAGGACAGGAAAGCCCTGCAGCGCGATGCGGGGCATCGGGCAAAGGGCTTGACGCAGCCTGTCGACCCGAAATCGCCGCCCGCAGGGTCGCTCCCCGGCGACCGCCCGCGGCGTCGAAGGCCTCAAGCGTAGCTAGGCTACGCTTGAGGCCTTCTCCTGGCGGGGCGGATCGCCGGGGAGCGACGCAGACCATGACCAGGGTGAGAATTGCGGGCTGGCCTGAAAGCGGCGAGACCCGGGATGATTCACGTCAATCCAGGTCGTGGTCCTGGAGCCACATCATGGTCGCCGCGGCGCTGAGCAGCAGCGTGGCCGGGACCGAGACCAGGAGGAAGTCGGTCTCGACCCGCTCGAAGTTCCCGAAGATCAGGTAGTGAACGCCGTAGAACAGCGCCAGGCCGCAGGCCCAGACCGCGAGAGAGGGGAGGACCAGCAGCCCGGCGATCGCCGAGGGTCGGAAGCCGGAGACCCGAATCCGGTCGTCGGGTCGTCGTTCCCGGTACTGCAATTGCAACCAGTTGGCGAAAACCGCGAGCAAGGTGATGCCGATGCAGAGCCCGAAGACGGCTACGGCAGCCATCAGGCTCCCGAGGTCCCGCGTCAGGCTCTGGGCGAGGTAGGTGGCGACGAAAATCTGGCTCGTCCAGAAGAAGACGTGGCCTGTCAGCGAAGGCAGCGGCGCCGGCGCCGCCTTCGACCCTGGAGCGGACAATCCTGCCCTGTTGTCTATCATGAATACCTTCCCTTTTTTGGCCAGGGGTTCCCCGGATAGTAGAGGCCAAAGTTTTTTAATACAACCTTGTGGAAAAATTCACTCGTTAACTATGAAGGCGCGAATAACAAAGTATTGCCGTTTCTGAGAATTGACGAAACGGCCGGAGTCGTGCGCAACTCCGCGCTGCGGTGATGGGCTTTCTGCGCTCTGGAGGTGGTGATGGGCGAAGCCGAGATCTCTTCGCGTCGGCGGGGCGGTCGCGCCGCCCGGCGCGAGCTGCGCGCGGCCCCGATTCCCGAGGCCGCGCGGCCGGTCCGGCCGGGTCTCGCCGGCGGCCGCTACCAGCCCCTGACGGCGGCCGAGATCGGGCGAATCCACAGCGCCGCCCTCGACGTGCTGGAGCAGATCGGCTTCTCGAATCCGATTCCAAGCTGCGTCGAGCTGATGACCGCCGCCGGCGCGCGCCTGACCGACGAGGGCCGCCTGGTGATCCCGCGCGCCCTGGTCGAGGACACCCTGGCCAGGGCGGCGCGGAACCTCGTGCTGCACGCCGCCGACCCCGCGCTCGACATGGAGCTCAGCGGCACGCGGGTGCATTTCGGCACCGCGGGCGCGGCGGTCCATATCGTCGATTCGGACACCGGCGCCTATCGCGAATCGACCCTCCGCGACCTCTACGACATGGCGCGACTGGCCGATGCGCTGGAGCACATCCACTTCTTCCAGCGCCCGGTCGTCGCCCGCGACCTCGCCGCGCCGCGCGACCTCGACCTCAACACCTGCTACGCCAGCGTCGCCGGGACCCGCAAGCACGTCGGGACCAGCTTCGTCGACCCCGCGCACGTCACCGAGTCGCTGGCGATGCTGCACGCCATCGCCGGCGGCGAGGCCGCCTGGCGGGCCCGGCCCTTCGTATCCATGTCCTGCTGCTTCGTGGTGCCGCCGATGACCTTCGCGGAGGACGCCTGCCGCTGCCTGGAGGCGGCGGTGCGCGGCGGCATGCCGGTCCTGCTGCTCGCCGCCGGCCAGGCCGGCGCGACCTCGCCGGCGGCCCTGGCCGGCGCGGTGGTCCAGGAGGTTGCCGAGGTGCTGGGCGCCCTGGTCTACGTCAACGCCATCGTGCCCGGCGCGCCGGCGATCTTCGGGCCCTGGCCCTTCGTCTCGGACCTACGGACCGGGGCGATGAGCGGCGGCAGCGGCGAGCAGGGGCTGCTCTCCGCCGCCTGCGCCCAGATGGGCCAGTTCTACGACCTGCCCACCGGGGTCCCGGCGGGCATGACCGACTCCAAGCTGCCGGACGCCCAGTCGGGCTACGAGAAGGGCTATACCGAGGCGCTGCTGGGGCTCTCCGGGGCCAACCTGATCTACGAGGCCGCCGGGATGCACGCCAGCCTGCTCGGCTTCTGCTTCGAGAGCCTGGTGATCGACAACGACATGATCGGCTCGATCCTGCGCACGATCCGGGGCATCGAGGTCACCGAGGACAGCCTCTCGGTCGAGACCGTGCGCCAGGTCTGCACCCAGGGCCCGGGCCACTTCCTCGGCCACGAGCAGACCCTGGGCCTGATGCAGGCCGAGTACGTCTACCCCGAGGTCGGCGACCGCAGCAGCCCGAAGGAATGGGCCGAGGCCGGCGCCAGCGACGTGGTCGAGCGCGCGCGGGCCAAGACCCGGGAGATCCTGGGCCGGCACTATCCCGGCCATGTCGATGCCGCGACCGACGCCGCGATCCGCGAGGCCTTCGACATCAAGCTGCCGCCGGCGGCCATGAAGGCAAAATGAAAGCGGCCTGACCGCCTCGGGGTATCGCCTTGGGGTCAGGCCGCTTGGTCCTTGCTCCGGCCGAAGGCCGGAAGGGGTCAGGAGGAATCGGCGGTGGTGTATTCCTCGAGGAAGGCCCGGATCGCTTCGGCGGTCTCGTCGAACATCAGGACGTTGTGCTCCTCGCTGTCGAGCACCACCTTGCGGTTGGCCTGGGCGCAGTGGTAGCCGCGCATCCAGGGATCGCGCTTGGACCAGACCGCCAGGGTGTTGGGCATGTCGCCGATCCCGAACCAGCAGGGCGCGCTCATGACGATCCGGCCCCGGAAGCCTTCGCCGTCGTAGGCGCCGGCGTAGTAGCCGCCTTCGCTGCCGCCGGCGAGGAAGACGTTGCCCTGGTCGACCCAGGGCAGCTCCTGAAGCTGAGCCCGGGCGTGGCGGATCTCGCCGAAGCGCGCCGCCTTGGTCCAGCGGTTCTGGGCGCCGCACTGCTCGGGCCGGTAGTCGCGCGCGAAGCTGTCGGGGGCGATGACGATGTAGCCGCGTTCGGCCAGCTCGCGGAAGGCGCTGGGGCCGTTGTTCCAGTAGAGGCCGTCACAGCCGTGCAGGTAGATCAGGACCGCCCGGTTGTCGTCCGCCTCGAGCCTCCTGAGCGCCCATTTCATGCCGCGGTTGTTCATCCGGCCCGCGACCACGCCCATGTTCTCGTCCTTGATCAGGACCATGGCGTTGTCCCAGGTCCGCTGCAGCTCGTAGTCCTCGACCGCAGAGACCCCCGTGCAGGCCGAGAGCGCGAGCAGGGCCAGCCCCGCAAAGGCCCGGGTGGGTCCGAAGTTTGTCAAACACCGTGAAAGGAAAAAACCAACTCGCTTTGATCTTGCCATTACTTCGCAGTTCTCCGAGCGCCGGTGACGAAGGAAAACTGCCGCCATGAACGAGGTTCTTCTTTCCGATAAGTCCCCGTAGATCGAAGAATCGCTCGCCGACAGAATAGTCCGTGTGTTGTTATTCATTCGCAAAAAAACTCTCCCGGTTGGCGAAGTTCAGATCGCTCCGTTGCTTTGGCGCAACAGGTGAGCCTTTGCAGCCACAGCTGCCTGGCCTGCTTAGTCGTGAAGGCCGCAAACCGCCCAGAGTCGTGGGCGAGAGTTGGGGGCGTGGGTCGAGTATCTGCTTTGGGGCGGCGGCGCGGCGGCGGTTCCATCGAAGCCGCCCGCAGTGGCGTCGGCAGGCTTCACCCGAGGAGGTCTTCATGCCGTTTCTGCTCCCGTCGCGCCGCTTGAATTGCCCCGTCATAGTTGTGCCCGAAGACTGCCCGGGTAACGTTAACGGGCTGTAAACGCCCGGGGACGATCTCGATTCCGCCGGGGATAACTCTGCTTAAGCGATTGCTATGACACCGATTTTTCTTGGCTCGAAAAGGCGTCGAAAACGGCCTCTGGCTCGGCCGAAGCTAACCTTTTGCGCATAATCATAAAGAGGTAATTTGGCGTTGCAAGACCAATGCAACCTTGGCGAGGCCCCGGACCGGCCTGGGGGCCGGTTGGGCCTGCACTATCCTGCCGGTCGGATTCGGGAGGATGAACTATCTTGCCGCTTGCGCCCGGCCGGCGCGGCTCAGGGCCGGGCTTCCTTGACGATCCAGTCGCGGAAGGCGGCCGCCGCGCGGGTCTTGAAGGTCGCGGGCTTGCCGACGAGGTAGTAGGCGAAGTCCTTCGGCCAGAGGGTCTTCGCCGCTGTGGCCAGCCGGCCGGCCTCGATCTCGGGCCGGGCGACGGAGGCCTCGACCAGGGCCAGGCCGGAGCCCTTGGCGGTCGCCTCCAGCAGGTCCCGGTTGCGCGCGAAGCTCGGCCCGCTGCTGGCCAGGCGCAGGGTCTCCGGGTTGGTGATGCCGCTGGCCCGCAGCCACATCCGCCAGTAGGGGCAGCCCTCCGCCTGCAGCAGGTGGTAGGCGATGCAGTCGGCCGGCTCGTCGATCGAGGGCCCGACGCTCAGCAGGTCCGGGCTGCCGACGACCAGCATCTCCGGGGCGAAGAGCCGGATGCTCTCCAGCCCGGGATACTTGCCGAAGCCGTGGCGGATCGCCAGGTCGACCCGCTCGCCATCGAAGTTGATCAGCCGGAAGTCGGCGTCGACCCGCAGCGCGACCTCGGGATGCGCCCGGGTGAAGCCGGCGAGTCGCGGGGTCAGCCAGCCCTTGGCGAAGGTGCCCAGGGCCGAGACGATCAGGCGCTGGCGGTTGGCCGCCTCGCGCTGCCGCAGCTCGGCCTTGTCGGCCGCGGCGAAGCCGGCGTCGAGATGGTCGAAGAGCATGCGGGCCTTGGGGGTCATGGTCAGGTCCGCGCCCCGCCGCTCGAAGAGCGGGTAGCCCAGGTGCAGCTCCAGGGCCTTGACCCGGCGGCTGACGTCGGCGGCGGACAGGCTCATGCTGGCCGCGGCGGCGGCTTCGTCGCCTTGGCGTGCGAGCTCGACGAAGGTCCGGAGCAGGGTCGGATCGAGTTTGCCCATGGTGTTCTGCTATCCCGAGGTGGCCGTAATCTACCCTCGAACAAGCGGAAAAGGCTAGCAGGATCGACTAAATTTTTATTTAAATTCAAGCTATTGAAGCTTAATGCCGGGGCGGGGGCCGGGCGCAGGGGCGGCGCTCTGGGGCGCTCGTCGCGAGCGCCCCA
>JANQGU010000176.1 GCA_028282935.1 Kiloniellales bacterium
TATCCCTTTCGCGGTGTCGTGTTCGACGTCGACGCGGTGTTCTCCAACACCGAGGAGTGGTACGAGTCCATCCCGGAGGAGATCCGGCCCCGCAAGGACCAGCCCTACTACCACCTCTTCGCCGAGAACGAGGAGACGACCTACGTCGCCTACGTCTCGGAGCAGAACCTGGTTCCCGACGACACCCAGGAGCCGGTCCGCCATCCCGAGGTGCTGGAGGTCTTCTCCGGCATCGAGAACGGCTGCTACGTCCTGCGCAATCACCAGACCAACTGAGGCCCCATCCCGCAAGGCCCCGTCCCGCAAGGCGGATCTTTCCCGGCTGTCATTGCCGGGCTTGACCCGGCAATCCATGGCGCAGGCGGTACCATGGATGCCCGGATCAAGTCCGGGCATGACAGCGGGGGCGCTTGGTGGGCGAGCCTCGCCTGGAGCGGCCCGCGTCCAGGTGAACGCGGATAAGCTGCTCTATCTATATGAAATAGATCAAAATCCCCGTTCAATTGAGTCCGGTTGAACGGGGTTTGATCTAGGGCTCCTGACCCAGGCCGTCGCGGCGCAGGGCCCACCATTTGAAGAGGCACTGGCCGGGATCGGGGTCGGTGACGCCCTCGAGCAGGAACTCGCCCCGGATCCTGGCCGTCACCACGAGCTCGGGCAGGCCCGACGACTTGACCAGGTCGCGGGTCATCCAGTCGCAGGGGTCGAGGCTCTGGTAGCGCCAATAGGTCGCTGCCATGGCCGCTCCGGCCAGGACGGCGATCAGGACCATGCCTTTCAAAAGACGGATAACGGCCATGAAAGGGCTCGCTCGGTAGCTACCAACGGCGACGGGAGATGAGGAACGCAGACCAGTCTAGAGCAATATCCGAAGGGATTGAACCAGGAGGCTTCGACCCCCTCGGCGGCGGTCCCCGCTCCGGAGGTCTCGATGCCGCGGGCTGGATCGAGCTCCGCGCGGAGAAATTTTTCTGTTCCAAGCGGTTAGAGCGGCCTGTCCGCCTTCGGGCGGACGCTGGCCGCTCCAGTCCGGGCCGCTCCAGGTCGGGCCGCTCCAGGTCGGGTTGGGGGCGATGCGGCGCGGCCCGTCAGCCCGAGGGCCGTGCCGCGTTCAGGCCCCAGTCGTAGTCGGTGTCGTGGATCTTACCGATGGCCTCCATCTGCGCCGCCAGCTCCGGCTCGGCGTAGCGCAGGAGGTGTGCCTTGAGGCTCTCCGGGCTGCGGCCGAAGTCCTCGTAGAACCAATCGTAGATCTTGGAGACGGTGATGCGGCCTTCGCGGATCGTGACGCCGCGCGGGTCGTTGACGTAGCTGCGGGCGGCTTCGTCGAGGGCGGCGTCCAGCCCCTCCGCCTGAAAGGCCGTGGGGCGCAGGTCGGGGCAACCGATCGAGGCGCAGTTGACCGCATAGTGGATGCGGGGATCCCGCCAGATCGGGCGCAGGATCCGGTGCTCGATATCGTTCAGGGTCAGGGCCTCGCCCTCGACCTCGATCAGGGCCTTGTCCCAGGGCCCGTCGGCGAACCAGCCGGGCGAGATGTCGATGTCCCGGATCGTCTCGACCGGGTAGTGGTCCAGGATCACGCGGATCGTCAGCGCGTTGTAGAGGTTGATCCAATAGGCGAATTGCTGCGGCCGGGCGAAGCGGCTGATCGGCACGGCGGCCATGCGGGTGAGGAAGCCGTCCAGGGCCTGGCGGTCGGCGGCGGTCACCGCCGCGTAGTCGAAGAGGTTCGCGCCCTCGCCCTCCATCACGTAGGTCATCAGCAGGCGGTCCCAGTCCGTAAAGTCGATACGCTCCCTGCTCTGCGGATCGTGGGCCTGCCAGCGCGGCCAGAGCTTGGCCCCGGGGGCGAAGAGGTTCTCCTTGGGCGTGAAGGCCGCGAGGGGCAGCAGCAGGGCGAGCGCGGCCAGGCTGCGACCGAAGGCCCGCCGGGGCACGCCGGCGGCGGTGGGGGATGGCACGGTTGCGGTTCCTCTCGTTGCGGCGGCTGGTCTGCTAGGATTTGGGATGTTCGGGCGGCCGGCACAATCAAGCCTTCGCGAGCGCGGCGTTATCTGGTAAAGGCCTCGGACCGGGCCCTGTCCCCGGTCTCCGCCGGGCCGCCGCGGGACGGCCGGAAAATATGGGAATCAGTGCCTTAGCCTTGGCTTGCCGGCCGGTCAGGTGGCTCCCAGGGGGCTTCGCCGCCGCCCGGCCCGAGGTGCCGGTCCGGGACGCGGCCGGCCCGCAATCGAGGCTGCGGAGCGGCGGGGCGGAATCCACCCTGGATTGAAAGGCTTTGGTTGGCTAATCCGATTCGGCGCAGTAACTTAGAGGCCAGAATGGCGGTGAATTGGACGCGGCCTCGATCCTTGGTGTTTGGCGGGGCGTTGCTGGGGGTGCAGGGCTTTGCGGGGCGTGCAGGCGCCCGGCAGGGCAGCCCGGCGAATGCCTCAATCATAACACACCAAAGATGTCGGCCTTATGGCATATAAGGAGCAGCTGAATGCGAGGTAAATCCATGTGGCAGCGTTTAGGCATCCTGCCGGCCGTCTTCCTTATGATTGCGGCGGTGGCTCTTGCCGTGGCGGCAGCTCCCGCTTCCGCCCAAACCAACAAGTCGAAGAAGCAGGCCTCGAATCTGCGCGAGCAGATCAACCGCGGGACGGTGGGTATCATCTCCGGCGGCATCAACGGGACCTACATCCGGATCGCCAGCGATCTGGCCTCGGTGCTGGACGACGGCAACCAGCTGCGGATCCTGCCATTGATCGGCAAGGGCTCGGTCCAGAACATCCGCGACATCCTCTACCTCAAGGGGATCGACATCGGGATCGTGCAGTCCGACGTCCTGGCCTTCCTCAAGCGGCAGCGCCCGCACGCCAAGATCGAGGACCGGATCCACTACATCACCAAGCTCTATAACGAGGAGCTGCACCTTGTGGCCGGGCCGGGGGTCAACTCCGTCCAGGACCTGGCCGGCAAGAAGGTGAACTTCGGCAACAAGGGCAGCGGCACCTACATGTCCTCCTCGATCATCTTCGAGAAGCTGGGCATCAAGGTGCAGCCGACGAGCTTCGATCAGGCCACGGCGGTCGAGATGACGCGCAAGGGCGAGATCGCCGCCCTGGTCTACATCGTCGGCAAGCCGGCGCGTCTCTTCCAGGAGGCCAGCGTCCAGGGGCTCAAGCTGCTGCCCGTGCCGCAGACTCCCGAGATCCTCGAGGTCTACCTGCCCTCCCGCTTCACCAGCGAGGACTATCCCGCGCTGGTCCCGGCGGGCCAGGAGGTCCGGACCTTGGCGGTGGGTGCGGTCATGGCCGTCTACAACTGGGACGCCAGCGGCGAGCGCTACGCGAAGGTGTCCCGCTTCGTCGACAACTTCTTCGGCCGCTTCAGCGAGTTCCAACAGGCGCCGCGGCATTCGAAGTGGCGCGAGGTCAACCTCAACACCGAGGTGCCGGGCTGGAAGCGCTTCAAGGCGGCGGACGAGTGGTTGGCCAAGGCCAAGGTCGCGCAGCGGCCGAGCCTGGAGAGCAGCTTCGCCCGCTTCCTGGCCGAGCAGGGCCCCAGCCTGCGCAGCGGTGGTGGCGAGGCCGCCAACCTCGACCAGGCGAAGGACGAGCTCTTCCGCCAGTTCCTGCTCTGGCAGGCGAAGCAGCAGAGCCAGTAGCCGACCCGGACTTCGGCCGCGACGGCGGAGCAAGACCGCCGGCCCGGCCTCCAGATCGACGGCGGCCACGGGGAGCGGATCCCCGTGGCCGC
The DNA here is from genome assembly GCA_028282935.1 of Kiloniellales bacterium. Classification (GTDB taxonomy): domain Bacteria; phylum Pseudomonadota; class Alphaproteobacteria; order Kiloniellales; family JAKSBE01; genus JAKSBE01. The sequence goes on from JANQGU010000176.1 coordinate 3,748, forward strand.
TGGCGTTTCGGCTTCCGGCCCCGTCTTGCTTCAAGGCCTTTCGCCGGCCTGGTCGCGGCGGGTCCGGCGGCACTCCTGCCCGTCTGGACCCGGACCGGCTCTGGTCCAAGCGGGTCGAACCACCCTTTCTCAAGTAGATGGCTTGCCTGTCCGCCTTCGACCGAAGGCAGGCCCCGCCGTCGTGGGTCAGGGAAGAGGGTTCTCCCTGGCGAGCCCCGACCGTGCGGCCCAGGGCGGTCCCTCTCCGGATCGCAGAAGAACGGGCCGGACTCATGCGAGGGGATCGAAGCGCGGCGGCTCGATCCCCTCGGGACTCTCTTGGATGAAAGGAAGGCTGTGTCCGAAGCCCGGCACGATCGCGGTGCCGAGCTTCGGACTCACGGGATCAGCGGTTCTGCATCCAGTTGCGAAGACGGTCGAGCCAAGCCTGGGCCCCTTTGTCCCCGGCCTGGACGGCCTCGCTGTAATGCGCCACAGCCCGCTCCGCGTCCGGCTCCGGGCCGCTGATCTGGGCTTCGACGAAGTACAGCGGATCGTAGGTCCGGGCCAGCGCGGTGTGTCCCGCGGCGCTGCCCTGGCTGATCGCCTCTTCGAAGAACAGCCGTGCCGAGGCGATGTCGCCCAGGGTCAGCAGCTCGTTGCCGCGGCGGATGTTCCAGGCGCCGGGGTCCGTGGGGCTGACGACCGGCGGGGCCGGGGCCAGGGCGGCGGTCTGCTCCTGCACCCTCGGGGCCGCCTGCACGGGATTCGGACTTGGGGCCGGACTCGGGGCCGGAGTCGCCGCGGCCTGGCGCGGAGCCGGGGCCGGGCTCGGGGCCTGAGCCGCCGGCGTTGGGGCCGGGGCGGCCGGCTGGATCTTGGCCGCCTGGGTTCCGAGCATGTGGTCGAGCAGGCCGCGGCTCGCCTGGCCGTCGACCCCGAGACCGTGGGTCTGCTGGTACTCGCGGATCGCCGAATTCAGCTGCGGCGTCGCCCGTCCGTCCAGGGCTCCGGGATCCAGGCCGGCCCGCTTGAGGCCGAGCTTGACCAGGCGCACGACGCTGCTGTCGGCCGAGCCGGCATCCGGCACGGCGGCGGCATCGCGGCTGCCGCCCTCCGGCGTCACCGCCTCGGCGACGGCGACCGGCTCGTTCGCCTTGCGCGCGACGACCTGACAGTGCTGTCCGGCATCGGCGACGTTGATCTGGGCGCAGAAATCCAGCGCGGTGGACTCGCTCGGCAGGTAGCCGGCCAGGCCGCGATAGACGACCCGGTTACCCTCCAGCGCGACCCGGCGAAGCTCCAAGGTGGTGTCGCCCAGCAGCTCGGGATAGGACTTCTGCAGCCGGGCCCACTCGCTCTTGGCCTCGTCGAGGCTGGTGGGCGCGATCACCTCCACCGTGTACTGCGTCGGCGGCGCGGCCTTCGGAAGCGGTGCCGCGGCCGGGGCCGGCGGCGCGACCCGCGCAGTCTGGCGCGGCTCGGGCGCGAGGTTGCGCTGCGGTTCCGGAGGAGATGCGAAGATCTGGGGCTCGACGGCCGGGTTCGGCAGCGGAACCTCCGGCGCGGCCGGGATCGCGATCCGCGCTTCTCCGCCGGGCGCCGGTGCGGGCGTGGGCGCGGCCTGCGGCTCCGCGGCGGGACGTCCCGCCAGCAGGCGCTGCAGGGTCTCCGACGGCCGCGGCGGGGCTTCTCCCGACTGCGGCTCCGGCGCCGCCGGCGCGGCCGCGGCCGGCGGGCTCGGCTCCTCGACCCTCTGCTTCGCCGGTTCGTTCTGGGCCGTGATCACGGGCAGATCGCTGCGCTCGGCGACCAAGCCGTCGCGCAGGCCGCGCACCACCAGCACGCCGATACCGATGCTCACGGCGAAGACCAGCGCCAGGATGGTCGGTCCCATCCAGCGGATGCCGCCCTTCTTCTGCTGCGGCTCGGCCTCGCTACGGCGTTGGTAGATGAAATCGGGCGGCGGCTCGGGTGCCGACAGTCGAAGCGAAAGGATATCTGCGGCGCGTTGTTCCGACGCCAAGTTCTCCGGAAGGGGAGGACTCGGCGCCTCTCGCCGCCATGGAAACCGGGATGACACCAGCAGCTCTCCTCAGCAAGGTCTCCTCAACCAAAACCCAAGGTCGCGACGATCTCGCGACCCTCGGGGTTCTGGCCGGTCTGAGTTTCGCCGCCACACACTTCGCGCTTCAGGCTCCCTCCAAGCTTTACGCTACGAACTGCTTCCGCGGCGACGGTCTCCGCCTCTTCTCCCGTTAACCAAGATGAAGGCTGAAAGACTACACGCACGGCAAGTATAGTCAAATTTCGAATCCGAATACCGTGACAAGTTTAAACCAAAACTGTGCAAGGACAAGGGGATCCAAGGCGAAAATCAGGGGGAAAGGGTTAATATCGGCTCGACCTCCGCAGTTCTTGCCAAATAGACGTCGCCGGACTCGGCCCGGGAGTCACGACGCCGAAAAGACCACCTGGGCTCTGCCTCGAAGGCCGAATGCGAGGACCGCCCCGGCGGCGAAAGCCGAGGTCGGCCCAAGGCATCAGCCGTCGGTCCTGGCGGCCGGCTTCGGCCCCTCCAGCTCGGCTTCCAGCGCCTCCAGCTGCGGCAGGGCCGGCTGGTAGCCCGCCTCGACGGCGGCGCGCAGCCAGCGCCGGGTCTGGGTCAGGTCCCGGGGCACGCCCTCGCCCTTGCGGAACAGCTCAGCCAGGTTCACCGCCGCCCGTCCCCAGCCGGATTCCGCGGCGTCCTGAAACAGCGCCGCGGCGCGGGCGGGATCCTTGGCCACGCCGAGGCCGGCCAGGTGCAGTTCGGCCAGCTCCACGCGGGCGATCTGCACCGCCTGCCATTCCCCCGGACGCAGCCGCGGGTGGTGATAGGCGTAAAGGTCGGGCCAGCCCAGCGGCGGCCGGACCGGCTCTTCCGCGGCTTCGGCCACCTTGCGGTACCAGGCGACCGCGGCCTCGTGGTCCTGCGGCAGGTCCTTGCCCTCGGCAAGGCGCTGCGCGAGCCCGAGCTGCGCCGAGACGATGCCGTTGTCGGCGGCGCGGCGCAGCCAGTGCAGCGCCTGGACCGGGTCGCTCTCCTGGAAGACGCTGGCCAGGCTCGCCTGCGCCGGTCCGTGGTCCTGAAGGGCGGCGTCCTGCCACCAGGCCATGATCGCTTCGGAGCGCTCGGCCTGCTCCGCGACCGGGACCTTGTCATCCAGATAGAACAGCATGCCCAGCGCGTACTGCGCCTCGGGGTTCCCGGCATCGGCCGCCTGCCGCAGCAGGGCTTCCTTGCGCGCCTGCCAGCCCGAGGCCTGCCGCTGCTCGACCAGCCGGGCCAGGGTGATCCGGGCGAAGGGATCGCCGCCCTCGGCCGCCTCGGCCAGCAGGACCTCGGCCTTGTCGAGGTCCTGGAGGCTGCCCAGGCCGCGCTCGTAGAGCCGGGCCAGGTTGTACTTCGCGGCCAGGACCCCGGCCTCGGCCGCCCGTTCGTAAAGGGCGAAGGCCTCGCCGAAGCGCTGCTTCGTGCCCAGGCCCAGGTTGACCATGACCCCCTGGTTGTTGGCCGAGGGCGCGTGGCCGAAGGTGGCCAGGTTCTGGAAGATCGCGAAGGCGGCCGCGTGGTGGCCGCGCTCGTAGAGCCAGACGCCCGCCTGGTTCTTCAAGGGATAGCTGGCCTGCAGCGGCACCAGGGCCAGGATGACCAGGACCGCCAAGCCGAAGCAGAGGAAAAGGCCGGTCTTGAGGAGCAGCTTCATGGGGCTTTATCAGCCGTTGAAGGGCCGGACTCCGTTTTTGATCCGGCTTCCTTCCTAGCGCCGCAAAAATGAACAAGACCTTAACGGCCGCCGCGCCGAGCCCGCCGGCGAGGGTCAGGTCGTGCCCAGATTCCTGCCCAGATCCCCGCCGAGATCCCCGCCCAGATCTCCGTCCTGGCCGGCGCGCAGCAGAGCGGCGAGGTCGACCCGCTCCAGCACCTCCGCGGTGTGGCGGTAGCCGATCTCGATGCCGCGCTCGAAGCTCTTCCAGTCCAGGAGGTCGATGGATTCCAGCGGCGGCTCCAGGAACAGGGTCAGCTGCCGGCGCAGCGCCTTGGCCTGGGCGGTGCTCGACACCGTGCCGGCCCGGGTCAGGATGCTGACGATGCCGGGCGCCTGGCCGCGGCGAAGGCGAAGCAGGTTGCGCAGGACACCGGCGTCGAGGCTTTCGACCCCGGCGGCCAGCGCCCGGCCGCCGGCGATGTCGACGCCGATCACCGGACCCCGGCCGATGGACTCCATGACGTCGGCGGGGAAGTGGTTGATCACGGCGCCGTCGACCAGGATCTCTCCCTCGACCACCACCGGCGGCAGGACGCCGGGGATCGAGATGCTGGCGCGCAGGGCCCGCCACAGGGGACCGCGTCGCTCCACGACTATCCGGCTCGCCGTCAGGTTGGTCGAGACGCTGTAGAAGGGCAGCCAGGTGTCCTCGATCGCCAGGTCGCCGAAGTGCCGGCGCAGCAGCTCCGAGACCTTACGGCCGCGAAACAGCGATATCAGCGGCAGGGTCACGTCGCTCAGCGGCTTGCCGTCGACGAAGGCGGCCCGGGTCCGGGCCAGGTGCTCGGCCTCGTCCCAGCCGCAGGCGACGCCGGCGGCGATGATCGCGCCCATCGAGGTGCCGCCGACCCGGTCGATCGGCACCCCCGCCTCCCGCAGGGCGCGCAGCGCGCCGAGGTGGGCGAAGCCGCGCGCGCCGCCGCCGGCCAGGACCAGGCCGGGGGAGGTGCCGGTGACCGTGCGCGCCAGGCGGGCCAGGTCGGCGGCCCGGCCCAGGCGCAGGTGCAGGTGCAGGGCCAGCCCCGGCAGGGCCTCCAGCCAGGGCGCCGCCGGTCCCGGCCGCGCCGCCCCGGCGGGCTGCAGCAGGACCAGGTCGCTGCGCGCCAGGTCCGCCGCCTCCGGCTTCGGCAGCCCGGCCAGTGGCCCGGCGCTGCCGTCCGCCAGCAGGACGACCCGGTCCGCCTGCCGCAGGCAGCGCAGGGTCCAACCGTCGGCCGCGCCGTCCCGCGGCGGCGCGCCCTGGTAGAGCACCATTTGGTGCCGGGTCTCGGCCTGGTGGAACCAGGCGCTGCCGTGCCCGGCCAGGGCGGTATCGAAGACCGCCGTCGAGATTCCCTGGGCTTCCAGGGCCTGCTGCAGGCCCCGGGCGAGATCCTCGACCGACAGGCCGGGGCTCAGGGGGACCAGGGCCAGGGTCCGCGCCGTGGGGCCGCTGGGCCGTGCCGTGATCGATCGTTCCAGGCGCCGGACCAGGGCCCGGGTGAGCTGCAGGACCTTCTGCGGCTGCTTTCCCACGAGGTCGTCGTAGGCGGCGCTGGGCAGGCGGACCAGCTCGCTGTCGCGCAGGGCGACGACGCTGGCCGAGCGCGGCCGGCCCGAGATCAGCGCCATCTCGCCGACCACCTCGCCGGCCGGCAGCACCGTCACCAGGCGCTCCCGGCCTTCCTCGTCGGTCGTGAAGACGCCCAGGGCGCCGGACAGCAGGGCGTAGAGCGCGTTGCCGGGATCGCCCTGGCGGAACAGCCGCCAGCCGCCGGGCAGGCAGAGCCAGTCGACCCCGGCCTCGATGGCCGCGCGCGCCGTCCCTTCCAGGTCGCGGAAGAAGGGATGCGCTGCCAGGCGGGCACTCAGTCCGGCCGGCTCGCCTCGAGACTGCGGTTCCTCCGGCTCCAGCAGGGCAGGCCTCCCTTCAGCGCGCCAGACGGCCCATATGGCCCAGACGGCCCATATGGCAAGGTTCCGCCAGGGCCGGCGGGGCCGTCAAGCGCCGCATCAGGGCGGGGTCGGCACGACCGCTCGGGCCCAGCGCAGCGCCGCGGTGACCGCGGCGTGGTCGGAGAGGGCGTCGAAGGGCAGCTCGCCGAAGGTCTCGACCCTGGCGTCCCGCGCCTGGAGCCCCTCGCCGCGCAGGAAGATGTAGTCGATGCGCCGGCGCTCCCAGCTGTCGGTGCCGCCCAGCGCCAGGCCCAGGTCGCGGAAGCCCAGGGGCGCCAGGTGGCGCATCATGTTCCGGTACTCGCCCTGCGGGTCGGCACGGGCCGCCGCGGCGCCGTCGATGTTGAAGTCGCCGAGCAGCAGGGCCGGCAATCCGGGCTCGGCCCGGGTCGCGACGAAGGCGGCCAGTTCGGCGAACTGGCTGCGGCGGATCTCGGCGTGGTTGGCCTGGAGGTGGGTGACGAAGACCTCGATGGCGTCGCCCGGGCGGGCCGCTCCGCTGCGCCCGAGCCGGGCGTGCAGCACGCCCTTGGCGGTGAGGGCATCGGTGCCTCGGGCGCTGCCGAAGATGTGTGAGCCGCTGGCGATGACCGGCAGGCGGGTGACGATCGCGACCTCGTCGTCGGTCACCGCCATCGGCACGTCCGAGCGCGCGAAGGCGGCCAGCGCCGCCAGGCTCGGCCAGCCCTGCGCCGCCGGCGGCAAGCTCGGCCCGGCCAGCAATTGGAAGCTGTTGCCGCCGCCGAAGCGCGAGGGCTTGCCGCAGGCCGCTGCCGCCGCCTCCATGGCTGCCAGGATCTGCCGCCGGCGCCGGTCGTTGATGGTCTCGTTCAGGGCCACGATGTCGTAGCAGGCCAGCGCCTGGCCGATGGCCCGCGCGCGCTCCTCGGTGTTGGGGTAATGGCTCGGAGACGCCCGGCTGAAGTCCCAGGGCGCGACGAACTGCACGTTGTACTGGATGACGTCGAGGTTCTCCGCCCGCGCCGGCGACAGCGCGGCCGCGCAGGCGGCGAGGCCCAGAAGGACGGCCTGCAGGGGCCACCGGGATTCACCAGACGGCGACCGAATCGAAGCGCGCATAGGTCCCTCTCGCCCAGTGCCCTCGGCCCCCTACGGAGCCGGGTGCTCCGAGAACCCTAGGGTAGCGGGCGCGTCCTCTCCAGGCGCATCCCTGTGTTTTCGGCGTGCCGGCCTAGAAGGCCTCCGCGTCCAGCGCCATCAGGGGCTTCTTGCCGGCCATGATGGCGGTGAAGAGGGCCGAGGACTCCGGCAGCACCCGGGCCATGTAGAAGCGCGCCGTGGCCAGCTTGGCGTCGTGGAAGCCCGCGTCGCCGTTCGCCGCCCCGCCGTTGGCCGCGCCGTTCGCTTGCGGCTTGCTGATCACGACCATGCGGGCCCAGAGGTAGGCCAGCGCCGTCAGCGCGAAAAGCTTCAGGTAGTCGCTGGAGGCGGCGCCCGCCTCCTCCGGATCGGCCAGGCCCTGCTGGGCGATCCAGGCGGTGGCCTGCTGCAGCTTGGCGAAGGACTTGGCCAGGGGCAGCACGAACTCGGCCAGCTCCGGGTCGGTCTGGTGCGCTTCGATGAAGGCCTGGACCGGGTGGAAGAACTGCCGCAGCAGGCGCCCCATGCCCTGGCCCAGCTTGCGGCCGACCAGGTCGAGCGCCTGGATGCCGTTGGCGCCCTCGTAGATCTGGGCGATGCGGGCGTCGCGGACCAGCTGCTCCATGCCCCACTCGTGGATGTAGCCG
>JANQGU010000218.1 GCA_028282935.1 Kiloniellales bacterium
CCTGGCTCGAGGGCCTGAAGGACAACTGGGCCGAGGCCAACCAGATGTGCCTGCACCTCTGGTGGCACCGCTGCCTCTTCCACCTGGAGCGCGGCGAGACGGAGGCCGTGCTGGAGATCTACGACGCCTGGGTGCGCAACCGCGAGCATCCCCTGCTGCAAGCCCTGCCCGACCTCTACATCGACCTGCAGAACGGCGCCTCGATGCTGCTTCGCCTCGAGCTGCGCGGCGTCGCTGTGGGCGGGCGCTGGGACGAGCTCGCCGAGCTGGCCCTGGCCCGCCTGGAGGACCATACCAGTCCCTTCACCAGCGCCCACTTCGCCGTGATCCTGGCCGCCACCGGCCGCTTCGCGGAGGCCGAGACCCTGCTCGCCTCGATGCGCGGCTTCGCCGCCGAGGACCAGGGCACCTTCGGGCCGCGCTACCGGGCAGCGGCGATTCCGGCGGCCGAGGCCGCCATCGCCCATCGCAAGGGCGCGCACCAGCGGGTCGTGGACCTGCTGCTGCCGAGCCGGCGGCTGCTCTGGCAGATGGGCGGCAGCGACGCGCAGCGCGACCTCTTCTTCCTGATCCTGGCGGACTCGCTCAAGACCCTGGGCCGCAAGGACCTGCTGGGCATCGTCCTGGCCGACATCGAGGCCGCCGGCTTCACCGACCCGGCCAGCCGGGTCGGGTATAGGGGTAAAGCTTGACCCCGGCGGACCAGGCGACAGATACGCCGGCAAGACCGAGTGCTATGGTCATGACCCGGCTGGCCCGAGAAGCAGCAAGTCTCCGGAGCTGACGTGCTACTGAAAGAAGAGTCCTTCGAGCTTTTCGCCGACCATTATCAGTTCTATCTCCAGGACGAGGCGGCGGAGCCCTATGGCGGCGACGCCTGGACCGACGAAGCGTTCGATCGTCACCTGGCCATCGCCCCCGGTGCGATCGTCGTCGGCACGGTCCGGAACATGATGGTACCCGTGTCAATTGAGGTTCACAGCTCGAAGCCAGAGACGGATGCCAACTCGTGGGACCACATCGTCGAATGCAGCATTCAAGTCGACTCGGGAAAGATCGTCGTGGCGGGCTGCACCGATTACTTTCCCGACGCGCGGAGGATCGGGCTTGATCCCGGCTGCTATCGCGCCCGTGTGCTCTATGGCGCTCTCGACTCTGTCGACGGCACCGGTCTGGAGGGCGACGATCGCTACTGCCTGCAGCTTTGGAGAGCCCCCCATCGAGACTTGGTGATCGTAAAGAAACACTCGATTGAGCCCGGAGCTTAGAGCAGCCCGCGTTCACCTGAACGCGGATAAGCCGCTCTATCTATATGAAATAGATCAAACCTCGTTCAATCGATTCCGGTTGAACGGGGTTTGATCTACCCTGCCTTCCGGATCCTGAAGACGTAGACGCCTTCGTCCTCGCGGCTCTCCAGGAGCTCGTCGCCGGTGGTCTCGCAGAAGGCCCTGAAGTCCTGGACCGAGCTGGGGTCGGTGGCGTGGATCTCGAGGACCTCGCCGGCGCCCAGGGGCTTCATGGCCCGGCGGGCGCGCAGCACCGGGATCGGGCACTTCAGACCCTTGGTGTCGAGGAAGGTTTCGCTCATCTCGGGCTCGCTCGCTCCCTGTCCGGCCGCCACACTAGATCAGCCCGAGGCGCTTCGCAGCAAGGAGATTTAGCCTCCAGGCCGCAACCTGCGATAAGCTCGATCCCGAGGTCACCCGAGCCCGGAAGGTCCCGCCATGGAATTCGAGACGATCCTCTACGAGACGCAGGACGGCGTCGCCCGCATCACCCTCAACGACCCCGAACGCCTCAACCCCATCACCCGGCCCATGCTGCGCGAGATCCGGGTCGCCCTGGGCCGGATCGAGGAGGACGAGACGGTCCGCGTCCTGGTCCTGACCGGTGCCGGGCGGGGCTTCTGCTCGGGCCAGGACCTGACCGAGGCCGTGGTGCAGACCGCCAGTCCAGCCGAGACCGTCGCCGAGTCCCTGGACGAGTTCTATCATCCCATGATCGACGCCCTGCGCGCCCTGCGGGTCCCCACGATCGCCGCGATCAACGGCATCGCGGCGGGGGCCGGCGCCAACATCGCCCTGCACTGCGACCTGGTGGTCGCGGCGCAGTCGGCGAGCTTCGTCGAAGCCTTCACCCGCATCGGCCTGGTCCCGGACTGCGGCGGCACCTGGCTGCTGCCGCGGCTGATCGGCGAGGCGCGCAGCCGCGCCCTGATGCTGCTGGCCGAACCGCTGTCCGCCGAGGAGGCCGTGGCCTGGGGCCTGATCTACCGGGCGGTGCCGGACGACAGCTTCGCGTCGGAGGTGCAGGCCCTGGCGGCCCGCCTCGCCAAGGGGCCGACCCGGGCCTACACGATGATCCGGGAAGCCCTGAACGCCGGCGCCAGCCACGGCCTGTCCGCGCAGCTCGACGTCGAGCGGGCGCTGCAGGCCCAGGCGGCCGGCAGCGCGGATTTTCGCGAGGGCGTCGCCGCCTTCAGCGAGAAGCGCGCGCCCAGGTTCAGCGGGTCCTGACGCGTTCTGCGCCCGGATCGAGTCCGATCGGGCTCAGCCCGGGCTAGAGGCTCCAGTAGAACAGGCCCTCCGGGATCTCCGCCGGGTCCAGCGCGCTCTTGACGTCGAAGACGACGCCGTCCGGCTTGAGCGGCGCCAGGATCTCGGCCACCGGCCGTTCGAGGTAGGCGCGATGCGGCACGGCCAGGATCAGGGCATCGAGCCCGGCGAGGGCGTCCCAGGCGGCAAGCTCGATCCCGTAGGCCTGCCTGGCGACATCCGGCACCGCGAGGGGGTCGTGAACCAGGGCGGCGACGCCGAAGCTGGCCAGTTCGGCGGCGATGTCGGGGACCTTGCTGTTGCGCAGGTCCGGGACGTCCGGCTTGAAGGTCAGCCCCAGGATCGCGACCCGCATGTCGCACAGCGAGCCCTTGCGCCTGGCCAGGCAGCGCAGCAGCTCCTGGGCGATGAAGCTGCCCATGCCGTCGTTGATGCGCCGGCCGGCCAGGACCACCTCCGGATGGTAGCCGACGGCCTCGGCCTTGGCGGTGAGGTAGTAGGGATCGACGCCGATGCAGTGGCCGCCGACCAGGCCCGGCGTGAAGTGAAGGAAGTTCCACTTGGTACCCGCCGCCGCCAGCACGTCCCGGGTCGGGATGTCGAGGCGGTGGAAGATGACCGCCAGCTCGTTCATCAAGGCGATGTTGAGGTCGCGCTGGGTGTTCTCGATCACCTTGGCGGCCTCGGCCACCTTGATCGAGGGCGCCCGGTGGACGCCGGCTTCGACCACCGCGCCGTAGAGCGCCGCGACCCGGTCCAGGGTCGCCGCGTCCTGGCCGGAGACCACCTTGGTGATGGTCTCCAGCCGCCGCTTCTTGTCCCCCGGATTGATCCGTTCCGGCGAGTAGCCCAGCGTGAAGTCGCGGCCGGCGCGCAGGCCCGAGGCCGCCTCCAGGCGCGGCCCGCAGACCTCCTCGGTGACCCCGGGGTAGACCGTCGACTCGATCACGACCAGGCTCCCTGGCGACAGGGCCGGCCCGATATCGTCGCAAGCCTGCAGCAGGGCGCCCAGGTCAGGCCGCCGGTCGCTGTCGACCGGGGTCGGCACCGCGATGATGAAGACCGTCGCGCCCTCCAGGGCCAGCGGATCGCCGGTCACCTCGAGATCCGTCAGGGCCTCCAGGTCCGCCGAGGCGACCTCGCCGGTCCAGTCCTCGCCGCGGCTCAAGGCCGCCACCCTGGCGGCGTCGATGTCGTAGCCGACGACGGGGAAACGGCGGGCGAAGACCGCCGCCACCGGCAGGCCCACGTAACCCAGGCCGATCACGGCGATACGTTCGGCCGCGTGGAGCGCGTTGGACATCGGAAGGTTCCTTCGTTCGAGTGTCCTCCTTCTGCCCAAGCCTCCCGTCACCGGTCAAGCAGGATTAGTCGCGGACGACCTTGAGCGCCACAGCGCCGCGGCCCCATAATCGAGCGCCACGCCAACGAGGCTCCGGCAGAGGATTCGCCATGCGCCTGTGGGATTGCCTGCTCATGCTCTGGGTCCTGTCCGCCGGCCCGGCCCTCGCCGGCGAGCCGGCCGAGAGACCCGAGTCGGTCACGGGCCAGCCGGAGGTCCTGGCCGGAGACCTGATCGAGATCGAGGGCCGGCGCTTCCGGCTCTATGCCATCGACGCGCCCGAGCCGGGCCAGCGCTGCCTGCTGAAGAAGCTCTACGACTGCGGCGAGGTCGCGCGCAGCGCCCTGCTCGACCTGACCGCGGGCATCCCGGTGACCTGCGCGCCGCTGCCGGCGGAGGGGGCGGAGGTCGCCCGCTGCGAGGCCGCCGGCTACGACCTTTCCGAAGGCATGGTCTACACCGGCTGGGCCCTGGCCGACCGCAAGATGTCCGAGCACTACCTTCCTTTCCAGCGCGAGGCCGAGGCGAGGAACCACGGACTCTGGCGCGGCCGCTTCGTCCGCCCCTGGGACTGGCGGCGCGGCCGCCGGCTGCCCGAGGAAACGCCATGAGCGGCGCGGCAAGGGGGCCGGGCTTTCGCTTTCACGCGACGCCGGCGGCGCTGGCGACGGTGATCGAGCGGCTGGCCGAAGAAGATGCAGCCTCGCTGCCCCTGCTCGGCAGCGAGGACTGCGGCGCCCTCTGCGCCGAGGCGGCAGGGCTGGCCTTCCGTCCCGGCCAGGCGATCATCGGCAGCGGCGCGGCGGCGGTGCGCCAGGACTTCGACGTCACGCTGGACTTCCCGCCGGACAGCGGCTTCCACGTCCTCGCGGCGGCGCTCGGGACCCGGCTGGTCGAGGCCCTGGCGCTGGCGCCGCGCCTCGACGACCCGGCGGGCTTCCGGCTGAACGACCTGATCCTGCAGCACTACCGCCGGGGGTCCTTCGGCATCACGCCGCACCGCGACCACATCGGCTATCGCGGCCTGGTCGCCATCATCACGCTGCGCGGTGCCGCGCCCTTCTTCGTCTGCGCCGACCGCCAGGGCGCCGCGGCCCGCGAGGTCCCGGCCCCGCCCGGCCACCTGCTGCTGATGCGCGCGCCGGGCTACCTCTCGAACCGGCCCCGGCCCTTCCACTTCCTGGGCGAGGTCACCGAGGACCGCCTGAGCCTGGGCCTGCGCTACGATTCGCGACGCAATGCCCCGGGCCCGTCGGGCGCCGGGGACTCCCGATAGGGCAGCCGGGCCCGGTTCTCCAGGTCGCCGAGGATCGCGCGGGTGTTGCGGGCGTAGCTCTCGCTGGCGTCGAAGATCGGCTGGAAGTCCCAGGGCGTGTGCGCGCCGATCAGCTGCGCCTCCTGGACGAAGCGGCGCCGGCGCTGGTCGGCGATCACCTCGGCGCGCAGGGCCTCGAGGTCCCAGCGCTGCGCGGCCTCCCGCGCGAAGCCGTCCTCGACCTCGGCGAGGGCCGCCTGGCCGGAGAGATTGCTCAGCTCCTGCGGGTCCGCCTCCAGGTCGAAGAGCTGCGGCGGGCTGTCCGTGCCCAGGACATACTTGTATCGGCCCCGCCGGATCATCAGCAGCGGGCCGACGGCGGCCTCGCCCAGGTATTCGCCGTGGACGGCTTCGGGTCCGCCCTCGCCGCCTTCCATCAGGGGCAGGAGGCTGCGGCCCGGGAGCGCCTCCGGCAGCTCGAGCCCGGCCAGGCCGCCGAGGTCCTGCAAGGTCGGGAAGAGATCGATCAGGGAGACCGGCTGGGCGATCCGGCCCGGGCCGAAGCGCTCCGGCGCGGCGACGATCAAGGGCACCCGCGCCGCCCACTCGTAGAAGCACATCTTGTACCAGAGGCCCCGCTCTCCGAGCATGTCGCCGTGGTCGGCGGCGAAGACGACGATGCTGTCCTCGGCCAGGCCCGCCGCCTCCAGGGTCGCCAGCAGGCGGCCGACCTTGGCGTCGACGTAGGAGATCGCCCCGTAATAGGCCCGCCGCGCGTTGCGGATGCGCGCCTCGGTCAGGGCATAGTCGGCCAGGCCGAGGGCGTCGTGGAGGCGCTGGCTGTGCGGGTCCATGTCCTCGCGCGCCAGGGCCGGGACCGCCGGCAGGTCGATATCCTCCGGCCGGTAGAGGTCCCAGTACTCCTGGCCGATGGTGTAGGGGTCGTGGGGATGGGTGAAGGAGACCAGGAGGAAGAAGGGTCGCTCGTCGCCGTCGCGCGCCAGGTCGTAGATCCTGCGCTCGGCCTGGTAGGCGACCTCCTCGTCGAAGTCGATCTGCTGGCTGCGCCGGCAGGCGTCGGCCTCCACGACGCTCAACATGGTGTGGTAGAAGTCCAGCCGCCGCTCGGGCCGTTCCCAGTCGGCGGCCCAGCCGAAGTCGGCGGGATAGATGTCGGTGGTCAGCCGCTCCTCGAAGCCGTGCAGCTGGTCCGGGCCGACGAAGTGCATCTTGCCGGACAGGATGGTCCGGTAGCCGCCGAGCCTGAGCATATGGGCGAAGGTCGGGACGGTCGCCGGGAACTCGGCCGCGTTGTCGTAGGCGCCGATCTCCGAGGGCAGGCGCCCCGAGAGCATCGAGAAGCGCGAGGGCGCGCAGAGCGGGCTGTTGCAGTAGGCGGCGTCGAAGACCGCGCCCCGTTCCGCCAGGCCCTGGATGTGCGGCGCCTTGACCACCTTGTGGCCGTAGGCCGGCAGGGCCGGGGCGGCGAGCTGGTCGGCCATGATGAAGATGATGTTCGCTTTGCGGCTCATGCTGCTGTCCTCCGGCGGCCATCCTGCGACAGGTCCGCGGCCGGATGTCCGCTTGCGAGCGACGCCGCTTGGCCGCTCAGGGACCACGCGGCTTGACTCGGGCGGCGGTTCCGGCGACAGGGACGCCGCCATGCGCACCGATGACTTCGACTTCGACCTGCCCAAGGCGCTGATCGCCCAGCGCCCCGCCGAACCCCGGGAGGCCGCGCGGCTCCTGGTGGTCCGCGACGGCCTGACCGACAGCCGGATCGCGGAGCTGCCCGGCTTCCTGGAGCCCGGCGACCTCCTGGTGGTCAACGACACCAAGGTGATCCCGGCGCGCCTCACCGGCCGCCGCGGCCAGGCGCGGATCGAGGTGACCCTGCACAAGCGCGAGGGCCCGGAGCGCTGGCGGGCCTTCGCCCGGCCGGCCAAGCGGCTGCGCCCCGGCGACCGGGTCGACTTCGCCCCGGAGCAGGACGAGACCTTCACCGCCGAGGTCGCCGCCAAGGGCGAAGGCGGCGAGGTCACCCTGGCCTTCGACCGGGGCGGCGCCGAGCTGATGGCCGCCCTCGCCCGCCACGGCGCGGCGCCCCTGCCGCCCTACATCCAGCGCGAGGCAGGCCCGGATGCCCGCGACCGCGCGGACTACCAGACCGTCTTCGCCGCCCGGGAGGGCGCGGTCGCGGCGCCGACCGCCGGCCTGCACTTCACCGAGCCCCTGCTGGCGGCCCTGGAGGCGCGCGGCCTGCGCCGCGTCGCCGTCACCCTGCACGTCGGCGCCGGCACCTTCCTGCCGGTCAAGGCCGAGGATCCCCGCGACCACCGCATGCACAGCGAGGTCGCCGAGATCACCCCGGAGGCCGCCGAGGCCATCAACGCGACCAGGGCCGCGGGCGGCCGCATCGTCGCCGTCGGCACCACGGCGCTGCGCGTCCTGGAGGCCGCAGCATCGGAGGACGGCCGCATCCCGGCCTTTTCAGGCGAGACCGATCTCTTCATCCTGCCCGGCTACCGCTTCAAGGCTGTGGATCTGCTCGTGACCAACTTCCACCTGCCCCGCTCGACCCTCTTCATGCTGGTCGCCGCCTTCGCCGGACTGGGGCGCATGAAGCGGGCCTACGCCCATGCGGTGGCCCAGCGCTACCGCTTCTTCTCCTACGGCGATGCCTGCCTGCTGACCCGGCAGGAGGAGGCATGAGCCCGCCGGCCTTCGGCTACAGGGTCGAGGCGCGGGACGGCGCGGCCCGCCGCGGCCGCCTGACCTGCGCCCACGGCAGCGTCGAGACGCCGGCCTTCATGCCGGTCGGCACCGCGGCCACGGTCAAGGGCCTGCGCCCCGGCGAGGTCGCGGCCACGGGCGCCGAGATCGTCCTGTCCAACACCTACCACCTGATGCTCCGGCCCGGCGCCGAGCGCATCGCCCGGCTCGGCGGGCTGCACCGCTTCATGAACTGGCCGCGGCCGATCCTGACCGATTCCGGCGGCTTCCAGGTCATGTCCCTGGCCGAGCTGCGCAAGATCACGGAGCGGGGCGTGACCTTCCGCTCCCACGTCGACGGCCAGCCGCACGAGCTGACCCCGGAGCGGGCGGTGGAGATCCAGGATCTGCTGGGGGTCGACATCACCATGGTCCTGGACGAATGCACGCCCTTCCCGGTCGGCGAGGCCGAGGCGGCGGAGTCCATGCGCCTCTCCCTGCGCTGGGCGGCGCGCTGCAAGGAGGCCTTCCCCGGCCGTCCCGGGCGCGGCCTCTTCGGCATCGTCCAGGGCAGCGTCTATCCCGGGCTGCGCCGGGAGTCCGCCGCCGGCCTGATCGACATCGGCTTCCAGGGCTATGCGGTCGGCGGCCTCGCGGTGGGCGAAGGCCAGGAGACCATGCTGAAGGTGCTGGACGAGACCCTGCCGGCCCTGCCCGAGGACCGCCCGCGCTACCTGATGGGGGTCGGCAAGCCCGACGACATCGTCCGCGCCGTGCAGCGCGGCATCGACATGTTCGACTGCGTACTGCCGACCCGCAGCGGCCGGACCGGCCAGGCCTTCACCCGGCGCGGCGTGGTCAACCTGCGCAACGCCCGGCACAAGGACGATCCGCGGCCGCTGGACCCGGAGAGCCCGAACCAGGAGCTGCGGGCCTACAGCCGCGCCTACCTGCACCACCTGGTCCGCAGCGGCGAGATGCTGGGACCGATCCTTCTGACCCTGCACAATCTGACCTACTATCAGGAGTTGATGGCCGGCTTGCGCGCGGCCATCGCCGAAGGCCGCCTCGAGGCCTTCGTCGCCGAGTTCGAGGCGGAGCAGGCGGCCGGCGACCTGCCGCCGCTGTAGCGGGACCTGCCGACACCGGAGTCTTGGGCCGCCATGACCGAGAAGACCCCGCTGGACCCCAAGGCCGCGATCCGCGAGCAGGCCCTGGCGCTCGGCTTCGATGCGGTCGGCTTCGCGCCGGCGGCGCTGTCGGAAAGCGCCCGCGAGAACCTGGCCGGATTCCTGGCCGAGGGCTGCCACGGCGACATGGGCTGGCTCGCGGACACCGCGGAACGGCGCGGCGACCCGCAACGGCTCTGGCCGGAGGCGCGCAGCGTCATCGTCCTGGCGGCCAACTACGCGCCCGCGGGCGATCCGCTCGCCCTGCTGGCGGCGCCCGAGCGGGGCAACGTCTCGGTCTACGCCCGGGGCCGCGACTACCACGACCTGCTCAAGCGCCGGCTCAAGGCCCTGGGCCGCTGGATGTCGGAGACCCTGGCCTGCGAGGTCAAGGTCTTCGTCGACACCGCGCCGGTGATGGAGAAGCCGCTGGCCGCGCGAACCGGGGTCGGCTGGCAGGGCAAGCACAGCAACCTGGTGTCCCGCGACTTCGGCTCCTGGCTGTTCCTGGGCGAGGTCTTCACCAGCCTGGCGCTGCCCCCCGACCCGGCCGAGACCGACCGTTGCGGCTCCTGCCGGCGCTGCCTGGAGGCCTGCCCGACCGAGGCCTTCCCGGCGCCCTACCGCCTGGACGCCCGGCGCTGCATCTCCTACCTGACCATCGAGCACAAGGGCCACATCCCGGTAGAGTTCCGGGTACCCCTGGGCAACCGGATCTACGGCTGCGACGACTGCCTGGCGGTCTGCCCCTGGAACAAGTTCGCCCGGCGCAGCACGGAGCCCGCCTTCCTGCCCCGCGCCGAGCTGACCGCGCCCCGGCTCGCCGACCTGGCGGCGCTGGACGACGCCGGCTTCCGGAAGGTCTTCGCCGGCAGCCCGATCAAGCGGAGCGGCCGCGACCGCTTCGTCCGCAACGTCCTGATCGCGATCGGCAACAGCGGCGCCCCGGAACTGGCAGCCACCGCGCGCGGCCTGCTCGACGACCCCTCGCCCCTGGTCCGCGCCATGGCGATCTGGGCCTTCGGCCGCCTCGCCGATCCGGCGGCCTTCGAGGCGGAGCGGAGCGCCCGGCTGTCGCGGGAGACCGACCCCGAGGTGCGCGCCGAGTGGACGCCGTCCGGCTACCGGCAGTAGTCGTCGAAGGTGAAGACGAAGAGCGAGGCCGCGGCCGAATCCCACTCGGCCCGGTTCTGCTCCAGCCAGGCGGTGAAGAGCGTCTCGATTTCCTCGATCTTCATGGGCGCGGTGCAGTCGATGATCCGCTCGACCGTGGTCGACAGGGCTTCGCTGGAAAACAGCCCGGCGTCCTGGATCGTGTTGAAGCTGTCATAGACTCCGGCCAGGAAGGACAGGCGCTCCGCGCGCGAGGCCGCCATGTAGTCGTCGACCGACACGAAGGCCTCAAACGCCTGCGCAGGGGCCACCCAGAGCCCGAGCAACACGGCGGCGGCAAGGACGCGGCGAAGCCTGGTCACCATCGCCACATCCGCTCAGGGACGCGGGACGCCGCTGGAACCGCCGGCCTCTTCGCGTTCCAACGGCAGGCACTGGTAGGTGACGCGGGCGATCTGCAGGAGCGGGCAACCGTTGAAGAACATGTTCTGCTCGACGAAGACCAGGCGGCCCTCGCAGCGCTCCTCCGCCACGGCCTTGATCTCCTCCGGGCCGTTCATCTCGGTGCCGTAGCAGAAGGAGATCAGATCGCCCATGGGCTTGCCCGTGTCCTTGTCGACCACGGTCGGCGGCGTGGTCGGAAAGGGCTCAGAGCAAGCCGCCAGGCCGAGACAGGCCAAGGCGATCCACACCAGGCGGACAGTGACCACAGCAAGAGGTCTGCAAGCCGGCCGCACGCAAGTCTCTCCCAACAACCTGTCGCGTTTCACCAAGGGGCGCGATTCGCGGCCCGTGGTGAGCGCGTTCTCTGATACCATAGCAGGCCTGCCGGGCCATACCGGGAAATACCGCCGACGCCCGCCGCTGCAATCACGAGGCCGCGATGACGTCAAGCACGACCGCTTTCACCCGCGTGCGCCGCAGGTTCTGCCTCTTCGCCCTGCTGGGTACGCTGCTGCCGGCCCTTGCCGGCCCCGCCGATCCAGCCCCAACCGCGGGCCGGGACGGCGAGACGGAGACCTTCCTGGCGGGGCGGCTGCTGGTGGCACGCGAAGAGCTGCGCGACCCCAACTTCGACCACACGGTGATCTTCATGCTGGAGCACGATCCGCGCGGTGCCATGGGCCTGGTGATCAACCGCCGCCTG
>JANQGU010000443.1 GCA_028282935.1 Kiloniellales bacterium
TCGAAGCCCTTGCGCAGGCAGGTCAGCATGCCCAGCGCCAGGACGTCGACCTTGAGGATGCCCAGGGCGTCGAGGTCGTCCTTGTCCCATTCGATCACCGTGCGGTCCGGCATGGCGGCGTTCTCGATCGGCACCACCTCGGACAGCGGGCCGCGGGTCATGACGAAGCCGCCGACGTGCTGCGAGAGATGGCGGGGAAAGCCGATCAGCTCGCGGGTCAGCTCCAGGGTCTGGCGCAGGCGGCGGTCGCCGGGGTCCAGACCCAGCTCGCGGATCCGGGCCTCGTCGATGGCCTGATCGCTCCAGCCCCAGACCGTGCCGGCCAGGGCCGAGACCGTGTCGGCGGAAAGGCCCATGGCCTTGCCGGCCTCGCGGATCGCGCCGCGGCTGCGGTAGCAGATCACGGTCGCCGCCAGGCCGGCCCGGTCGCGGCCGTACTTGTCGTAGACGTACTGGATCACCTCCTCGCGGCGCTCGTGCTCGAAATCGATGTCGATGTCCGGCGGCTCGTTGCGCTCGGCGCTGACGAAGCGCTCGAACAGCAGCTCGACCCGGTCCGGATCGACCGAGGTGACGCCGAGGCAGTAGCAGACTGCGGAATTGGCGGCGGAACCGCGGCCCTGGCAGAGGATTCCCCGGCTCCTGGCGAAGCGGACGAGGTCGTGGACGGTGAGGAAGTAGGGCGCGTAGCCGAGTCCCGCAATCAGGTCCAGCTCGTGGGTCACGGCCGTACGTACGTCTTCGGGAAGACCTCCCGGATAGCGTTCCCGTGCGCCCTGCCAGGTCAGGTGTACGAGTTCTTCCTGCGGGCTGCGGCCCTCGCTGGTGGTCTCGTCGGGGTACTCGTACTTCAGCTCGTCGAGGGAGAAGCGGCAGGCCTCGGCGATCTCCAGGCTCCGCGCGACGGCCTCGGGGTGATCGCGGAACAGCCGAGCCATCTCAGCCGGCGGCTTCAGGTGGCGCTCGGCGTTGGCGGCCAGGCGGAAGCCGGCCTCGTCGATGGTGCAGTGCTCGCGGATGCAGGTGACGAGGTCGAGCAGGGGCTTGCGCCCGGGATGGTGCAGACGGACGTCGTTGGTCGCGACCAGGGGCGCGGCGCTGGCCCGGGCCAGGCTGGCCAGGCGCGCGAGGCGCGGCCGGTCGTCGCCCCGATAGAGCATCCGGGCGGCCAGGTAGCAGGACCCGGCCGCCGCCCCGGCGAAGGCCTGGAGCTGCCGGGCGAAGGCGGCGTCGGGAACCTCGGGCGGCAGGACGATGAAGACCTGTCCACCCGGGCCACCCGGGCCACCCGGGCCGCCGGCGGCCTCGGCCTGGATATCGGCCAGGGTCAGGTGGCAATCGCCCTTCTCGGCCCGGCGCTTGCCCAGGGTCAACAGGCGGGACAGCCGGCCGTAGGCGGCCCGGTCGCGGGGATAGCAGAGGATCTCCGGCCCGTCCCGGGGCGCCAGGCGGGCGCCGACCAGCAGGCGCAGGCCGGCCTCCTTGGCGGCGACATGGGCGCGCACCACGCCGGCCAGGGAATTGCGATCGGCAACGCCGATGGCGGCCAGGCCCAGGGCCGCGGCGGCGGTCACCAGTTCGCCCGGATGCGAGCCGCCGCGCAGGAAGCTGTAGTTGGTCGTGACCTCGAGCTCGGCATAGCCCGCTGTTCCCGTCATCTCCAGGCGGCCATCCTCAGGCCCAGTCCTCAAGTCTAGTCCTCAGGTCTAGTCCTCGGGCCCATCCTCGGGCCCAACCCTCAGGCGAAGAGGCCGTGCAGGTACCAGCGCCCCTCGGCCCGGTAGACCCAGTAGCGGCGGCCGTCGTCGTCCTCGACCCGGAAGTAGTCGCGGACCGGCTCGGCCGCCTTGGCCGGCTCGGGGTGCCACCATTCCGGGCTCAGACGCTCCGGGCCCTCGGCGGCGGCGACCCTGTGCAGCAACCGGCGCCAGCGGAACTGCGCCGGCGGATGGTCGGGCAGCAGTGCCATGGCCTCGATCGGCTGGGCCCGCGGCAGGAGCCGCAGCGGCCGTGGCTGCTGCGGGCGGCGCCAGGCCGCGGTCGGAACCGTGGCTGGGGCCGGGGCCTCCAGCGGCGGCGCCGCGGCCAGCGCCCGCTCGGGAAGGTGGCTCTCGCGCGGCTCGGGGCGGGTGACGCGGGCGGCGCCCAGGCGGTTCACCAGGCGGTCGACGACCTCGCCCAAGGCCTCAGAAGGGGGGGCTTCGGAAAGGAGTGCCTCGGTAGCCGGGACCGGTCCCAACGCCCGGGCCGGGCCGGCCTCGAAGGCCGGAGCTTTCCTCTCCGCCGCCGCCGCAGGCCGGGCCGAGGCGCCGAGGGCGCAGGGCAGGACGCTCTGCAGGGCGGTCAGCGGCTCGGCCAGGGTGGCGGCGAGGGTCATGACCTCGACCCCGAAGCCGGGATCGACCTGCTCCAGGCGCTGGGCGAAGAGACGCTTCAGGTGCTGGGGCTCGCGGCTCGGCCGGCTGGTGCCCAGCTTCAAGCGGCCGAGGCTGCCGTCGGCCCGGTAAAGGGTGAAGACCAGGCGCCGCGCGCCCTGGCCGCGTTCTTCCAGGCGGCGGCAGAGTGCCAGGATCAGGCTCTCCAGGCCCAGCGCGATGGCCTCGGGCGCGTCGCTCGGCTCCGGCAGCGCCAGGCGCTCGACGAAGGGCGGCACCGGCGTCAGGGGCGAGATCGCCTCCCGCGTCCGGCCCAGGGCCTGGGCCAGGCGGTGCGCCACCATGGGCCCGAAGCGCCGGGCCAGGCTGCCGGCGGGCAGGTCGTAGAGGTCGCCGACCCGCCGCAGGCCGAGGCGCTCCAGCAGCTCGACCTGGCCGGGGGCGAGGCGCAGCGCCGCGACCGGCAGCCCGGCCAGGGTCGCCTTTGCCGCGCCCAGCGGGACGACGCGGGTGGCAGCACCCTGGCCGGGGCCGCGTTCGGCGCCGGGGCCAGCGCCTTCGGGGGAACCGAAGCGGGCGACCGCCCAGGCCAGGCCCGGGGTCTCGGCCAGGGCGGCGCGGGCATCGAAGCCCTGCCTTGCCAGGCCCTCGACCAGCGCCGCCAGCAGGGCCGCCTCGCCGCCGAAGAGATGGGCGCAGCCGGTGACGTCGAGCAGCAGGCCCGCCGACCCGCCGCCGTCGCAGGCGCTGCGGTCGGGGGCGACCCAGGGGGTGAAGCGGCCGCACCAGGCGGCCAGGGCCGAGAGCGCCCGGAGGTCGGCCGCGGGGTCGTGCTCGGCGGTCTCCAGCTCGGGCAGGATCGCCCGGGCGTCGGCCAGGGGCTGCCCCGGCGCCAGCCCGGCCGCCGCCGCCCGGTCGTCGACCGCCGCCAGAAGCAGGCAGCCGCGCTCCTGGCGCAGCAGGACCCGGGGCCTAGCCGGCCCGGCGGGCCTCTGCCGGAGCTTCCCCGCAGGCTTCGGCCTCGCAGGTTCCGACCGCGTCAGCCGGTCGGTCGCAAAACGGGGCAACCAGACTGAAATCACCCGTCGCATGATCCCACTCCATCAGAAAGTTTCCCGGTCGTCCGGCCCGGCAGCGCAGGAGCTCGACCCGCCAGCGGGGCCTAGGCTCGGCGATGCCGCTGGCCGGCAAGGCGGAACTGGCGGCCGGCAGCGCCGAAACCCGCCAGCGCGTGGCCGCCGCGATCGGCAGCGCCGCCGCCTCCGGCCGGCTCCAGCGGCGCAGCAGAAAGGCCGGAACCCCGCCGGATTCCGCCGCCAGCTGCAGCCGCCGGGCGGCGGTGGCCTCGAGCTCGGCGACCTCCGCCACCACCGCGGCCAGGGCGCCCGAGCGCAGGCCTTCCTCCATGGCCCAGAGGACCTCGCCGTCGCCCCCCGCCCGTCCTTCGATCAGCCGGGTCGGGTCGAAGCCGAAGGCCGCCAGGCCGGGGGCGTAGAGATCGCCGCCGGAGGCCAGCCAGAGCACCGGCCCCGGCCGGCGGACGGCCAGACGGACCAGCAGGGCCAGGCAGAAGCCGGTCACGGGACCGTCGTCCCAGTCCGGCTTGCCCGGCGCGATCTCGTGCAGGGCCGCCAGCGGCAGGCCGCCGGCCGGCAGCACGGCATCCAGGGGCGGCAGGTCCAGGACCAGGCTCTCGCCGTCGGCCCGGCCGGCGCCGCGCTCGAGCAGGCGGATCCGCGCCCGCAGCGCCTCGAGGCGCCAAGGCTCGCAGTCCTCCAACAGCTTTCCATTGCGTTCTCTCGGCCCCGACGGCATAATGTTCTTCTTTCATTCTGTTCTTGTTTTGTTCTAAATCCGCCAGACGGAAAAGTCAAGGCGCTGCCACCGCCCGGCGCCCGGGACGAAGCTGTCGGCGCCTCCCCCTGTCGGAAGGCGCTCCAGCGGATAGGGGGCCTGCTTGAAGGAGGCCTACTTGAAGGAGTCGGGCCCCACCCCGGGCCTCGGGAAGAGCCAGCTCCGCTTGGCGAAGATCAGCCCCTTGGGCGTGCGCAGGTAGGCGAAGACGACGACCCAGGCGCCCTGGGCCAGGATCAGGGCCTCCTCGCCCTGCCAGGTCGTGCGGGCCAGGCTCTCCGAAAGAAAGCCGCTGAGGATACTGTGCCGGGCATAGTCCTCCGGCCCCAGCGCCTGTGCCAGGATCTGGCTGGCGGCGGCCTTGGCCACCACCGCGGGCTCCCAGAAGCGGATCGCCGCCAGCGACACCTCCCGGGTCCCGATCAGGGCCAGCGCCCTGTCGAACTCCTCCTGGCCCTCCGGCGGCGGAAAGACCGCCGTCGCCTTGCGCGCTTCGAGCCCCCCGGCCGCCACGACGGGCAGCGCGGCGAGCGCCTTGTCCGCGTATTCCCGCACCGCCGGCCAATTCGCCGCCAGGGTCTCGCGCGCGATCGGGACCATGACGCTGCCGACGAAGGCGCTCGGCATCTTCGCCGGCGCGATCTCGACCTCGCGCCCGGCCTCCAGGACCCGCAGCTCATAGGCCTCGAAACTACGCCTGGCCTCGGCCGAAAGCCCCGGCGGCCAGCCGCCCTGCCCCGCCTTGACCTCCGCCCGGGCCTGGGCCGCGGCACCGAGGCCCGCCGCCGAGGCCAGCAGGAGCGCCAGGAGCGGCCCCAGCGCAGCCCGGGCAGACGCGCGCCGGACCGGGGTTGCGGAAGCGAGGGGACGGGACCTGAGCATGAGAGGGACCTTTGCGCTGTCTGCGGCATCCTGCCTCGGCGAAAGGGGACAGGGACCAGGACCGGCGTCCTGCACGGCCTCCTCCTCTATGCCAAGCCCCTCATAAAGCACGAAACCGGGGCCTCAGGGAAGGCGCCCGAGCTCTTCCTCGCCTCACATCTCTGCACAAGCCTGGCCTGGACAAGCCTGGGCCGCCTCGGGCAGCCTGCGGCCATGTCGAGCCAAGATCCCTACCAGGGCCGCTTCGCCCAGCTGGTCGGCTACCGGGTCACCGCCTGGCGGGACGATCACGCCGAGGTCGGCCTGGAGATCCGGGAAGACCATCTGAACCGCAGCGGGGTCCTGCACGGCGGCGTCATGACCACCCTGATCGATTCGGCTTGCGGCTACTGCGGCTGCTACAGCCCCGACCCGGCCCGGCCGCGCCAGGCCATGACCGTCTCCCTGACCTGCCATTTCATCGGCCCGGTCCGCGCGGGCGACCGCCTGACCGCCGAGGCGCGGCGGACCGGCGGCGGCCGGCAGCTCTTCTTCTGCGACTGCAAGGTCGTGAACCAGGAGGGCCGCCTGGTCGCCGAGGGCAGCGGCGTCTTCAAGTACCGCCGCGGCAGCGAGCCGGAGCGCGGCTGAGGTCCGGCAGCCTCAGGGTCAAGGCCTTCGGCAACCTCACGAAA